>NZ_JBVJND010000024.1:0-171913 GCF_055583825.1 Streptomyces sp. NPDC104367 | reverse complement strand
CCCAGGTCATCCGTTCGACAGGGGGACACAGTCATGCCGGGCCCGGAGGCCAGCGGCCCCATTGCGGAGCCGCGAAGAACATAACGGGGGCGGGGTGGGTGCAGGGCGGGTGGTGCGGGGGCTGTGCGGATCGGCGGTGGGATTGGGCGTTTCGGCATGGCTGTGCTGACGCGGACGCGCGTGAGGCTGTGCGTGGCCGGGCCGCCAGGTGGGCGGCGCCGCTGGAGAAGGAGGACCGGATGACCCGATACGACCTCGCGCTCATCGGATTCGGCGGCGTGAACCGTGCGCTCGCGGAGCTGATCGCCGATCGCCAGGACGCGCTGGAGGCCGAACTCGGCTTCACGCTGCGGGTGGTGGCCATCACCGACCTGCGGGCCGGTTCCCTGGTCCGCACGGACGGGGACGGCATCGACCTGGCGCCGCTGCTCGCCGTCGCCCCCGGGGAACTGGACTTCTCCCCGCTGGCCGGCGGCGACCCGGAGCCCCGCAACGAGTGGGTGATCCGCGAGGTGCCCGCCGACATCGTGGCCGAGGCGACCTTCACCAACCCCGCCGACGGCGAACCCGCGCTGTCGCACGTGCGGTGGGCGATCGAGGCCGGCAAGCACGTGTGCACCACCAACAAGGGACCGGTCGCCCTGCACTGCCGGGCCCTGCGCGACCTGGCCCGGCGGCACGGCGTGTGCTTCGAGTTCGAGGGCACGGTGATGTCCGGCACCCCCGTGCTGCGCACCGCCCGCCGGATGTTCGGCGGACTGGCCGTGACCGGCTTCGAGGGCGTCCTGAACGGCACCTCCAACTACGTCCTGGGCCGCCTGGAGTCGGGCCTGTCCTTCGCGGACGCCGTCGCCGAGGCCCAGTCCCTCGGGTACGCGGAGGCCGATCCGACCGCCGACATCGAGGGCCACGACGTCCAGCTGAAGGTCATGATCCTCGCGAACGAGGTGCTGGGCGCCGACCTGACCCGCGCGGACGTGCCCTGCACCGGCATCTCCGCGCTCACCGCCGAGGACGTCCGGCGGGCCGCGGCCGAGGGGCTGCGCTGGAAGCTGGTCGGCTCCGCCGTCCGGCGTCCCGACGGCACCGTCGAGGCGCGGGTCGCCCCGGTCGCGCTGCCCGGAGGCCACCCCCTCGCCGGGGTCACCGGCCCCGTCAACACCGTCGCCTTCCACACCGACCTGCTGAGCACCGTCACCGTCGGCGGCCCCGGCGCCGGACGCACCGAGACGGCGTACGCCCTGCTGTCGGACGTCATCGGCATCCACGAGCAGAGCGGCACCACCGTCGGCGCCATGCCCCTCCAGGAGGCCCACCGTGGCTGACACCGCCCTGAGCACCGCCCTGAGCACCGAACTCCCCTCCCCCGCACAGGTCGGCGACGGCATGGCGCCCGTGCGCAACCCCTACACCGGCGAGATCATCGGCTCCGTCTGCCTGACCCCGGCCGGCGCGGTGGACGACGTGCTGCGGCGGGCCCGTACCGGCCGGGCCACGGCCCGCCGGCTCTCCCGGGCCGCCCGCGCGGCGGTGCTGGACGGCGCGGCCCGGCTGATCGAGGAGCGGGCCGAGTCGTTCGCCCGGCTGATCACCGCCGAGGCGGGCAAGACGCTGGTCCAGGCCCGCAAGGAGACCGGACGCGCCGTCAACACCCTGCGGCTGTCCGCCGCCGAGGCCCGCCGCAACGCGGGCGAGGTGGTGCCGTTCGACGCGTACGAGGGGTCGGAGGGCCGGACCGGCTGGTTCACCCGCGAGCCGCTGGGCGTCATCGCGGCCGTCACGCCGTACAACGACCCGCTGAACCTGGTCGCGCACAAGCTCGGTCCGGCGATCGCGGGCGGCAACGCGGTCGTCCTCAAACCGTCGCTGCTCACCCCGCTGTCCGCGCTGCGGCTGGTCGACACGCTGGTGGAGGCGGGGCTGCCGGAGGAGGTGGTGACCGTGGTCAACGGCGGCGCCGAGCTGGGCGCGGCCGTGGTGGCGGCGCCGGACGTGCGGATGGTGTCCTTCACCGGCGGCTTCCGCACCGGCGAGGCCATCGCCCGGACGGCGGGCCTGAAGAAACTCGCGATGGACCTCGGCGGCAACGCGCCCGTCCTGGTGCTCGCGGACGCCGACCTCGACGCGGCCGTGGACGCGTGTGTCTCCGGGGCGTTCTGGGCGGCCGGGCAGAACTGCATCGGCACCCAGCGCATCCTCGTCGAGCGCGCGGTGTACGAGGAGTTCCGGGACGCCTTCGTCGAGCGGACCCGGCGGCTGCGGGCCGGGGACCCGGCGGACGTGCGCACCGACGTCGGACCGATGATCAGCGAGGCGGCGGCCGCCGCGGCCCAGGCCACGGTCACGGCCGCGCTCGCCGAGGGCGCCCGGCTGCTGTGCGGGCACGAGCGGGACGGCGGTGTGTACGCGCCGACCGTGCTGGAGAACGTGCCGGGCACGTCGGCGCTGTGGCGCGAGGAGGCGTTCGCGCCGGTCGTCGTGGTCCAGCCGGTGGACTCCTTCGAGGAGGCCGTCGAGCGGGCCAACGAGATCGACTTCAGCCTGCACGCGGGGGTCTTCACCGGCTCGCTGGACCGGGCGATGGCCGCGGCCGACCTGCTGGAGGCGGGTGGCGTGATGGTCAACGACTCCTCCGACTACCGCTTCGACGCGATGCCGTTCGGCGGCTTCAAGTACGGCAGCATGGGCCGCGAGGGCGTGCGCTTCGCCTACGAGGAGATGACCCAGCCGAAGGTGGTCTGCCTCAACCGGGAAGCGGCGTGAGCGGGCCGGCGGCCGGTTTCCGGATCGAGTCGGACGCGCTGGGCGACGTACCGGTGCCCGCCGGGGCCTACTGGGGCGCGCACACCGCGCGGGCCCTGGAGAACTTCCGGGTCAGCGGGGTCCCGGTCGGCGCCCATCCCCATCTGGTCCGCGCGCTGGCGCGGGTGAAGCACGCGGCGGCGCTCGCCAACGGTGAGATCGGGGTCCTGGAGCCGCACAAGGTGCGGGCCGTCGCGGCGGCCTGCCGGGCCCTCGCGGAGGGGCGTCACCACGACCAGTTCCCGGTGGACGTCGTCCAGGGCGGCGCGGGCACCAGCACCAACATGAACGCCAACGAGGTGATCGCGAACCTCGCGCTGGAGCACCTGGGCCACGGGCGCGGGCGCTACGAGCACCTGGACCCGCTGGACGACGTCAACCGCTGCCAGTCCACGAACGACGCCTACCCCACCGCCCTGCGGATCGCCGTCAGCGCGGCCCTGGCCGAGCTGAGCGCCGAACTCACGCTTCTCTCCGCCGCGTTCGCCGCCAAGGGGGAGGAGTTCGCGACGGTCGTGAAGGTGGGCCGCACCCAGTTGCAGGACGCCGTGCCGATGACGCTGGGCCGGGAGTTCGCCGCGTTCGGCGTCACGCTCGCCGAGGACGTCCGGCGGATCGGCGAGACCCTGCCGCTGCTGGCCGAGACCAGCCTCGGCGCCACCGCGATCGGCACCGGCATCGCCGCCGAACCGGGCTACGCGGAGGCGGCCGTACGGCATCTGCGGGCGCTGACCGGACTCGACCTCACGCCCGCCGCCGACCTGGTGGAGGCGACCTCCGACACCGGGGTGTTCCTGCTGGTGTCGGGGGTGCTGAAGCGTACGGCGGTGAAGCTGTCGAAGGTGTGCAGCGATCTGCGGCTGCTCGCCAGCGGGCCCCGCGCGGGCCTCGCCGAGATCAGCCTGCCCGCCCTCCAGGCCGGTTCGTCGGTGATGCCGGGGAAGGTCAACCCGGTGATCCCGGAGATGGTCAACCAGATCGCGTTCGCGACCGCGGGCGCGGACGTCGCGATCACCATGGCCGCCGACAACGGGCAGTTGCAGCTCAACGCGTTCGAACCGCTCATCGGGCACCTGCTGTTGCAGCACATCGGCTGGCTCACGCACGGCTGCGAGGCGCTGCGCACCCGGTGCGTGGCGGGCATCACCGCCAACCGGGAGCACCTCGCGCGCACCGGCGCCGGCACGGTCGGCGCGGTGACGGCGCTCGCGCCGCGCATCGGCCACGAGGCCGCCGCCGACGTCTCCCGGGAGGCGGCGCGGACCGGGGCGGACGTGGTGGACGTCGTCGTACGGCGGGGGCTGCTGGACCGGGAGGGCGCGCTGCGGCTGCTGGCCGCGGGCCTCACCGGGGCCGGCTGACCACCCGGGACAGCGCCAGCGCCGTCACCGTGTCCCGTACACCGGGCATCTGGGCTATCTGCTCCCAGATGCCCTGTACGCGTTCCAGGGTGGCCGCCTCCACGCTGACCAGCAGGTCGAACTGGCCGCTGAGGACGTCGCAGGAGACCACCTCGGGGATGCGTCTGAGGGCGGCGAGGACGTCGCCGCCGCGCATCCGGTCCTCGCGGTAGACCATCACGTGCGCGGCGACCACGTGGTGGTCCGGCCCGTGGGAGGGACGGACGATCGTGTAGCCGCCGATGTGTCCCTGCCGCTCCAGGCGCTCGACGCGCTGGCGCACGGCGTTGCGGGACAGCCGTACCCGCTGGCCCAGTTCGGCGTGCGAGATCCGGGCGTTGCGGGTGAGTTCGGTGATGATCTGCTCGTCGATGGCGTCCATGGCGCGGTCCGTCTCCTCACGGTTGTCCGGACGGGTCCTTCAACAGCGAAGGCTCTGGCGGCCGGGTCGGCCGCCGGAGCCGGTCGCGGGCGGTGGTTCAGTCGGCCTGGTGCAGGGCGAAGACGCGGGCGGGGAAGCCCGAACCGCCCTGCGGCTTGGGCCAGGTGGCGACGATCAGCGCGCCCGCCTCCGGTACCCGGTCGAGGCCGGCCATCAGCTCGATCTGCCAGCGGTCCCGTTCCAGGACGTAGCGCTCCAGGCCGAAGTCCCCTGCGGAGGTGGCGAGTCCGGGGTCGGTGTCGGTCTGCTCGTGCCCGATCGCGGTGACGCCGGCCTCCTCGAAGAGGTACGTCAGGACCTCGGCGGACCAGCCCGGGTAGTGGCTGACCCCCGCCGCGTCCTTGTTGGCCATGGCGGCCGGGTCGGGCCAGCGGCGGCCCCAGCCGGTGCGCAGCGCGACGAACGACCCTTGCGGGACACGGCCGTTGCGCGCCTCCCAGGCCGCCACGTCGGCCAGGGCCGGTACCGCGTCCGGGTCGGTCTCGACGCGCTCGGTGATGTCGAGGACGACGAGCGGCAGGATCATCTCGTCGACGGGTATCGCGTCCAGGGGCCGGGCGCCGTCGACGAAGTGCACGGGCGGGTCGACGTGGGTGCCCCACTGCCCGACGAGCGTGTACAGGTGCACGTTGAAGCCGTCGCCGCGGGACATGTCGAAGGGCATCTCGCGCTTCTCGTCCGGGAAGGCCGGGAAGTGCGGCTGGCCGGGGTGGAAGGCGTGCGTGAGGTCGGTGCGGACCGTTCTGTCGATCAGCTCCCGGTGCAGGGCCCACAGGGGCGGTTCGGGGGCGGCGGCGGGGGTGGTGGCCGCGGCGGTGTCCGGGTGCGATGTCATGCGTGCCGGTCCTCTGTTTCGACGGTGTTCTCGACCGGCCGGGTGCGGCGGCCGTGGCGGAGCCAGTGGTAGAGGTAGCAGCCCGCGACGAACGGGATGCCGAAGTACAGGGCGGTCGCCTGCGCCGGGTCCAGGGCGATGCCGACCAGCGAGGCGAGGCACAGGACGAAGGCGAGGACGGGGACGACCGGGTAGAGGGGCGTGCGGTAGGGCAGCGTGGCCGGGTCGCCGCCGTCGCGGACGAAGGCCCGGCGGTGGAAGAACTGGGCGGCGACGATGGACATCCAGACGCCGACGGCGGCGAACCCGGCGATCGACACCAGCACCAGGTAGACGGTCTCGGGGGCCGCGACGCTGCTCACCAGGGAGGCGAGGCCGCCGAGCATGCTGAGCGCGAGCGCGGTCAGCGGGATGCCGCGGCGGGTGAGCCGGCGCAGCGCCTCGGGGGCCTGCTTCTCCTCCGCGAGGGAGAACAGCATCCGGGCGCAGGAGTACAGGCCGCTGTTGCCGGCCGACAGCAGCGCCGTGATGATCACGAAGTTCATGGCGTCGGCGGCGTAGGGGATGCCGAGCGAGGAGAAGACGGTGACGAAGGGGCTCTCGTCCAGGCCGACCCTGTCGTACGGGATGGTCGCGGCGATCACCGTGATGGCGCCGACGAAGAAGACCAGCAGGCGTACGACGGTGACGCGCAGCGCCTTGGGCACGGCCTCGGCCGGGTTCTCGGTCTCACCGGCGGCGACGCCGATCAGCTCGGAGCCGGAGAAGGCGTAGAACGCGGCGAGCACGGTGACCAGGACGCCGGAGAAGCCGTTCGGGAAGAGGCCGTCGGGGGTGTCGAAGTTCTGCAGCAGGAAGGGGTGCGAGCCGCCGTCGGCCAGCGGGTGGAAGCCGAACAGGGCGGCGCCGCCGAGGACGATGAGGGTGACCACGGCGACCACCTTGACCAGCGAGAACCAGTACTCGGTCTCGCCGAAGACGCGGGCCGAGAAGGCGTTCACGCCGAAGACGACGGCCGCGAAGACCACGCACCACACCCAGACGCCGACCCCGGGGAACCAGCGCTGCATCAGCAGTCCGCACGCGGTGAACTCGGAGCCGAGGGCGACGGCCCAGGTCAGCCAGTACAGCCAGGCGGTGGCGAAGCCGGTGGCGGGGCCGATCGCGCGGGAGGCGTAGACGTGGAAGGCGCCGGAGACGGGGTAGGTGACGGCGAGTTCGCCGAGGCAGGCCATCACCAGCCAGACGACGAACGCGCCGACCAGGTAGGCGAGGACGGCGCCGAGGGGACCGGCCTGGGAGACGGTGAACCCGGAGCTGAGGAAGAGCCCGGAGCCGATGACCCCGCCCATCGCGATCATGACGAGGTGGCGGGAGCGCATGGTGCGGCGCAGACCGTCGGAGGGCGGCTGGGGAGCGGGTTCGGCGGCGGCCGGAGGGTTCTCCGGTACGGCTGAGACGGACACGGCGGTCTCCTCTGCGGAGCGGGGAGGGGAGGCGGGGGCGGGGCGTGGGGGGCGATCGGCAGGGCATGGCTGAGGGGTTCGGGCCACTTTCGGGGACGAGGGGTGCGCGAGGGGGTGGCCGCGCACGGGTGGGAGCGGTCGTCCGGTGCGGACGACGGGCTCGGGGGCCGTCGGAAGCGGGCGGCGCCGGGGTCAGCCCCGGGTGACGAGGTCCATGGGGGCGGAGAGCTCGATCACCGGGACCTCCCAGGGGTGGACGTCGGTGAGGCGGGCGAGGAGCAGGGCGAGTTCGTCGTCGCCGGCCGTGGCGTCGACGTAGGTGGTCACGGCGAGCGTCGAGGAGAGGAAGCGTCCGCCGACCGAGCCGAGGGTGGGCTGGGCGCCGGTGCGCACGCTGAAGCTCTCCACGCCGAGGGCGACCTCGAAGACGTCGCCGTAGACGCCGAAGTCGCCGAGTTCGGGCGAGGCCTCCAGGACCCGCAGCAGCGGGGCGAAGGACTCGTCGGCGCGCAGTACCTCCAGGTCGCCCGCGGCGCACGCGGCCAGGGTCTGCGCCGGGACGGGCCAGTGCACCTTGATCGCGCGGACCGTGCGGCGCCGTACGGGCCCCCGGTCCGGTGCGGCGGCTTCGGGCGTGATCGTCGTCGTGGCCATGCGTCTTTCCTCGTCCTCGGCGTTCGGCGGCGGCTGGTACGAGGATGGTAGGCGTGCATTAAATGCACGGCAAGATGCAGATGCTGCACATTCCATGATCTCTTGGGAGGGCGCTAGAGTGCGCAGCGGCAGGTCACGGGGATGGTGACCCCGGCGGACGCGGGTGTCGGCACGGCGGAGGAGCGCGTGGACCCGAGCGGGAGCGCAAGCGGGAACTCGAACGCGGGCCCGGGCGCGAACTCAAGCGTGAACTCAAGCGCGAACTCAAGCGTGACGAAGGGCCTGGACGTCCTGTCGGCGCTGGCCGGCGGCACGGCCGGCGGCCGGCGGCACGGCTCGGCCGTGTCCGTCTCGGAGCTGGCCCGGCGGATGGGACGCGACCGCAGCCAGCTCTCCCGCACGCTCACCGCGATGGCCGCGGAGGAGTTCGTCGTCCGCGACGACGCCTCGGGCGGTGTCACCCCGCACTGGCGCCTCTACGCGGCGGCCCGGGACCTCACCGCGCACCGGCTGCGCACCGACGGGCTCACCGCGCTGGAGGGCATGGCCGCCGAGACCGGCGAGAGCTGCTACCTGGGCGTCCTGGTGGGCGACACCACGGTGACCATCGCCGAGCGGGTGCCGCCGGGCAGCCGCCAGCTCGGCTCCTGGATCGGCCGCCCCTACCCGGCCTACTGCAGCGACTGCGGCCAGGCGCTGCTGAGCGACGCCGACGACGACGAGGTCGCCGCGGTCTTCGCCCGCACCGAGTTCGTCCGCCACGGCCCCAACACCCCGACCGGCGTCGACGACTTCCTGCGCAGGCTGGAACTGACCCGGCAGCGCGGCTACTCCGTCGTGGACGAGGAGGCCGAGCCCGGCCTCTACTCCGTCGCCGTACCGGTGCGCGACTTCACGGGCGAGGTCGTCGCGGCCGTCCAGGTCGTCGGCCCCCGCCGCCGCCTGGAACCCCGCACCCTGATCTGCGCGACCGCCGCCCTGCGCTGGGGCCGTCACCTGGAGACAGCGCTGCGCGGGGCCTAGCGAGGGCCCCGCGTCCGGTCAGGTCCGGCCGAGGAAGCGGATGAGCGCCGCGGCCACGCGCCGGGCCGTCCGCCCGGCCAGGGACTGGGCGACCGTCTGGTTCACCTTGCGGAAGTACTCGTCGTCCGTGAGAGTGCCGGCGACCCACCGGCGCCCCGACTCGATGACCGCCTGCTCACTCTTGATCATTTCATCTCCCCCCGACTCGCCGTCACTCCGCGGCGCACCCGTGCGGCTCTGGAATATTCATCCTGTTCAGCCGTGAGGGGGGCGCACGGAAGCGCGGAACAGGCTCGGAAATCCCATGACACGCCACCTTTCTCTTGCCGAGACCGCGCTCAGTTCCTGGAGGGCCGGGGGCCGGTGTCGCGCAGGACGGTCAGCCGGCGGTGGTACTCGTCCTCGTCGATCTCACCGCGGGCGAACCGCTCGGCGAGCAGCCGCTCGGGAGGGGGCACGTACGGTTCCCGGCCGCCGGGGCGGGTCAGGGCGCGGAAGAGGACGACGGCACCGGCGACGACCAGCGCCCAGAACAGGATCGTGCCCGCCGACATGAGGAACCAGCCCCATCCGCCGACACCGTGGCCGTACCAGAACATCATCGCCGTCCACCTCCCGGGGGAGTTGCCGCCACCGATCACATCCTGCCTCCGCGGGCCAAAAAGGTCAGGGGCCGGACGGCCCGGGACCGGGGGCCGATGCGCCCCGGCCACGACCGCCGACCGGGCACCGCGGGCGGCCGCGCGGCGCACGTACGGCCCGGGTCCCCGTATCCGGGCCGCACAGGCGGGCAGGGGATACTCGCCCTCATGCCGACGCTCTTTTCCCGCATCCTCGCCGGAGAACTGCCCGCCCGATTCGTCTGGCAGGACCCCGAGGTCGCCGCGTTCCTCAGCATCGCCCCGCTGACCCCCGGCCACACGCTGGTGGTGCCCCGGCGGGAGGTGGACCAGTGGACCGACGCGGACGGCGAGACGCTGGCCCGCTGCGTCACCGTGGCCCAGGCGATCGGCCGCGGGGTGCGGCGGGCCTGGGACGCGCCCCGGGCCGGACTGGTCATCGCCGGGTTCGAGGTGCCCCACCTGCACATCCACGTCGCCCCCGCCTGGGGTCTGGGCGACTTCGACTTCTCCCGTGCCGAGGTCGAGAAGGACGAGTCCGCGCTCGACGCCGCGGCGGTGCGCCTGCGCACGGCCCTGCGCGAACTCGGCTTCGCCCACAACGTCGCGGACTAGCCACCCGGCGGCACGACTGCCCGGCTGCCCGGCTCCGGGTGACTACTCCGACGCCGAGCGTCCAGTATGGGGTGAACGGGAGGATGCTCCCGCTTCGTCGGCATACCTGAGGAACCGGTCATGGGTCTCGGTGTCGGGCCTCCGGGCGGGAGGCGCAGGTCTCTCGCCCGTGCGTGCGCCGCGGTCGCCGTCGGCGGCGGGCTGGTGCTGAGCGGGGCCTGCGGCGGGAGCGGCGGGAGCGGTGGCAGCCGGGCCGACCGTCTCAGCGTCGGTGTGCTGCTGCCGGGCGGCGGGGGCTCGCGGTTCGGGCAGTTCGACCGGCCGCTCATCGAGAAGAAGCTGAAGGAGCTGTGCCCGCACTGCCCGGCGGCGGTGGTCGCCGCCACCGCCGATCCGGCGACCCAGCGGGAGCAGCTCGACGCGATGATCACCCGGGGCGTGAACGTCCTGATCGTCGCCGTCGTCGACCCCGCCGCCCTGCGCTCCTCGATCCAGGCGGCCCACCGGGCCGGCATCCCGGTCGTCGCCTACGACCGGCTCGCGCAGGGCCCGGTCTCCGGTTACGTCACCTTCGACGGCGCGCAGGTCGGCAGGCTCCAGGGCGAGGCCCTGCTGAAGGCGATGGGCCCGAAGGCGGACGGCGGCCGGATCGTCATGGTGAACGGCGCCGCGGTCGACCCCAACGCCGGCTGGTACGAGCGGGGCGCGCTCTCCGTCCTGCGGGGCAGGGTGCGGATCGGCAAGTCGTACGACACCGCCGGCTGGCGCCCCGAGAACGCCTACACCGACATGACCGGCGCCATCGCGGCCCTCGGCGCGCACGGCATCGACGGCGTCCTGGCCGCCAACGACAGCCTCGCCGGCGCCGTGGTCTCCGCCTTCAGGGCCGCCGCGGTCCGGCCGCTGCCCCCGGTGACCGGGCAGGACGCGGACCTGGCCGCCGTCCGGCGGATCGTGGGCGGCGAGCAGTACATGACCGTCTACAAGCCCTACCGGCGGGAGGCCGACGCCGCCGTGGAGATGGCCGTCGCCCTCGGCCGGGGCGAGCCGGTCCGCCGGATCGCCACCGGCACCGTCGACAGCGCCACGGACAAGAACATCCCGTCCGTCCTACTGCCCTCCGTGCCGGTGGAGGCGGGCAACGTCAAGGACACTCTGGTGAAGGACGGTATGTACACGATCGATCAGATCTGTACGCCTAGACTCCGGTCCGCCTGCGACAAGGCCGGGCTCACCCGCTGAGCCCGCGCACGGCGCCCCGGCGACGGAAGGAGGTGGTCCCGTGGTCCAGCCGCTGCTGGCGCTGCGCGGTGTCTCCAAGCGGTTCGCCGCCGTCCGGGCGCTGGTCGACGTCGACCTGGAGGTCCGGGCCGGTGAGGTGGTCGCCCTGGTCGGCGGCAACGCGGCCGGGAAGTCCACGCTGGTCAAGGTGGTCTCGGGGGTCGGCCCGCCGGACGAGGGCGTCATCGAGTGGGAGGGCCGCCCGGTCCGGATCAGACGCCCGCACGACGCCCGGGACCTGGGCATCGCCACCGTCTACCAGGACCTCGCGATGTGCGGGAACCTCGACGTCGTCGGCAACCTCTTCCTCGGCCGCGAGATCCGGCGCCACGGCGTCCTCGACGAGGTCGAGATGGAGCGCCGCGCCCGTGAGCTGCTGCGGACCCTGCCCATCCCGATCCCCGACGTGCGGGCGCCGCTCGCCTCCCTGTCCGGCGGCCAGCGGCAGGTCGTCGCGATCACCCGCTCGCTCCTCAGCCCGCCCCGGCTGCTGCTGCTCGACGAGCCGACCGCCTCCCTCGGCCTCGAACAGACCGACCGGTTCCTCGACCTCGTCGAGGAACTCCGCGACCGGGGCACCGGGGTGCTCCTCATCAGCCACAACATGGGGGACATCAAGGCCGTCGCCGACCGGGTCGCCGTACTGCGCCTCGGCCGCAACAACGGCCTGTTCAACGTGAGCACGACCTCCCAGGAGCAGATCATCGCCTCCGTCACGGGCGCGGCGGACCACTCCGGCCGGCCCCGCCGCCCGGCCGACCCGGAGGAGACATGGCCGTGACCGGCGGGCCCGGCGGCGGGCACCGGGCACGGCTTTGGGAGTACACGGACACGGCGCGCCGCAGGCTGCGCGAGGGCGGGCTCGGCCCGGCCCCGGTGCTGCTCGCCCTCGCCGTGATCTGGGCGGTCTTCCAGAGCCTGAACGCCAACTTCCTCTCGCCGCGCAACCTCTCCGTGCTCAGCGTGGACATCGTCGGCACCGGGATGGTCGCGGTCGGCGTCGTCTTCGTGCTGCTGATCGGCGAACTCGACCTGTCGGTGGGCTCGCTGGCCGGTCTGTCGGGCGCCCTGTTCGCGGCGCTGAACGTGAACCGGGGGATGCCGGAATGGCTCGCCGTGCTCGTCGCGGTGGCGGCGGGCGGGGCCGCCGGCGCCTTCCAGGGGTTCGTCTTCACCCGGACCGGGGTGCCCGCCTTCGTCGTCACCCTCGCAGGGCTGCTGGCCTGGAACGGCGTGATGCTCTACCTGCTGGGG
This sequence comes from Streptomyces sp. NPDC104367, assembly GCF_055583825.1. Lineage (NCBI taxonomy): Bacteria > Bacillati > Actinomycetota > Actinomycetes > Kitasatosporales > Streptomycetaceae > Streptomyces > Streptomyces sp. NPDC104367. The sequence continues at coordinate 159,521 of NZ_JBVJND010000024.1, read as the reverse complement.
CCCGAGGGTTCGATCAGCTTCGCCGCGGACGGCCTGGTCGCCATGCTCACCGGCCGCTACTTCGACACCCCGCTCGCCACCTACGGCCTGGCCGCACTGGCCTGCGCGGTGTACCTGGCCGTCGGCCTGCGCGAGCGCGGGCGGCGCGCCGCGGCCGGGATGCCCTGCCGGCCGGCGGCCGGGATCTGGGTCCGTACGGCACTGCTCGCGGCGGTCTCCTTCGCCGCCGCGTCCGTGCTCGGCCGCTTCCAGGGCCTGCCGCTGGCGCTCCTGCTCCTCCTCGCGGTCCTGGTCGCCTCCGACCTGCTGCTGCGCCGCACGGCGTACGGCCGCAGGGTGCACGCGCTCGGCGGCGGCACGGAGGCGGCGCTGCGGGCCGGGGTCGACGTGTCCCGGGTCCGGATCTCGGTGTTCCTGGTGTCGGGGGCGCTGGCGGCGGTCGGCGGCCTGTTCGTCGCGTCCCGGCTCACCTCGGCGACCCAGCTGCCGGGCTCCGGGATGCTGCTGATCAACGCCATCGCCGCGGCCGTCATCGGCGGCACGAGTCTCTTCGGCGGCCGCGGCTCGACCTGGTCCGCGCTGCTGGGCGTCCTCGTCATCCAGTCCATCGCCTCGGGCATGGCCCTCCTCGGCGTCCAGTCCGCCGTCCAGTTCGTGATCACCGGCGCCGTCCTGCTCGTCGCGGTGGTCTCCGACTCCCTGACCCGCCGGGCGGCGACGACCCGGGGACAGGCCTAGAGCACGCGCCGGGCGCGGGTGCCGGACGCGGGTGCCGGACGCGGGTGCCGGTTGATCGGAGCGGGACACGGCGGGATCCTGGAAAACGGGTGAGGGTACACCCGGAGCACCCGGAGCACCCGGAGGCACCATGGAGGGTCGCGTACCGGAGGACCTGGCGGTCGTCGTCGACGCCGGCGGGGCGATCGTGGTGTGGAGCGCGGGTGCCCGGCAGCTGCTCGGCTACGAGCCCGGCGAGGTCCTCGGCCGCCCCGCCCGGACCCTGCTCGCCGCCGACCTGCCCCCGTCCGCGCGCCGGCACCTCGCCGACGGCCACCGCTGGGCCACCGACGTGGCACTGCGCCACCGCAACGGCGACCGCGTGGTCGTACGGCTCCAGGGCACTCCCCTCGCGGACACGGGCGCCCGGCCGCTGTGGCTGGTGACCGGCGCGACGGCGGTGACCGTGCCCGGGCGCGACCAGCCCGGCGCGGCGGCCCTGTGGGACCTCACGCTCGCCCAGCTGCCGATGCCGGTGGCGATCTACGACCGGGAGGCCCGGCTCGTCGCCGCCAACGACGTCATGACCCGGATCATGGGCCGGACCGTGGCCGAGATGCGGGGCCTGACCCTCTGGGAGATCCAGCCCAGCTGGCCCTTCGACGAGTACGACCGCCTCCAGCGGCAGGTCCTGCGCACCGGGAAGACCGTCTTCCACGAGCAGCACGGGCAGGCGCCCGGGGAGACCCGGGAGCACTCCTGGTCGATGTTCTTCTCGCCGCTCAGGGACGAGGGCGGCGAGCTGTGCGGGCTGTCCGCGATCGTCTTCGACACCACCGAGCAGTACTGGGCCCGCCGCCATCTGGCCGTCCTCAACGACGCCAGCCTCCGTATCGGCTCCACCCTGGACGTGGTGCGCACCGCCGAGGAACTGGCCGAGGTGGCCGTGGCCGGGTTCGCGGACTACGTCACCGTCGACCTGCTGGAGTCCGTCGCCCTGGGCGAGGAGCCGCTGCCGATACCGCCGGGCCGGCCCGTCACCGTACGCCGGGCGGCGCAGCGGTCGGTCCTGTCCGGCAGCCCGGAGGCCGTGGTCGCCCCCGGCGACCCCGTCGTCTACCCGCTGGACACACCACCGCTGCGGGCCCTGACCGCCGCCCGCGCCACCCGGCAGAGCCCCAGTGACCCCGGGATGCGCGAGTGGATCGCCTCCTACCGGGCCCGCGCCGACGTCTACGCCCGGCTCCTGGTCCACTCCGTGCTGCTGGTCCCGCTGCGCGCCCGCGGCGTCACCCTCGGGCTGGTCCACTTCCTGCGGCACCGCACCCCCGAGTCCTTCAGCGAGGACGACCAGCGGCTCGCGGAGGAGATCGTCGCGCGGGCCGCGGTGAGCGTGGACAACGCCCGCCGCTACACCCATGAGCGCCGTACCGCCCTGGCGCTCCAGCGCAGCCTCCTGCCCGGCCGGCCGCCCGGCATGGCGGCGACCGAGGTGGCGTACCGCTATCTGCCCACCGGCTCCGGCGAGGACGTCGGCGGCGACTGGTTCGACGTGATCCCCCTGTCCGGCGCCCGGGTCGCCCTGGTGGTCGGGGACGTCGTGGGTCACGGCATCCGCGCCTCGGCCACCATGGGCCGGCTGCGGACCGCGGTGCGCACCCTCGCCGACGTCGACCTCGCCCCCGACGAACTGCTCACCCACCTCGACGACCTGGTCGTCCGGCTCGACCGGGAGCAGGGCGCCCAGGCGCGCGGCCCGGTGGAGGAGCCGTCCGGCGAGGTCGGGGCGACCTGTCTCTACGCCGTCTACGATCCGGTGACCCGCCGCTGCACCATGGCCCGCGCCGGCCATCCGCCGCCCGCGCTGGTCAGCCCCGCCGGCGCCGTCCACCTCCTGGACCTGCCGGCCGGCCCGCCGCTCGGCCTCGGCGGCCTGCCCTTCGAGTCCACCGAGGTGGAACTGGCCGAGGGCAGTGTGCTCGCCCTCTACACCGACGGTCTGGTGGAGACCGCCGACCACGACATCGAGGTGGGCCTCGGACTGCTGCGCGAGGCGCTCACCGGCCCGGCCGGCGCGCTGGAGGAGACCTGCGACCGGGTCCTGCGCACAGTCCTCACCGACCGTCCGGCGGACGACATCGTCCTCCTCCTCGCCCGTACCTGTGCCCTGGACACCGCGCGGGTCCGCACCTGGCAGCTGCCCCGGCACCCGGCGGCCGTCGCCGGGGCCCGCAAGATGGCCGGTCTGCAACTGGAGGCCTGGGGACTGGCCGACGAGGTCTTCGCCACGGAGCTGATCGTCAGCGAACTGGTCACCAACGCGGTCCGTTACGGCGACAGCCCGATCACCCTGCGTCTGATCCGCGACGCGGCCCTGATCTGCGAGGTCTCCGACGGCAGCAGCACCGCTCCCCACCTGCGCCGGGCCCGGGTCTACGACGAGGGCGGCCGGGGCCTGCTGCTGGTCGCCCAGGTCTCCGAACGCTGGGGCACCCGGCAGACCCCCAACGGCAAGACGATCTGGGCGGAACAGCCCCTCCCCGCGTGACTCACCGCCCCCCGCGGAGGCAACGGAGGGTGCGGCGGAGTTCCCCGGTCCGTTCCGGTCTCGTCGTCGTGGGGTGCGGTGTGGGGGTGGAGGTGGGGGGTCAGGCGTGGTGGGCGGGGGTGGGGGCGGTGACGTGGTTGACGGCCTCGGTGACCAGGTCGGGGCGGGAGAGGTAGATGTAGTGGTCGCTGCCGGTGGCGACGGTCAGGTCGCTGTGGGGGGAGAGGGCGAGCCAGGCGCGTTCGCCGTCGGCCCAGGCGCGCTCCAGGGCGGGGCCGTAGGTGGGGATCGACTGGGCCAGGTACGGCACCCCGTGGCGGATGACCCGCACCGGGATGTCACCGGCCGGGCGGACCTTCCCGTCGGAGAAGGAGAGCATCTCCGGGTTCTGGCCCTGGGCGGCCGCGAGGTACCCGTCGCGGGCGTCGGCGCCGGGGCCGGTCGCGTCCGGGGGGACGATGCGGGTGAGGTCGGCGGCCATGGTCGACGGGGTCGCGTCGAGGAGGACCAGTCCCTTGACCCGGTCCCGGTGGTCGGGGGCGTAGCGGGCGGCGATGAGTCCGCCGAGGGAGTGGCCGACCAGCACGACGGGCCGCCGGCCGGCCACCCGGTCGAGCACCGAGGTCAGTACCTCGCCGGTGCTGTCGATGGTCTGCGGACCGGCCGGCGCGTCGCTGCCGCCCTCGCCGAGCCGGTCGTAGGAGCAGACCCGGCCCTTCGCGCTCAGCGTCTTCTGTATGCCGCTCAGGTTGTCCAGGCCGTCGCCGAGCCCCGCCATCAGCACGACGACCGGCCGGCGGGGCGCGAGCGCTCCCGTGCAGGACACGTTCACCGAACGGTCGCCGACCTCGATCCTCCCGGTACCGGTGAACAGGCCGTCGCTCCGCTTCGCGACGGGGGCCGCCGCGGCCGACGCCGCCTGCGGGAAGCCGAGCAGTGCGGCCCCCGTCACGGCACAGAGCGCGGTGGTCGCGACGGCGGCGGTGGCGGCGGACCTGAGGGTGCGGAACACGGGGGTCTCCAGACGATCGGGGGAACGGCATCGGAAGCCGGAGGCCGCACCGCACACCGGGCGGGGCGTCCTTTCTGGCGATGCGTCAGAGACTAGGTTCGGCGGCCACACCCGCCCCAGCAGGCTGACTCCCCTTCCTGTCGGGGGGTTTACCCCACCTCCGCCGGGGGGGGTGGGTGAACCCGCCGCGGGGACGGCGTCGGGTCAGGCTCCGGCGCAGGTGCGTACCAGCCCCTCGACGTCGTTGCTGATGAGCGCGTCCACACCCCAGGAGAGCAGCTGCGCACGGCGGTCGGCGCCGTCCACCGTCCAGCAGCTGACCAGGATCCCCCGCTCGTGCCAGGCCGCCACGCCCGCCTCGGACAGGAAGAGGTGCTCGGGGTTGAAGTACTGCGGGCGCACCGCGGCCAGCACGTGCCCGGCCGGCGGCTCGGTGCCGTACCAGCTCAGGAACAGGGTGACGTCCTCGTCCACGGCCCGGACCGCCGCCATCGCGCGGGCCGCGCCGCAGAACATGGCCGGCCTGCCCGCCAGTTCCGCGTGCGCCGCGAGCGCCACCTCGGGGTCACCGGTGTCCAGCACCAGCGGAAGGTCCGTCGCCTCCAGCGCCTCGGCGAGCGTGGGTATCTCGGCGGTGTGCGAACGCAGTTGGGCCAGGGTCAGGTCGGCGATCCGCTCGGCGCTGCCCCACAGCCGGCGCAGGTCGTCGCCTTGGTGCAGGACCACCACGCCGTCGGCCGTCCGCCGCAGGTCCACCTCGATCGCGTCCACTCCGGCCTTCTCGGCCAGCCGGACCGCCTCCAGCGTGTTCTCCATCGCGCCCCACGAGTCACCCCGGTGCGCCACCGCCAGCACGCTCATGCCGCTGCCTCCTCCGTCTCGCTCACCGCGTAGGACCATGCCCGTCCCACCGCCACGCACACCCGTTCGCCGGACGGCGGCGGCCCCGGTCACCGCACCACAGACGGCATGGACGACGAGCGGGAGAACACCGCGGCTACGCCCTCCGGACAGTCGGTGACCATGCCGTACGGGCCCCGTCCCGGTCCGGCTTGCCGATGAGTTCGTCGGCGACCCAGCGGGCGACGCCGTCGGGGAAGGGGGCGGGCAGGCCGAGGACGATGTGGCCGAAGCCGGCGGCGAGGGCCTCGGCGATCGCGTCCCGGGTGGTCTCGGGGCGGTCGTAGGAGACCGGGAGGTGGACGGAGCGGGTGATCTCGGCCGGGTCGCGGCCGATCTCCGTGCAGTAGCGGTCGAGGAGGGCGCCGCGGCGGACGCAGTCCTCGATGTCGCCGCCCGGGATGTTCCACAGGTCGGCGTGTTCGGCGACGACGCGCAGGGTGGCCGCGGACCGGCCGCCGATGAGGATCGGCGGGTGCGGACGCTGGACGGGCCTGGGGGTTGGCGAACGCTCCGGTGAGGTGGTGGTGGGTGCCGTGGAAGTCGAAGGGCTCGGCGGCCGTCCACAGGCGGCGGACGGCCGCCGATATTCCATGGCGTCGGCCCCGGCCGCGGGCGGAGACTCGTCCCATGGCGGACATGGGGGCGTTCGGGGCGGCGGTCGGCCGCTGGGCGGCCGGTGGTGACCACGGCGACGACGACGGCCATGGTGGACGCGCTGGGCGCGGTGGGCGCGCTGGGCGCGGTGGGCGCGCTGGGCGCGGTGGGCGCGCTGGGCGCGGTGGACGCACTGGACGCGGTGGGCTCGGTGAAGACGGGGAGCGTGCGCGGGAGCTGGCCGTACGGCTGGGCGTGCGGGGTGCCGTGCTGCTCGAAGGGCCCAGTGATGTCGCCGCCGTCGCCGCGCTGGCCGCTCGACGCGGGCGGGACCTGGCGGCCGAGGGGATCTGCGTGCTGTCGATGGGCGGTGCGATGAACGCCGCCCGGTACGCCCGGCTCCTCGGACCGCCCGGACTGGGCCTGCGCCTGACCGGGCTGTGCGACGAGCGCGAGCGCGGCTACTACGCCCGCGGCCTGGAGCGGGCCGGCGCCGCGCAGGAGGAGTTCTTCGTCTGCGCCGCCGACCTGGAGGACGAGCTGGTCCGCGCGCTCGGCCCGGCCCGGGTCATGGAGCTGGTCCGGGCCGAGGGCGACGAACGCCCGCTGCACACCTTCCTCAACCAGCCCGCCCAGCGCGGCCGCACCGCCCAGCAGCAACTGCGGCGGTTCTTCGGCACGACCGCCGGACGGAAGATCCACTACGGCCGGGTGCTGGTCGAGGCGCTGGACCCCGACCGCGTCCCCGCACCGCTCGACGGACTGCTCGACGGGCTGCCCACCCGTCTCTGACCGGCCCCGTCGCGCGATGCACGGTCCGTCGCCGGTCCGGTCCGCGCCGTAGCATGGGCCGATCCGCCGCGCGCCATGACGGAGGACGGCACCCGAACCACCGACGTTCCGACGCACCCAGGAGTCACCGTGGCCCGCCCTCGCAGCACTCCGCGGACGGTGGAACACCCCGCCCTCGTGGACGTCACCCTGCAACAGGTGCTGGAGGCGCTGGCCGACCCGGTGCGCCGTACGGTCGTCTCGCAGCTGGCCGGTGCCGGGCGGGACATCAGCTGCGGCCACTTCGACGTGCCCGTGTCCCGCTCCACGCTGACCCACCACTTCAACGTGCTGCGGGAGGCCGGACTGATCCGGCAGTACTACCAGGGCACCACCAAGATGAACACGCTCCGCGTCGACGAGATGGAGCAGCGCTTCCCGGGACTGCTCCCGGCCCTGGTGACCGCGTCCGCCGCGGAGACGTCCGCCGCGGAGACGTCCACCACGGAGACGTCCGTCGCGGAGACGTCCGTCGCGGAGACGTCCGCTGAACCCCGGGAAGCGTCCGCCCCCTGAGGCGCTAACCGGCCGTCAGGCCCAGCGCCTCCGCCACCGCCCGGTACCCCGGCAGCGGATCGGTCCCCGCGCCGGCGTCGGCACCGGCACCGGCGTCGGCACCGGCACCGGCACCGGCGTCGTCCGCGGTCAGCAGTTGCAGCGTCACATGGTCGGCCCCCGCCTCCAGATGCGCCCGCAGCCCCTTCGCCACCTCGGCCGCCCCGCCGTGCACGATCAGCGCGTCGAAGAGGCGGTCGCTGCCGCCGTCCGCGAGGTCGGCGTCGTCGAAGCCCAGGCGCCGGAGGTTGCCGACGTAGTTGCGCAGGCCCAGGTAGCGGCCGAGCGTCGGGGCGCCGATCGCGCGGGCCCGGGTCCGGTCCGTCTCCAGGACCACCTTCTGCTCGGGGGCGAGCAGCGTTCCGGCGCCCAGGATCTCGCGGGCGCCGCGGGTGTGCTCCGGGGTGACGAGGTAGGGGTGCGCGGCCGCCGTGCGGTCCCGGGCCAGGCGCAGCACCCGTGGGCCGAGGGCCGCCAGCGCGCGGCGCCCGACCGGGACGCCGCCCCGGTCGAGGACGTCGAGGTAGTCGTCGAGCGCCTGGTACGGCCGGACGAACTCCCGGGTCGCCTCCGGGTGACCGGCGCCGATGCCCAGCAGGAAGCGGCCGGGGTGGCGTTCGGCGATGCGCCGGTAGGAGCGGACGATCCGCTCGGCCGGGTTGGACCAGATGTTCACGATGCCGGTGGCGACGACGAGGCTCTCCGTGGCGTCCAGCAGCCGCTCGGCCTCGGTCAGTTCGGGGTCGGTCACGTTGCCCAGCCAGAGGGTGCCGTAGCCGAGGCGTTCCAGTCCGACGGCCAGGCCGGGCTCGGTCCTGTCGTGCCGCCACACACCGAAGGCGCCCAGATCGAGATCGATCCCGCCGGTGGTCCCGCCCGGGGTACTGCCGGTGGTCCCGCCCGGCGTCCTAGCGGTGGTCCCGCCCGGGTTCCCGCCGACGACCTCTCCCGGGTTCCCGTCTGCCGTCCTGCCTGCCGTCCCGCCGGTGATGTCGGTCATGACAGGGGCAACCCGGCGGGCCGGGACCCTTATTCCGATCGCCATCGAAATAAGGGCCGGAGTGATCCGGTCCAAACGGAAGGCACAGTCACAGTTGATCACACTCATGAACTCTTTTTATATACATGACTATTGACGCGCCCACGACACCATCCCTAGCTTCACTCAGGAAAGCGCTTTCCGCATCCGTGTGCACCTGCCCCCTGGAGACGAACGGAGACGAACGATGCATGTGAGGCCAGTCATCGCGTCCATAGGTCTGATCGCCGGCACGCTCGTCGCGCTGTCCGGCACCCCCGCACAGGCCGCGTCCACCGTGCTGTACGTGTCGCCGAGCGGCACCGACAGCGCGGCCGGCACCCAGTCGGCACCGACCACGCTCACCTCGGCGATCAGCCGCATCGCCTCCGGCGGCACGATCTACCTGCGCGGCGGGACGTACAGCTACTCGTCCACCGTGACCATCCCGGCCGGCTCCGACGGCACGTCGAGCGCGCTCACCACCCTGTCCGCCTACCCGGGCGAGACCCCCGTGCTCAACTTCTCGGCACAGAGCGAGAGCTCCTCCAACCGGGGCATCCAGCTCTTCGCCAACTACTGGCACCTGTACGGCCTCACGGTCGAGTACGCCGGTGACAACGGCATCTACGTCGGCGGCAGCAACAACGTGATCGAGCGCGCCGTGACCGCGTACAACCGCGACACCGGCCTCCAGCTCGGCCGGATCTCCTCCAGCACCGCCAGCAGCGCCTGGCCCGCCAACAACCTGGTCGTCAGCTCCGAGTCGCACGACAACGCCGACAGCGACGGCGAGGACGCGGACGGCTTCGCGGCGAAGCTGACCACCGGCACCGGGAACGTGTTCCGGTACGACGTCTCGCACAACAACATCGACGACGGCTGGGACCTGTACACCAAGACCGACACGGGCGCCATCGGTCCGGTCACCATCGAGTACTCGCTCTCGTACGGCAACGGCACGCTGAGCGACGGCAGCCAGAGCGGGGACGGCGACCGCAACGGCTACAAGCTCGGCGGCGACGACATCGCCGTCAACCACGTCGTCCAGCACGACATCGCCTACGGCAACGGGCACCACGGGTTCACGTACAACAGCAACCCGGGCACGATGACGATCTCGAACAACGTGGGCATCGACAACGCCGAGCGCAACTTCAGCTTCGACAAGGGCACGTCGGTGTTCCGGACCAACACGTCCTGCCGGTTCAGCGTCGACGGGTCGAACGACAAGACCGTCGGCGACGCCGACAGCACCAACCAGTTCTGGACGGGTACCAACGGCTCCCGGTGCTCCTCCTACTCGGGCAGCCTCGGCTGGTCCTTCGCGTCGAGCGGCAAGCTGAACGTCACCTTCGGCGGCACGGTCGTCAACCCGTAGCCCCCCACCGCCGCAACCAGGGGCCGCCGCGGTGAGCGCCAACGACCCCTGGTTGCACGGGCGTGGCCGGATCTTTTTCATGCTGAGATTTGAACTGATCATAAGAGAGTCATTAATGTCTGATACTCGTACCTCTAGTTGACCCCTTGCTCGACTCTTTCGTTCGGAAGGAGCCCACCTCCGTGGCGTCCCACCGTCGTCCCAAGCAGCCGAGCCGCGCTCGCGTCACTGTGCTCACCACCGCGGCGGCAGCCGCCGTGGTCCTCTCCTCGCAAGCGGCCGAGGCCGCGCCCGCGGCCAAGCCGAAGAAGGACGAGGTCAAGTCCCGGGTCGACAAGCTCTACGAGGAGGCCGAGCAGGCCACCGAGAAGCTCAACGGCGCCAAGGAGCGGCAGGAGAAGCTGCAGAAGCAGATATCCGCGCTCCAGGACTCGGTCGCACGCGGCCAGGACGAGCTGAACGACCTGCGGGACAGCATCGGCAGCATGGCCACCGCCCAGTACCGCAGCGGCGGCCTGGACCCCTCCCTCCAGCTGTTCCTCTCCTCCGACCCGGACAGCTACCTCGACAAGGCCTCCACGCTCGACCAGTTGAGCAGCCAGCAGGTCGAGACGCTGAAGAAGATCCAGGCCAAGCAGCGCGAACTGGCCCAGGAGCGGCAGGAGGCCACCGACAAGCTGGAGGACCTCGCCACCACCCGCACCGAACTGGCCAAGAAGAAGAAGGAGGTCCAGGGCAAGCTCGCCGAGGCGCAGAAGCTGCTCAACAGCCTCACCGCCGCCGAGAAGGCCGCCCTCGCCGCCGAGCAGGAACGCGCCAGCCGCTCCTCCAGCGCCCGCGTGGACCTCGGCAGCGACACCTCCGCCACCGGCAGGGCCGCCGCCGCGTTCGCCGCCGCCAAGACGAAGATCGGCACGCCGTACGTCTACGGCGCCACCGGCCCGTCCTCCTTCGACTGCTCGGGCCTGACCTCCTGGGCCTACGCGCAGGCCGGCGTCTCCATCCCGCGCACCTCCGAGTCCCAGTCGACGATCGGCACCAAGATCTACTCGACCTCGGACCTCCAGGTCGGCGACCTGGTCTTCTTCTTCAACGACCTGCACCACGTGGGCCTGTACGCGGGCAACGGGCAGGTTCTGCACGCCCCGCGCACCGGCACCGTCGTCCGCTACGAGTCGATGAGCACCATCGGCGGACCGTTCATGTTCGGCGTCCGCGTCTGACCCCGGGTCAGCGGGACCTGACCCGGGCGCCCTCCAGGTAGTGCAGGACCGCCGCCACCCGGCGGTCCACCCGGTCGGCGGGCGACAGGTCGAGCTTGGCGAAGATGCTGCGGATGTGCTTGTGGACGGCGCCGTCGGTGACGACGAGGCGTTCCGCGATCGCCGAGTTGCCGAGCCCCTCCGCCATCAGCGCCAGCACGTCGCGCTCACGGGGGCTGAGGCGTTCCAGGCGGGTGTCCTGCCGGGTGCGGGTGAAGAGCTGGGCGACCACCTCGGGGTCGATCGCCGTGCCGCCGCCCGCCACCCGGTGCAGGGCGTCGAGGAACTCCTCGACCCGGCCCACCCGTTCCTTGAGCAGGTAGCCGAGTCCGCCGACCCCGCCGGTCAGCAGCTGGGTGGCGAAGCTCTGCTCGACGTAGGCCGACAGCACGAGGACGGCGAGCCCGGGGTGGCGGCGCCGGGCCTCGACGGCGGCGCGGATACCTTCGTCGGTGTGGGTGGGCGGCATGCGGACGTCGAGGACGGCGATGTCCGGGCGGTGCGCGTCGATGGCCTCCAGCGCCCCCTCGGCCGTGCCCGCGGTGGCGGCCACGTCCAGTCCCTCGGCGCGCAGCAGCAGGGCGAGGCCCTCGCGGAGCAGGGGGTCGTCCTCGGCCATCACGATCCGCAGCGGCGGGTCACATTCCACAGGGCAGTTCCACTTCCAGGGTTGTCGGGCCGCCCGCCGGACTGGTCAGGCGGAGGGTGCCGTCGTGGGCCGCGACCCGGCGCCGGATGCCGGTCAGCCCGGACCCCCCGGCCGGGTCGGCCCCGCCCCGGCCGTCGTCCGTGACGGTCAGGGCCAGCAGGCCGCCGCGGGCCCGGACGGCGACCGTCGCCCGTCGCGCGCCGCTGTGCCTGGCGACGTTGGTCAGGGCCTCGGCGGCCACGAAGTAGGCGGTGGCCTCGACGGAGGCGGCGCACCGCTCGGGCGCGTCGACGTCGATCCGGCACGGCACCGGGGAGTCGGCGGCCAGCCCCGACAGGGCCCCCGCGAGCCCCCGGTCGTCCAGCACCGGCGGCAGGATGCCGCGGGAGACCGTGCGCAGTTCGGCCAGCGCCTGCTCGGCGGCGGACTGGGCGCGCTCCAGGATCTCGTCGGCGCGGGACGGGTCGCGGGCCACCTGGCGGCGGGCGGCGCCGAGCAGCACGGTGACCGAGACCAGCCGGTTCTGGGTGCCGTCGTGCAACGCCCGCTCGATGCGGCGCAGTTCGGTGGCGTGGGCGTCCAGGGCGGCGGCGCGGGTGGCGGTCAGTTCGGCGACCCGCAGGGACAGGTCCTGGTCGGGTCCGGCGGCCAGCAGACGCCGTCCGGGATCCGCCTGGAGCCGGGCCATGGCCGGGGTCAGCCCCAGGATGACGGCGAGGGCGCCGACGCCGGACATCGACACCGCGAAGGCGTCCGCCCAGGAGTGCGCCACGCCGTAGCCGAAGGAGGTGGCGGTCAGGTCCGCGGGGGCGAACCGCCAGTACAGCGGGAACGCGGTGTCCCGTACGGCGGACAGCGGCAGCCACAGCGCGGCCAGCCCGAGGAGCAGGCCGAGGGAGGCGTGGCGCAGCAGCCAGCGCAGTTCGCGCCGGGTGGTGGGGTCGTCGAGGGCGGCCCGCGGCCGGGCGGGCGGCGGGTCCGGGGCGACGACCTCGGGCCCGCGCCGGCCGAGCCGCTCGCGTTCCCGCCCGGCCAGGGCGTGCAGCGCGCGCAGCACGAAGGGCGCCAGGAGCAGGCCGGCGCCGAGCGGCGCGGTCACCGCCGTCACCGCGAGCAGGAGCAGCAGGGCGAACGCCTGGACGGCCGTACCGGCCCCGCCGGCCAGCTCGGCCAGCGCTCCGCCCGCGGCCCGCAGGGTCCGCGCGGCCACCGCCCCGCCCCCCTCGTCCCGCCCCTTCGCCCCGGCCACCGGCACTCCTTCCCGCTCCGCTGCTCGCTGCTTCCCGTGTCACCGGGAACCCCCCGACGGCCGGGACGCCCGGCGCCCGGGACCCGCGCAGCCCGGTGCTCCGGGCTCCGAGCGCCCTGGACGCGCGGGACTCCGACGCCGACGACCCTAGGGCGTGAAGGCGGTGCGTCGGCTCTCCGGGCGCGGAAAGTACAGCCTGCTGTACCTCGGACCGGGTGGTCTGCGGGATCGGCCGAGGGGGGTCGTGGTCCGTAGCGTCGCTGTCCGTAAGGCAGGACGTCAGCCCCGAGCCGGAGGTTCCCGTGGCCAGCACCGATCCCTACCGCCTCACCAGCCCGCCGCCGGGCGCGGAACCGGGCGGCGGTACGGACCTCACCCGCGCCCTGCTGTGGTCCCTGGTGGTCCTCAGCGCGGGCGCCGACATGGCGGCCTCGTACACCGGCGGCCCGTCCTGGCTGAACGTGGTGTGCGGTGCGGTGACCCTGCTCGGCTCGGGCACCCTGGTGGCACGCCGGCTGCGAGGCCGCCGATGAGCACGGCCGCGGCGGACACCGCGCGGCGCGCCCCGGCCATCGCGCTGGGACACGTCGCCAAGACGTACGCGGGCGGGGTGCGGGCCCTGGACGACGTGTCGCTGACCGTGGAGCACGGCACCTTCCTCGCCGTGATGGGACCGTCCGGCTCCGGCAAGAGCACGCTGATGCACTGCGCGGCGGGACTGGACTCGCCGACCTCCGGCAGCGTCCGCGTCGACGGCCGGGAGATCTCCGGGCTGAACGAGACGAAGCGCACCGAACTGCGCCGGGAGCGCGTCGGGTTCGTCTTCCAGGCCTACAACCTGATCCCGTCCCTCTCCGTCGAGGACAACATCACGCTCCCACTGCGGCTGGCGGGCCGCCGCCCCGACCGGGACTGGATCGCCGCCCTCGTCGAACGCGTCGGACTGACCGACCGACTGCACCACCGCCCGGCCGAGTTGTCCGGCGGCCAGCAGCAACGGGCCGCCTTGGTGAGGGCGTTGGCGGCCCGGCCGGCCGTCGTGTTCGCCGACGAGCCGACCGGCGCGCTCGACCTGCGCAGCGCCCGCCAGGTGCTCGACCTGCTCCGCGCCCTCGTGGACGACCTCGGCCAGACGGTCGTGATGGTCACCCACGACCCGGCCGCCGCGGCCCGCGCGCACCGCGCGCTGGTGATGGCCGACGGCCGGGTGGTCGAGGCCGTCGACCGGCCCGTGGCCTCGCAACTCGCCGCGCGGCTGGCCGCGTTGGGAGAGGGGTGACCGCCGTGCTGCGCTTCGCCCTGCGGATGGCCGTCCACCGGATCGCCTCGCTCGTCGCCGTGGCCTGCGCGGTCCTGGGCGGCGCCGCCCTGATCACCGCCACCGGGGTGCTGGCCGAGTCCGGGCTCCGCTCCCAGCTGCCGCCCGGCCGCCTCGGCGGCGCGGACGTCGTGGTCGCGGCCGACCAGGAGTACCACGTCTCCGGGGACCTGCCGATCGCGCTGCCCGAGCGCGCCACCGTCCCGGCCGCCGTCACCGCCCGGCTGGCCCGGCTGCCCGGCGTCACGGCCGCGGTCGGCGACATCGGCTTCCCGGCCGCCCTGACGGACGCCGGCGGCCGGCTCGTACCGGTCGCGGGCGAGGACCCGGCGACGGCGGGCCACGGCTGGTCCTCCACCAGGCTGCTGGCCGCCCCGCGGGTCACGGGTCACGCCCCGGGGGGCCCGGCCGAGGTGGCGGTGCCCGCCTCGACCGGACTGGCCGTCGGCGACGAGGTGCACGTCGTCGCGAACGGCCGTACGGCGACGGTGTACCGCGTCTCGGCGCTGGTCGGTTCCCCGGACGCGGGCGTCTACTTCACGGACGGCAGGGCGGCCCGCCTCGCCGGCCGCACCGGGCGGGGCACCGTCGACCTGGTCGGCCTGCGCACCCGGCCCGGGAGCACGGCACAGGTCGCCTCGGCGGCCCGCGCGGCCGTCTCCGGCACCGGGCTCAAGGTGCTCACCGGCGCCGACCGGGGCACGGCCGTGGCCCCCGGGACCGGTGCCGCCCGCTCCCTGCTGGTCCTGCTGTCCGGCTCGCTCGCCGGGATCGTCCTGATGATCACCGGGTTCGTGACCGCGGGCGCGCTCGGCGTGGCGATCGCGGGCCAGCGCCGGGACCTCGCGCTGATGCGGGCCGTCGGCGCGACCCCCCGCCAGATCCGGCGGCTGGCCGCGGCGCAGTCGACGGCGGTGGCGGTGGCGGCCCTGGCCCCCGGCACCGCCCTCGGCTACCTCCTCGCCGACCGCTTCCGCGCCCTCCTGGTCCACCACGACGTCCTGCCCGCGCAACTCCCCCTGGCCTTCGGCCCGTTCCCCGCCCTGGCCACGGCCGTCCTGCTGCTCGCGGTGGTACGCCTCGCGGCCCGCTGCGCGGCCTGGCGCACCTCGCGCCTGCCGGCCACCGAGGCGGTCGCCGAGTCCCGCAGCGAGCCCCGCACCCCGTCCAGGTCCCGTACGGTCACCGGTCTGCTGCTGATCTGCGCCTCCGGCGCGCTCGCCTTCGGCCCCCTGCTCCAGCGCACCGCGATCGGTGCCTCCGCCACCTCCATCGCGGGCATCGTCGCCGCGACCGGCCTGGCCCTGGCCGGGCCGGAGCTGGTCCGCCGGGCGGGCGAGGCGGCCGTACGGCGGCTGCGGCCCGGTGTCTCCGCGCCGACCTGGCTGGCGACGGCGAACGTACGGGCGTACGCGCAGCGCGTCACCGGGGTCGTCAGCCCGCTCGCCATGGCCGTCGTGTTCGTGCTGACGTACACCCTCGCGCAGACCACGGCGCTGGCCGCGACCGAGCGGGACACCGGCACCGGGACGCTCGCGCAGTACCGGCTGAGCGCGCCGGCCCTGGGCGGGCTGCCGGCGGACACGGTGGCGGCGGTGCGGCGGCTGCCCGGGGTGCGGGCGGCGGCCCCCGTCGGCACCACCACCGTGGTCTGGCCGTACCGCCGGTTCGGCGACACCGAGACCGAGTCGGCCTCGGCGACGGTGCTGACCCCGGCCGCGCGGGACGTCCTCGACCTCGGGGTGCGGGAGGGCGGGCTGGCCGGGCTGACGGGTGCGACGGTCGCGGTCAGCAGCGAGGTGGCCGGACCGCGCGACGCCGGACTCGGCGCCCGCGTCCGGCTGTTCCTCGGCGACGGGGCACCGGTCGAGGCCCGGGTCGTGGCCGTCTACGACAAGGGGCTCGGCTTCGGCCCGGTCGTCCTCTCCCACGACCTGGCCGCCGGGCACACCACGTCCGGCCTCGACCAGAGCGTGCTGGTCCGCACGGACGGCACGGCGACGGCCGCCCGCACGCTCACGGCGGCCGCCGCCGCGCACCCCGGGCTCGCGCTGTCGGACACGGCCGCGCGGGCGGGCGCGGACACCCCGCCCGAGGTGTGGGTGAACCTGGCCGTCGTCGTCGTGCTGCTCGGCTATCTGCTGCTGAGCATCGCGAACCGGCTGGTCGCGGCGACGGCCCAGCGCCGGACGGAGATCGCCGCGCTGCGGCTGGTCGGTACGACGCCGCGGCAGGTCCTCGCGATGATGCGCCGGGAGGCCGGGGTGATCGCGCTCGCCGCGCTGGTGTCGGGCACGGTGCTCTCCGCGGTGCCGCTGGCGCTGCTGGGCCAGGGCTTCCTGGGCCGGCCGTGGCCGGCGGGGCCGGGGTGGCTGGCGCCGGCGGCCGCGGTGACGGTGATCGTCACGTCGTACGTCACGATCGAGCTGCCGACCCGCCGTGCCCTGCGAACGCCTCCGGCGGAAGCCGTCCGAGCCCCGTGAGGGCCGCGGGGAACTGCACGACCGGCCACGACGGCACCGCGGGCCGCTGAGCACCACAGCACCATGCCGGTCCGCCGTGGCTCGCCGCGCAGTTCCCCGCGCCCCCAGAAGGACACCTCCGGCCGACCGAGGTTGCACGGGTGCCGCCTGACAGGGCCGAACCGCGGCACCCGTCCTGAGACCACGGGGAACTACGCGACCGGCCACGACGGCGCCACGGGCCGCTGAGCACCACAGCACCATGCCGGTCCGCCGTGGCTCGCCGCGCAGTTCCCCGCGCCCCCAGAAGGACACCTCCGGCCGACCGAGGTTGCACGGGTGCCGCCTGACAGGGCCGAACCGCGGCACCCGTCCTGAGGGCGCAGGGAACTGCGCGACCGGCCACGACGGCGCCACGGGCCGCTGAGCACCACAGCACCGTGCCGGTCCGTCCCCGCGCGCCTAGAAGGACACCTCCGGCCGGCCGGACGCAGCCCACTGGGTGTGGAAGGTGCCTTCCCGGTCCGTCCGCCGGTAGGCGTGCGCGCCGAAGTAGTCGCGCTGGCCCTGGAGGAGGGCCGCCGGGAGGCGCGGCGCGCGGAGGGTGTCGTAGTGGGCGAGGGCCGCCGAGAACGCCGGGACCGGGATGCCGCGGCGGGCCGCCGACGCGACCGTCTCCCGCCAGGGGACCTGCGCGTCGGCGATCTCGCGCGCGAACTCGTCCTGGGCCAGCAGGCTGACGAGGCCGGGGTCGGCCCGGTAGGCCGCGCGGATGCGGTCGAGGAACGAGGCCCGGATGATGCAGCCGCCCCGCCAGATCCGGGCCACCGCGCCGAGGTCGATCTTCCAGCCGTACTCCGCGGCCGCGTCCTGGATCATCGTCCAGCCCTGGTCGTAGGCGATGACCTTCGACGCGTACAGGGCGTGCTCGACGCGGGAGGCGAACCGGTCGGCCTCGGTCGCGCTGAGCGGCGGGGTCGTGCCGCCCGGCAGCCCGGCGTACGCGGCGCGCAGTTCACGGCGTCCCGAGGCCGCGCGGGCGAACGTCGCCTGGGCGATCGTGGTGACCGGCGAGGAGAGGTCGAGCGCGGTCTGCACGGTCCAGCGCCCGGTGCCCTTCTGGCCGGCCGCGTCGGCGACGACGTCGACGAAGGGCGCGCCGGTGCCGGCGTCGGTGTGCGAGAGCACCTCCGCCGTGATCTCGATGAGGTAGGAGCCGAGCCGGCCGGCGTTCCACTGCCGGAAGACGTCCGCGATCTCGGCCGGCGTGTACCCGCCGACCTGGCGCAGCAGGTCGTACGCCTCGGCGATGAGCTGCATGTCGGCGTACTCGATGCCGTTGTGGACCATCTTCACGAAGTGCCCGGCGCCGTCGGCGCCGACGTGCGTGGCGCACGGCTCGCCGTCCACCTTCGCGCTGATGTCCTCGAACATCGGCCCGAGCACGGCGTACGACTCGGCGGAGCCGCCCGGCATGACGGACGGGCCTTCGAGCGCGCCCTCCTCGCCGCCGGAGACGCCGACGCCGACGAAGTGCAGCCCCTTCGCACGCAGCGCGGCCTCACGACGGCGGGTGTCGGCGAAGTGGGCGTTGCCGCCGTCGATGACGATGTCGCCGGGTTCGAGGAGCGGCACGAACTCGTCGATGACGGCGTCGGTGGCCGCGCCCGCCTGCACCATGATCATGATGCGGCGGGGGCGTTCCAGGACGGCGACGAACTCGGCCGCGGTCCCGGCGCCGACGAACGTGCCCTCCTGCCCGAACTCCTCGATCAGCGCACGGGTGCGGGCGGGGGTGCGGTTGTGGACGGCGACCGGGTAGCCGTGCCGGGCGAAGTTCCGGGCCAGGTTGCGGCCCATCACTCCGAGGCCGGTGACACCGATGGCTGCGGATGCGGTCACGGGGGGACTCCGTTCTGCGGACGAACGCTGTGCCCGGAGGTACGGGCCGGCGGTGGGCGTCCGTTCAGCCGGGCCCGGCACCGGCCGCCGGACCCGAACGGGCGAAAGTCGCGGCGACGGGCGTGTGGGGCCGCCCTCCGGCGAGCGGATCGTCCGAGGATCCGAAGATGCGAACGGATGATCCACGACTCCTGGGCGCCGCCCTCGTCCTGCTCCTGACCGGCGCGTTCCTCACCGTGCCCGGACGAGCCGTGGCCCACCCCCGCCCCGAGCGGTGCGCCTTCGGCACCCCGAGCACCCCGCCCTCCGAGCGGCGCGGCGCGGACAC
This sequence comes from Streptomyces sp. NPDC104367, assembly GCF_055583825.1. Classification (NCBI taxonomy): domain Bacteria; kingdom Bacillati; phylum Actinomycetota; class Actinomycetes; order Kitasatosporales; family Streptomycetaceae; genus Streptomyces; species Streptomyces sp. NPDC104367. Next base: position 140,792 of record NZ_JBVJND010000024.1, on the reverse strand, counting down.
CTGGACCGCGCCCACCGTCCGCTACTGGCTCTCGGCGAGCTACTCCGCCAGGGGGCCCCGCTGGCGGCACCGGCACACCGGCCAGGACTTCGCGGTCGACACCGGTACTCCGGTGTACGCGGTCGGACCCGGCGTGGTGGTGACCGCGTCCTGCGGGGACGGCTTCGGCAACCAGGTCGTCCTGCGCCACCCGGACGGCTACTACACCCAGTACGCGCACCTGTCCGTCATCAACGTCCGCGCCGGCCGGCACGTCGTGACGGGCCAGCGGCTGGGCTCCGCCGGGTCGACGGGCAACGCCTCCGGGCCGCACCTCCACTTCGAGGTCCGCACCGGCCCCCACCCGGACTCGGCGGTACCGCCGCTGCCGTGGCTGCGACGGCACGGGGTCCGGGTCCAGGGCCCCGACGGTCCGGCGCTCACCCGGCCCGCCGCACCGGCACCGCCCGGGCCGCCCCTCGCACAAAGTTCGAAGTGACGCACACCGGGCACACCGGCGCCCGGCAGCGGCAAGACTGCACCCCATGGCTTGTCTGAGGCTCGTCCTCGTCACCGTGCTGGTCGCCCTCCTGCTGTTCCCCGTCTCCCGCCCGGAGACCCCGCGCCCGGCCGCGCCCGGACCCTTCGGGGCGTACGTCGGATACGGCGCGCAGGGCGTGCGGCGGGTGGCCGCGCTCGGGGACTGGCTCGGGCACGGCGAACCCCGGGTCGGGCACACCTACCTGCCCGGGGACGTGTGGCGGAACATCGAGGGCGCCCCGGACTTCGTACGGCTGTGGGCGCGCTGGCGGCGGGCCGGACCGGACCGGCTCCTCGTCCTGAACGTGCCGATGCTGGCGGGGACCGAGGACCACCTGCCCGACGCCGAGGTACGGCGCCGGCTCCGGCTCGGGGCGGCCGGGGCGTACGACGGCCACTTCCGGGCGCTGGCCCGGCGGCTGGTGGCGGTCGGCGCCCCGGACACCGTCGTCGTCCTCGGCTGGGAGATGAACGGGGTGACGTACACCCACCGCTGCGGGCCGGACCCGGCGGCCTGGAAGGCGTACTGGACGCGGATCGTGACGGCGATGCGGGCGGTGCGGGGACAGCGGTTCCGGTTCGACTTCGCGCCGAACCGGGGGCGGGACGCGATCCCCTGGACCGAGTGCTACCCCGGGGACCGGGTCGTGGACGTCATCGGCATGGACGCCTACGACTCCCCGCGCGGGACCTCCTTCGAGGAGCAGGTCACCGAGCCGTACGGGCTGGCGGCCCAGGTCGCGTTCGCCCGCGCGCACGGCAAGCCGGTCTCCTACCCCGAGTGGGGGCTGTACGAGAACGGGGACGACCCGGTGTACCTGCGCGGGATGCTGGAGTGGTTCGCGAGCAGCCGGCCGCTGTACCAGACGATCACGGACTACTGCCCGCACGGCGTGTGGGGCTGCCGGGGCAACCCCAGGTCGACGGCGGTCTACCGGGAGCTGATGGGAAGCCCCGGGTAGGGGCTTCCCCGGCGGCGCCCGGTCAGTCGGAGCTGGCGGTCGACGGGCCGAAGAACTCGATCTCGGCGATGGCCACCTGGGTGTCGGCCGAGGCCTGGTACGAGGACTCGATGGTGAAGCGGACGGACTCGACGTTCGCCGCGCGGAAGCCGCGGGACTGGCCGCCGAGCATCTGGTCGAGGGTCAGCTCGCGGTTCTCCGTCCTGCCGTCGGCCGTCTTGATCGTCACCTTGATCCGGTGCGGCAGGGCCGACTTCTTCAGCTGCTCGTTGTGGGTCGACTCGCCCGAGGTGATGATCACGTTCAGCAGGCGGGTCGGCTCGTCGAAGCGGGCCTCGATCCACTCGCCCTCGCCGCCCTGCGTCACACCGGGGCCCCACCAGGTGTTGTTCAGCTTGTCGAAGGCCAGGTCCGGCTTGTGGCCGGCGTACGAGCGGGACGCCTTGACGCTGTCCGGGGAGACCTGGGCGCGCTTGGCGAAGTGGTCGCGGGTGGCGCTGACCGCCTTCGGCGTGTTGACCGCGAGGACCGTGACCACGGTGAGGATCAGGGCGACGCCGATCCAGGTCAGGACGCGGTCGAAGGTGCGGCGCAGACGGGGGCGGTCGCCGGCCCAGGGGGTCTCCCTGCGGCGCCAGTCGAAGAGACGGCGCCACCAGGGGCGGTGGGCCGGGAGGGCGTCGGGGCCGTCGCCGGCCATGGGCATGGCGCAGCGGGTGCAGAAGTGGCGGTCGGTGCGGTTGGGGGTGGAGCACCAGGGGCAGGGGATGCCGCCGTGGGCGCCGAGGTCCTCGCCGGGGGCGCGGACGGTCTGGGGGCGCTGCGGGGTCGGGCGGCCGGGGAGGACCGGGGCGACCGAGGGCTGCGGGGTGGGGGCGGGCTCCGAGTCCTGCACGGGGACGAGCAGCCGGCGGGCCCGGTCGTGCGCGTCGTCGGGGGCGGACGTGGGGGTGGCCTGCCTGGTGGGAGTGGTGGGGGCTTCGGAGCTGAGCGGGTCCGTGCCGGCGAGCGGGGGCTGTTCGCGCAGGTCCCCGCGCCCCTGGAGGGTCGCTGCCGTGGCCGCCGCCTGCACGTCCTCGTGTTCCTGGCGGGGCGCCGTCGCCGCCGTGCCCAGCGGGGTGCGGGGGAGGCCGACGCTGCCGTCCCGGCCCGCGAAGGCGTCCCAGGCCGGCGGCGGGGTCGGGGCCGGGGTCGGCGTGGGGACCGGGGCCGGGGCCGGGGTCGGCGTGGGGACCGGGGCCGGGGTCGGGGTCGGCGTGGGGGCCGGGCCGGGCATCGGCGTCGGCGTCGGGGTCGGCGTCGGGGTCGGCTCGGGGGCGGACGCGGTGTTGGCTCTGCTGGCCCAGCTCAGGACCCCTCCGCAGGCTTCGCAGAAGGACTGGCCCGGTTCGGCGACCGTGCCGCACTCCGTGCAGTTCCGGTTGGTCGTCATCGCTGGGGGGTCCTTTCGGCGGACGCGGTCACCTGGACCGTGTAAGGCATGTGAGCGGGGCGGGCGGCGGCCACGAGGTGTTCCAGACGGACCTCGTCGGCGGGGGTGGGAGCGGGGAGCGCGAGGTGGACGTGCAGGTGCGGGCGCGGAGTGCCGGGGAAGGCGCCGAGCGGACGCGCGGTCCAGCTGGCGCCGCCGCTCTCCGTGATCTCCGGTGTCACGCCGAAGGCCAGCCGGACCGTCTCCGACAGGCCGAGGCGGGTGCCCCGGATGCGGTGCAGGTAGGCCGCCGCCGCGACGGCGGCCCGGAGCAGCGGTTCCGCTTCCGTGCCGTCCGTCTCCGCGCCGACCCAGGTGCCCAGCCACTCCGCGAAGTCCAGCGGGGCCAGGGCCGGGTCGAAGTAACTGGGCAGGCAGTCCAGGACGTTCGGGATCGGGGCGATCACGTCGTCCAGGCCGGCGACGAAACGCAGCGCGAGATCGTCGTCGGCGAAGACCGCCGGGAGCATCGGGGCGATGGGGACGGAGGAGCCCAGCCCGTCGATCGAGCCTCTCAACGGACGTCTCCTGTCACAGGGGCGGGTCTCATTCGCCGATCACCCGGACCCGGTGGTCGTAGGAGAAGACCAGCGACGGGGCCTCCAGGTCGATGCGGTCCGTCGGGTCGCCGCGCTTGCCGGTGAGGGGGTCGGCGGGGTGCAGGATCACCTCGTCGACGAGCTCGACGCCGGGCACGCGCTGGAGCACCGCGAAGACCTCGCCGGACTGCACCGGGCGCCCGAACGGCCAGCCTTTGCCGTCCGCGCCGCCGGTCAGCGGGTCCAGGTGGCGGTAGAGGGCGTCGTGGGCCTGGCGGCGGACCCGGTCGACGTCCACCCCGCGGAAGGCGTGCACGGTGGCGACGACGGTGACGCCCTGGTAGAAGGGCGGTCCGACGGCCAGCCGGGTGCCGATCAGACGGCGCTCGTCCAGGTAGCGGGTGATCCGGTCCAGCAGGGCGTCACCGGGCACCAGCTGCTCGAAGCGGAGCCGGCCGCCGGGGTCGGCGACGGCCTGGGGCACCACCAGCACCCTTACCGCGTACGCCCCGTGCTCGCCCTCCTCGCCCTCCAGGCAGGTGATGCGGGCGGTCTCCGGGGCCGCGCGGCGGGCGAGTTCCTCGTAGTCGCGCAGGGTCACGGCCCGCTCCTGGGCGCGCAGCGTGATCGGGGCGCGGACCTTGGCCTCGGCGACCGTCTCGCCGTCCACTCCGCCGCGCGCGGCCTCGCGGTTGACGACCTCCGCGACGTACGGGATGGAGGAGCGCAGGATCTGTACGGCGCCGCGCGCCACGTTGCCCTCGCGGCCGCCGCCGGTGCGGTAGCGGCGGGCGCGGATGACCGCGCCCTTCGGGGCCACCGCGCCGTACTGGCGCAGCGAGCCGTCCGGTTCGCGCACCGCGGGGCCGAAGGCGATCTCGCCGGTGGTCGCGTCGAGGGTGATGTGCCGGTCGGCCGGTCCGGAGGCCCCGAAGTGCGGGACGACCTGCCAGTCCAGCCAGCCGGCCTCGCCGTCGTGCTCGGCGGTCTGGAGCAGCAGCGGCGGGGTGTCGCCGACGACCGGGTAGTGCGCCAGCCGCAGCCGCTGGCCGGGCAGGCCGGTGGACTCGCCGAGCGCCTCGTCCTCGACGGTCTCCGCGTGCACCGTCGCCGTGGTGCCGCCGACCGTGCAGGCCTCGACGAACCGGATGGTCGGCGAGGTGGTGTAGAAGGGCTGGTCGTTGTGCGGCTCGACGACCCGGCAGCGCAGCCAGCTCGCCTCCAGGCCGCCGTTGCGCGACAGCACATGGCCGCCGGGCACGTGCAGCACGACCTCGCCGGGGCGGTTGAGGCCACCGGTGCCGTCCCGGTCGACCTCGCACTCCTTCCAGCCGTCCTCCGTCCACGCCTCCCACACCAGCGGCGGCTGCCGCGGGTCCACGCCGACACCGTCGACCCGGCTGTCCAGGTCGAGGGCGACCGCGCAGTGCGGGACGGCCGCGGACAGGCCCAGCAGCATGCAGTCGCCCGGGTTCGGGGACTCGGTGAAGCAGAGCAGGTCCTTGCCCTCGGCGAGCTCGTGGGTGAGGTCGACGACGGCCGAGCCCTCCTGCTGCCGGAGCAGGTGCCGCAACTCGCTCGGCACGATGGTCAGTTCGCGCTCGGTCGCGAAGACCACCGCCTCCTGCGTCTCGGTGCGGCGGGTCGCCACCTCCGTGCCGACGGGCACCGGCACCGGTTCCTCCTGGGCCGCCGACAGCCAGAGGGTCACCTCCGTGCGGGCCGCCGACGGCGGGAACAGCGTGATGCCGACCAGGTCCAGGAAGGCCAGGTGGTTCTTCTCCGGGACCCGGTTGAGCCGGTACACGATCTGGTCGGCCATGTGCGCGACCGTCTCCACGAGCGTGATGCCGGGGTCGGAGACGTTGTGGTCGGTCCACTCCGGGGCGCGCTGCTGGATGTAACGCTTGGCGTCGTCGACGAACTGCTGGAAGCGTCGGTCGTCGAGGTTCGGGGAGGGCAGGGCCATCGGGGATCAGCGGTCGCTTTCCGAGGAGTCCGGGAAGTCCGGGGAGGAGGGCAGGTCCGGCTCGTCGTGGGAGGGGATGACGTAGAACGGGAAGACCAGGCTGCGCGGGTTGTTGGTGCCGCGGATCGAGTAACGCACGTCGATCATCAGCACGCTGGGGTCGGCGCCGGTGGTGACCTCGACGTCCTCGACCTCGATGCGCGGCTCCCAGCGGTCGAGGCTGACGTGCACCTCGTGCTGGATGCGGCCGGCGGTCTGCTCGTTGACCGGGGCGAAGACCAGGTCGTGGATGGCGCAGCCGAACTCGGGCCGCATCGGCCGTTCGCCGGGGGCGGTGGACAGGACGAGACGGATCGCCTCCTCCACCTCCTTCTCCCCGCTGACCAGGGCGATGCCGCCGGTGGGGCCGATCCGCAGCGGGAACGACCAGCCGGATCCCACGAATTGTTCTGCCATCAGACCCGCACCCGCCTCTCGGGGAAGACCTCGTGCCCGCTCACGCCGGTATCACCATCACGGTCAGGCCGGCCATGGTCAGGTTGCCGAGCACCGGCACCTGGGGCGCCGTGATCGCCACGGTGGCCAGGGAGCCCAGCGCCAGCGGGCCGTTGGCCCGCAGCGACGCGGCGCCGGTCGCCATCATGTTCAGCGCGGCCGCGTTCACCGAGACGACGCCCGCGGGGGACTTGATGTCGACGAGTTCCGCGCTCTGGATGGACAGCGGTCCCCCGCTCCGGAGACTGAGCGCGCCCCCCGCCTTCAGGGACAGGTTGGCGCCGGCCTCGACCGACACCGACCTGGTGCCCTTGATGGAGACGGTGCCCTTGCTGTCCACGGTGACCTCGGTCTTCTGCCGGTCCAGGAAGACGGTGAGCTTGTCGTCGCCGCTGGCCAGCCGGACGCCCTGTTTGCCGGTCCGCATGTCGAGCAGGTCCATGCGGTTGCCGACGCGGTCGGAGATCGTGTGCCGGGTGGCCCGGCCGCGCATGCCGTCGTGCAGCGGCACGTCCTTGACCCTGGTCGGCTTGTCCTTGCCGTTGTAGAGGCCGCCGATGACGTACGCGTGGTCCAGGGCGCCCCGGTCGAAGGCGACCAGCACCTCGTCCCCGACGTCCATCGGGAAGACCCCGCCGCCGCGGACACCGCCCATCTGCACGGTCCGCGTCCAGTCGCTGACGTAGGTGTCGTCCAGCCACGGGAACTTGAGCTTCACCCGGCCCTGCTGGAGCGGGTCCTGCACGTCGGTGACCAGCGCCTGGGACACGCTCAGCTGCCGGTCGGCGCCGGCCTCCCCGCTGCCGCCCGAGGCCACCCCGTACAGCGAGCGCCACTGCCGGCCGCTGACCGTCACCCAGGTCTCGTAGTGCTTGGCGTCGGCGAAGACGTGCCGGACCGAGGTGACCGTGTACTTGCCCTCGAAGGGGTCGCCGACGTCCGAGAGCGCCACCGGGACGCCCGGCCGCAGCTGCGGGTTGCCGCGCACGACGACCTCGACCTCGGCGAACCCGGACGACACGTCGGTGGAGAGGGCGTCGGCCGCGAACTTGACCTCGGACTGCTTGTCGTAGGGGGTGCGGGTCTCGACCAGCTTGGCCGCCGGGAACTTGCCGTACGCCTCGCTCGGGGTGGTCCCGATGCTGTACGCCTTCTTGTCGCTGCCGACCGTCGACGTCGCGGTGAGCGTCTTCTTCGTCGTCACGTCCCAGCCGCGGGACTCCACCTTGGCGACCTGGTCGGCGGCGGTGACCGCGGTGCGCAGCCGCAGGATGTCGTGGCCTGCCTCCAGGACGAAGGGGCTCTTGTCGCCGTCCGTGCTCGGCGGCGGCGCCCCGGAGGCGTCCTTCGGGTTGACGAACTGGAACTTGCCCTTCGCGTCGACGGACATCACCATCTCGTTCTCGTCCGCGAGCCTGGCCAGGAACTCCCAGTCGGTGACGTTGCTCTGGCTGATGAACTCGTAGACGGTCTTCGTCGAGTCGATCCGCCCGATCGGCACCCCGTCCTGACCCGCCAGCTTGCGGGCGATGTCGGAGGCGGTCTGGTTGCGGTACGCGACGATCCGGCGCTGGCGCATCAGCCGGAAGCCGTTGTCGTAGCCGCGGACCACCACATAGCTGCCGGTGCCGTCGTACTCGGCCTCCATCGCGGTGACCTCGCCGGTCAGCAGAGGCCCCGCGGTGTTCTCGCCGTCGGACATCGGGGTGAGCACCACCGGGCTGCCGAACTTGACACCCAGCTTGCCGAGCAGCTTGCGGTCCTTGTCGCGGAAGGTCAGCTGGAAGGCGGCGGGCACCCCGACACCCTGGTCGACATGGGCCTCGACCAGGGCGGAGGCGAACTCCGACTTGGAGTCCAGCTCCTTCCCGTTGACGGAGACCTTGATGATGTTCGAGTAGGCGTACTTCACCATGAGTGCCGCACCTCCTCGGCGGCGGGCAGCACCAGTTCCGTACCGGTGGGCAGGTGGTTCGGGTCGTCGATCCCGTTCGCGTCGGCGATCGTCCGCCAGGCCGACGCGTCGCCGTACTCGCGCCAGGCCAGCGCCTGGAGCGAGTCCCCGGCGACGACCCGGTGCACGCGCTGCGCGGTGAGGGCGCCCGAGGTCGGGTTCTGCCCCGGCGTCTTGGTCGGGATCTCCTGGAGTTGCAGACTGCACGTGGCCCGGATCGGCACCCCGCTGGTCCCGAACAGGGTGTAGGAGGCGTCGACGGAGGCGACGTACGCCGTGAACCGGGCCGTCGAGAAGGAACCCCACTCGAAGACCACCCACGGCGGCGACGGCCGCTTGTTCGCGATGCTCATGCTGGTGACCTCGCAGCAGGTCATCAGCGACTCGACCTTCTTCAGGACCGAGTTGGAGGTGGGCTCGTCGGACGAGTCCAGGAAGATCTCCACGCCCATGTGCCGCGGGTGCGCGCCGAGGAACTCCGGGAGCGGGCCGTCGCGTTCGATGGGCGCGTAGGACGACTTCCAGTCGGCGCGGCGGCCGATGCTGAGCTGCGCCGGGTTGAAGTCGAAGCTGAAGGACTTGATGAGAGCGCCGGGCGTGCGGCTGCCGCTCGGCGGGGGCTGGTGGATCTCCAGGGTGGCGCGCACGAGGCTCTTGCCGGCGCCCCGGCTGCTACTGGCCATCTGTCTGGGCTCTCGTCTCTCTCAGTCCGTGAATCCGTGGTGGGTGATCTCCAGGACCTCGGTGGCCACGGACGGGCTGGCCGGGTCGAGTGAGGGGCCCTGCCAGCTCACGGGCAGCACGTCGAGGAGGCCCCAGCGGGCGACCTCGGAGCCGTCGGCGCGGAGGGCGGTGATCTGCGCGGTGGGTCGCTTGATCCCGGTCTGCACGGAGGAGATCCACTTCGCGACCTTGCCGGTGTCCGGGGTCAGCGGCCGCGTCAGGCGGATGTTGGAGAAGGTGACACGGGTGGGCAGCTGCCACACGAAGCCGTTGTTGCCGCCCTCCTGCCGCCGCTCGATCTCCACCTGCGACGACAGCCCCTCGCACCCGTTGAAGTAACCGAGGCTCTCACCGTCGATCGAGAGGCTGAACCAGATCGTGGTTCCCGGGTCCTGGCGAGCCATCGGAGGCCTTTCTGTGGAGGGGGGTGGGCGGGGTTCAGGGACGGAAGTCGCGGAGCTTTCCGACGCGTTCGCGGTCGCGGCGCAGTTCCGTGCGCACGTGCCGGGTCACCCGGTCGATGATCCGGTGGACGAGCGCGTCGACCTGGAACTCGGTGAGGTCCCGCGGGTCGAACCCGCCGTCCGCGATCGCCTGGTACCCCGGCGGCGGGGCGTCCTGGGCGGTGGCGGCGGCGTACGTGGGCGGTGGCGGCGGGGGCGGCGGCGGAGGCGGTGTCTCGGACCTGGTGACGGGCGCCGGGGGGAGGACCGGGGTCCCGCCGGAATCGGCGCTCTTCTTCAGGGACTTGGTGCCACCGGCGGCGGTCGGGAGGGACAGCGGCGTGGAGAGCGCATCGCGCTGCACGGTGGGGAGGTTCAGCGGGGCCACGGGGAGCGGGGTGGCCGCGGAGTAGGCCGTGGTGGCGGGGCGCAGGGCCACGGGCGCGGACTTCACGGCCCGCTGCACGGGCAGCGCGGAGAACACCGGAGCCGCCTGCGGCACCGGGGGCGCGGCGGGCAGCGGGAAGGACGGCGGCAGGGGCGGGGCCGCCTGGGGGGCGGAGGTGAACTGCCCGGCGGCGGGCGGCAGTACGGGGGGTGCAGCGGGCGGAACGGAGGGGGAGACGGCGGACGGCGCACGGCCGCCCCCTGTCGCGGGCGGAACGGTCATGGGTGCTCCGAGACCGAGGCGGGGTGGGGTGTTGGCGGCGGGCGTGGACGCGGGAGTCGACGTGGGCGAGGACGGGGCGGACGGGCCGGACGGGCCGGACGGGCCGGACGGGGGCGCAACGGACCGCTGCACGGACGCGGTGGGCGACGCCGGTCCCTGCCCCTGCGCACGCTGCCGCGCTGCCGGGACGTCCGCCGCGGAACCGGCCGGGGACACCGGCTTCCCGGCCGCCCGCCGCTGCACGGACGGCGGCATGGCGACGGGGGCGCCGAGCCCCGGGCGGGGTGCGGCGGGGGCGGCGCCGCTCGCCGCGCGCTGGACCGGAGCGGCGGGGGCCCCGGGGGCGGCGGGTGCGGCTCCCTCGGCAGCACGCTGGACGGGCGCCGTGGGAACGGCGGGAGTCGTGCCCTCGGCCGCGCGCTGAACAGGCGCGACGGGGGCCGCGGAAGCGGTGCTCTTCGCGGCCCGCTGGACGGGAGCCACCGGAGGGGCGGGTGCGGCGGGTGCCGTGCCCTCGGCAGCACGCTGGACGGGCGCCGTGGGAACGGCGGGAGTCGTGCCCTCGGCCGTACGCCGGACCGGAGCGGCGGGAGCCGTGCCCTCGGCCGCGCGCTGAACAGGCGCGACGGGGGCGGCGGAAGGGGTGCTCTTCGCGGCCCGCTGGACGGGCGGGGTGGCGGACGGGCGCGGGGCCGACGTGGCGCCCGGTGCGCCCTGGCCGGGCTCGCGCGGCGGCTTCGCCGCGTCCGGTACGGCGGTGGGCGCGGCCCCGGTTGCCGGTGCCGGCGCCGGGGACGCCGTCTCCCGTACACCGGTTACGCCGGTGTCGACGGCGGCCGGGCTCTCCGTCGCCCTCCGCTGCACGGGAGGCCGCGGCTCCGGGCCACCGCTCGCGGAGGAGGCGGGTCGGACCGGGGGCGGGGTACCGGCGGGACCGGCGGCCGTCCTGCGCTGCACCGGCGTCGCCGGGGAAGCCGGAGCGGCCGGAGAGGCCGGAGAGACCGGAGAGGCCGGAGAGACCGGGGCGGCCGAGGAGCCGCTCACGGTCCGCCGCTGGACGGGCTGGACGGGCTGGACGGGCTGGACGGGCTGGACAGGCTGGACAGGCTGGACAGGCTGGACGGGCTGGACAGGAACGGGAGCGGACGTGGGCGCGGGCGTCGGCGCGGAAGCCTGGGCCTCGGAGGAGCCGCCGACGCTCGGAGACGCGGCGGAAGCTGAAGGCGCTGAGGACGCTGAGGGCGCGGAGGGTGCGGAGGGCGCCGTAGGTGTTGCCGGGGAGGCCGGTGTGCCGCTGCCGCTGCCGCTGCCGCTGCCGCCTGGAGCATCGCTCGTGGTCCGGCGCTGGACGGGGGCGGGACCGGAAGCAGGGGCGGGACCGGTGGCGGGAGCTTCGGGAGAGCCGCCCGCAGCGGAGGGTGCGGGAGGCGCCGTGGGCGTCGCCGAGGAGCTCTCCGTGCGGTTGCCCGAAGCGCCGCCCGCGGTCCGCCGCTGCACAGGGGCGGCGGGCGCCGCGGGGGAGGTCCGGGTGTGGGCGGCCGAGGTGCCGCTCGCCGTCTTCCGCTGGACGGGAGCGGAAGCGGGAGTCCCAAAGGAGGAGCCGCCGGCCGGAGCGGAGGGCGGCGTGGGCACGGGCGCGGAAGAAGGGGTCGCAGGGCCGGTGGCCGCGGACGGCTTCGGCGCCGGTGCCGTACCGCCGCCGGAACCCTTCACGGGCGGAGCCTGCGTCCCCGGACGGACCGCCGGACCGTCCGCGGACGCGGATCGCTGTACGACGGCGGGCGCGGGAGCGGAGCCGCGGCCGGGGTCCACACCCTGGACCGCGCGCGGAGCCGCACCGGACGCGGGGCCGCCGTCGCCACCCGTGCCGGACCGGCCCCCGCTCACGTCCGCCGGTGCCGACGTCACGGCCCCGGTCGCCGCGGTCCCGCTCCCCGCTCGGTCACCCTCGCCGGAGGGCGGCGTCGCCGTGCTCTCGCCGGCCAGGGTCCTGGGCGCCGACGGGAGCGTGCGGCGTTGCACGGCCGTCGCCGGGGTGTTGGCCGGCGCATGCGTCAGCGCGCTGCGGCGAGGCGCGACCGGAGGCGCCGGCGCGACCCGGGGGCCGGTGGCCGGAGCCGGTGCGGAGGGGGCGGGCTGGGGCGACCACGCCAGCGGTACCGCGGCCGGTCGCGAAACCGGAGCCGGTGCCGGGGAGGCGGTCGCGGAGGTGGCCGTCCGCTGGACGGCGGACGGCGCCGCCCCCTGCGAACCGGCCGGGGCGGACGGCGGGGACACCGGCGCGCCGCCCGTGCCCCGTACCGCACCGGCGCCACCGGAACCGGCCGTCCGAGCCGCGCCCGCACCGCGCCGCCCGCCCAGCGAGACCCGCTGCACGGGCGGTACCGGCGAACCCGTGGACGCCGTCCCCGGACCCGCCGTCCCGGCCGGAGCCGACGGAACACCCGGCGCGGCGGGGCCGGAAGCAACCGGACCCCCGGTCCCGGAGGTACCCGACGCGGCCGGACCCACGGACCCGGGGGCGCCGGGAGCGGCGGAACCGGCCGGTGCGGCCGGGCTCCCGGGCCCGGTTGCCCCCGGCGCCGAAGGACCGCCGGACGCGGCCGAACTCCTGGACACCGTGGGGCCGGACGCCGTGGGGCCGGACGCGGCCGTGCCGCCCCGTGCCGTGGGGCCCGGCGTCCCCGCCGGGCCTCCCACGGGCAGCGCGCGCAGCTGGACCAGGGGAACCTTCGGGCCCTGACCGCCCGTCGGAGCCCCTGGAAACGCCGGGCCGGACAGGCCGGCCGGGCCCGCCGGGGTCACCGGACCCGCCAACGGGAGGGAACCCGCCGGGCGTTCGAGGCCGGACACGGCCCCCGCGCCCGTCATGCCCGTGATGCCGCCGCCGGTCAGGCCCGCGCTCGACGCGCCGTCCAGCACGGCGTGCGAGCGCGTGCCCATGAAGGACGGGTTCTGCCAGGTAGGCAGCCGTCCGGCGAAGCCGTGGTCCGCGACCGGTCCGCCCGTGGCCAGCGCACGCTGGATCGGCGGCAGCCCGGTCCAGGCAGCCGCCACCACGGGACGCGGCGCCTCGGCGGCCGCCCCGGCGGAGACCTCGGCGGAAGCGGAGGCGGAGGCCTCGGCCCCCGCCCCGGTCTCCGGTCCGCGGCCCCGTCCTCGTACCCGATCCCACAGACCCACCGATCAGCCCTCCGCTCTGGTCACCAGAGAGGCGATCTCGGTCGTGAAGCGGCGGCGGTCCGCGTGCTCCAGGTCCAGGATGTCCTCCAGGCTCCAGTGGAAGTGGTAGGCGACGTACGCGATCTCCTCGTGCAGCCGGTCGGTCGCGTACGTCACGATTCCCCCAGGCGGCTCCCGCCGAGTTCCACCTCGAAGGGCTCCGAGCAGTGCGGGCAGTTGACCGCGGCCCGGGTGTGGCCCTCCGCGTTGATCTGGCGGTAGAAGTCCTGAAGGAACGCCAGGTCGGAGGCGAACATGTTCTCCACGATGCCGTCGTGGATGAGGGGGAGCGTGCCGAGCCGGGTGATGACCCGGCCCAGCAGCACCACCGACAGGAACGCGGGGTTCTCCTGCACCCGCACGTCCCGCAGCGGGATCAGCTCGTCCCGCGCCGTCGACAGCCGCATGACACCGTCGCGGTGGACGGTGCCCTGCTCGTCGACGTAACCGCGAGGAAGCTGGAACGGGAACTCCGTGCGCAGCACCTCGCGGGGCGCCTCCTGCTGCGGGGGCGCCGCCGTCACCTCGGGCGCGAGCGGCGCGCCGAGGCTCACGGCCGCGCCGCCCGCTCCCCTGCCGGCCGAACGCCTCATTACTCGATGACCAGTTCTTCGAACGTGATGGTCACGGACTCGGTCAGCGCGGCCGCCTCGCCCGCCTTGACCGTGCTCGTGTCGATCTTGCTGCACCAGGCGTTGCGCAGGTTGTAGCGCTTCACCGGGGTGTTCTGGAAGTCCATCATGATGATGGTGGCGTTCTTGCGGGCCGTGGTCATCTGGCCGTTGATCGACTCGTTGATCCACTGGGTGAAGGACGACGACTGGGTCATACCGCGCACGACCGTGCAGGTGCCGTTCTTCTTCACGCCCGGCAGGTTGCGGACGTGGTTCTTCCCGTCCGGCGTGTTCTGCTGGTAGGTGATGACGTCCTGCTCCATCGACAGGCCGCTGACCTCGGCGAGGTACTCGACCATCACGCCGTCGATCTGCAGGCCGAAATTATGTGATGTGAGGGCGTCACCCGGCTGGAGACTCATCTGTTACTGCCCGTTCTGCTCAAAATGCCTGACATACAAGGGGGTTGGAGGCCTCGGCCCCGCTACTCCTGGAGCTCGCCGCTGCCGCTGGAGAACTGCGCCAGCCGGAAGATGACGAACTCGGCGGGCTTGACCGGCGCGATGCCGATCTCGCAGATGACGCGGCCGACGTCCACCGACTCCGGCGGGTTGGTCTCCTCGTCGCACTTGACGTAGTACGCCTCCTCGGGCCGCTGCCCGAACAGCGCGCCACTGCGCCACTCGTTGACCAGGAAGGCGGAGATGTTGCGCCGGATACGGGCCCAGAGGTTGTGGTCGTTGGGCTCGAAGACCACCCACTGGGTGCCGATCAGGATCGACTCCTCCAGGTAGTTGAAGTACCGGCGGATGTTCAGGTAGCGCCAGGCCGGGTCGGAGGACAGGGTGCGGGCGCCCCAGACGCGGATGCCGCGGCCCGGGAAGGCGCGGATGCAGTTCACGCCGATCGGGTTGAGCAGGTCCTGCTCGCCGCGGGTGATCTGGAGCTCCAGGTCGACCGCGCCGCGGATGACCTCGTTCGCCGGGGCCTTGTGGACACCGCGCTCGGCGTCGTTGCGGGCCCAGACGCCGGCCACGTGACCGGACGGCGGGACCAGCCGGGACTGGCCGGAGGCGGGGTCGAAGGTCTTGATCCAGGGGTAGTACAGGGCCGCGTACTTGGAGTCGTAGCCGGCCGTCTCCTGGCGCCAGACCCGGATCTGGCGGGCGTTGAGGCTCGGCGGCGGGTCGATGACCGCGACCCGGTCGCCCATCAGCTCGCAGTGCGCGATCAGGCCGAGCTGGACGGCCTTGACGGCCTCCAGGTCGATCGCGCCGCGCTGGTAGGCGGCCATCAGGTCGGGCACCGCCACCATGGACACCTCGTCGACGGCCTCCAGGCCGCCGAAGCCGGTCCGGTCGGCCGAGTCACCGAGGTAGGTGGCCGGGCCGGGGTGCGAACCGGTGTCCGCGACGGGGGACTTGGCCGTCGGGGCCGGGGTGGGGGCCACCAGGGCCACCGTCTGGTTGTCCGGACGGGCCAGCTGTGCGGCG
This sequence comes from Streptomyces sp. NPDC104367, assembly GCF_055583825.1. Classification (NCBI taxonomy): domain Bacteria; kingdom Bacillati; phylum Actinomycetota; class Actinomycetes; order Kitasatosporales; family Streptomycetaceae; genus Streptomyces; species Streptomyces sp. NPDC104367. The sequence continues at coordinate 125,718 of NZ_JBVJND010000024.1, read as the reverse complement.
GGCGCGGCCTCGGTCACGGTGATGAGCTTGGAACGCTCCTTCACCTGGGTGACGACGTAGTTGCGGCCGCCCTTCTTGGCGGTCACGTCGAAGGACTCGACGGGCTTGCCGCCGTCCTTGACGACCAGCTTGAAGCGCTCGGAGGGACCGTCGCCGTCGGCGTCGGCGACCTCGACACTCAGGTCACCGGAGGCCAGGGCGCTCACACTGAAGGTGCCAAGCTGCTTGGCCTCACCGGGCGGCAGCGCGGCGGGCGCGGCGGAACTCCCGACGGCGGCGGGGGACTTGGTGTCCTCACCGGCGCCCTCGGCGGTGCCGCCGACACGGACGACGTAGGCGGCGGTGCCGCCGTTGTTGAAGAAGCCGTAGACGGAGTGCGCGAGGTAGTACCCGTCGGTGAACTCACCGAAGGCCGCGACGTACTGCGTCCAGTTGGTCACCAGGGTCGGCTCGTTCAGCGGACCGGTCGGGGCCAGGCCCACGAAGGCCGCCACCGAGGTGCCCACCCCCTCGATGGGACGTGAGCCGCTGGCCACCTCCTCGACGTAGACGCCGGGCGACAGGTAGGACGGCATGCTCTGCTCTCCTCGGGGTACGAGACAGGAACGCTCTCCACCCTCGCGCGCGAGGAGGCCGGCCGAAACGTCCGCCGGTACCCGGGCCGGGGCACACCCGTTGCCCCCAAGGGCAGCCCCGGGGGCATCCGCTCGCGATACGACGCTGGTCACCGGGGTGTGATCATCTCAAACACCGTTCGTTCACCGTCCCGTCCGGCGTCCTTCCCCTTGTGGCCCCCTCCTGGTCACGCGTTACCCTGCACGGCCAGGCGGGCTGCCTCCCGCCGCAGGCGCCCGCACGCGCCACCAGGACGACGCGGACGGGGCCCTCCGGTCCCGCTGGGACGAGAGGGCGCGGGATGCGGCGGACACGGAATCCGGTGTCGGGCGACGGCGTGACGGGCGGTGCCCGGGAGAAGCGCCCCGGCCGGCACGGGGCGGACGGCCCCGCCCGCGAGCAGCCGTCGGCGCCGGGCGGCTTCCAGCACGCCGCCGTGGAGATGCTGAACCTGCAGCGAACGGCGGGCAACGCCGCGGTGGCCGGCCTGGTCGAGGGCGGCCGGCAGCCCGCTCCGACCCGTACCCCGCCGCCGGTGCCCACCACGGCTCGGCAACAGCGGCCGCTCACCCTGCCGCCGTACCTGAGCGCGATGACCTCGGCGGGCCTGTCCACCGCCTCCGAGCTGACCGGCCACACCTTCGTCACCGAGGAGGTCACCCGGGTCACCGGGCAGACCGGCACCGAAGTGGACACCATCCAGTCGGAGCTGGCGGGACGCCCGGAGACCTTCTACGGCCGCGGGCGGGCCTTCGCCGTGCCCGGGCCGAAGGGGACCTCGTACGACGTCACCGTCTGCATCCGGCCGCGGGACGGGGAGGACGCGGCCGCCCTGTCGTTCGCGGACACCGCCCAGGGCGAGGACGCCGACACCAAGGTCGACCATCTGCACAACTCGGCGGGCACGATGGCCGCCGACACGGTCCGTACCCGCCAGTGGGGCACCAGCGCCTCCGGCACCGTGCTGGTCCCGACGCCGGCGCCCGGTGTCCTGGCCGGTGCGCAGATCGCCGCCGGAGCCGCCCTGACCTCCTCCCACGACATGCACGACACCCGTACCGTGTCCGAGCCCCGGACCTTCCGCAGCGGCGGCGGCACGGTCACCGCGCGGCGGCGGGTGAGCTACGTCGTGCGGATCAAGCAGCACGGCGCGCGGGGCCGGCACATCGCCAGCGGCGACGGCGGCCTGGTCATGCGGGTCCCGCACGAGCACCTGGTGCCGCACGGCACCGCACGGCCCGTCCCCGGGCCGGAGCTGAGCGAGGAACAGGCCACCTCCGTACGGCAGTCCGTGTCCATGGCGGCGATGGCCGTGGAGGACTCCGGCGGCCCGCACGGCGGCGGAGGCGGCCTGTTCGACACGGTCGCCTCGGTGCTCGCGCCCTGGGTGACCGCGCCCGGCGCGCCCGGCCGGGCCCGGCTGTTCGCGGCCACCTCCAGCACGACCGTGCTCCAGGACCTGCCGCGGCTGCTGGCGGGCTGGGTGCCCAGCGAGGACCTCCAGTCCAAGGACGGCAGCTCGGCCAGCGCGTACCGGATGCGCGCCGACATCGTTTCCCTGGCCCCCGGCTGGGGCGCGGGGCAGACCCAGCTGCGCACCCACCAGCAGAGCGCGCACGGCGCGGGCCGTACCGCCTCCAAGGGCAGCAGCGCCATGGCCGGCGCCGGTCCCGCGGTCGCCTTCGGCCCCCCGGGCACGCCGGTCGCCCGGTTCCAGGGCCTGGGCTCCGCCGCCCTGAAGAGCGCCCGCTTCTCGTCGTCCGACCAGACCGTGGCCACCCGCAAGGGCGCCGAGATCCGCGGCAACAAGGTGCTCTACCTCGGCCGGGTCCGGCTGACCGTCCAGGGCCTGGGGCCCGCGTCCCCCGCCCAGCGGGTGCACCCCGCGCTGCGCACGGCCGAGCACACCCTGGACAGCTGGGTCAGCCTGAGCGCCCAGGAGGCCCAGCACATCGGGCTGCCGCTGCCGGACGGCGCGACGGCGGACCCGCTGTACCGCAAGCCCACCGAGACCGCGCCCGACGGGACCGAGCGCGAGACCGAGCGCCATCTGCCGTTCGGCGCCGTGGGCAACAGCGTCTCCCTCACGCACCTGGACGTGCGCCCCCTCGTCGAGGCGCTGGAGCAGATGTTCGCGTCCAGTCCCGAACTCAGCGGCTACCTGCCCGACTTCGCCACCGGTGACCGGATCCGGGGGGAGGCCCCGGACAAGGACGAGGCCGAGGCGCGCATGCGCAACTACCGGGAGCTGGTCACCGTGCTGTCGGAGGCCAACCTGCGGGCGAAGAAGAACCAGCTGCTGGGGGCCGGGGTGCCGGTGCGGCTGCGCCGGAAGACCACGATGCACTCCCACGACGTGCAGATCCGGGTGCGCGGCCGGGTCGGCGAGCTCACCTATCTCGGCGACACCGACAACTGGCTGGTGCGCAGCAGTTCGGGCGTCGCCTCGGGCGGGCAGACCGGCCGGGCCACCGGCCGCCGGGCCGGTGTGCAGGGCAGTGCCAACTTCACGCTGATCCCGGGCGCGCTGTCCTTCGGCGTCGTCGCGAACGCCGCGGTGGAGAGCGCGCGCCGGGTCCAGGGCGGGCCCGCGGTCCGCAACGACTCGCTCAACAGCGGTGACGTGAAGACGAGTACGTTCGGCACCCGGCTGATGCTCGACGCCAAGATCACCATGACCACCCGGGACCGCACCCTCAAGCGCTCCCTCACCCCCGGCAGCCCGGGCCGCGAGCAGCCCGAGGCCCGGGCCGTCGCCTCCCTGGGCGACCTGGACGCCGAGGAGCCGCAGCACTTCGACGGGACCACGCAGGGGCAGGACGTGAAGCTGAGCACGCCCGCCGCGCTCACCGTGGGCGCCGACGAGCACCGCAGGGCGACCGGGCGGCGGTCCAGGCCCGCCAGGTTCCATCTGCCCTCCCAGGCCACCGGCATCAACGACATGCTCACCCGGGCGCCCGGCCTGGACGGCGAACGGCAGGTGCGGGACTGGGACTTCGTGGAGACCGTCGGCGACGGCAGGCAGTTGCAGCGGCTCGCCTACCAGCTGCTCGCGCAGGCCGCGCGCAAGGGCGACCGGGACAAGCCCGGCGACACCGCGTACGAGGCGGAGGGGCTCGCCCCGCGGCTCGCGCTGGAGGAGCGGCTCGGCCCGGAGTCCATCACCTCGGCCCTGCGGCAGGCGGTCGGCACCGGCTGGGTGGTCGGCGACCTCAGGCACGCCCGGCGCATGGCCGCGCTGAACGGCGCCGTCGGCACCCGGCTGGCCCTCACCAACCCGCGGGTCCTGCACCGCAGGCCGGAGCAGAGCGGGGTGGGCGGGGCCGGTGTCGAGAACATGGTCCTGGGCGGCCACCAGGCGTCGGGGCAGCACGCGGCGACGAAGACCAAGGCGGTGACCTTCAACGGCACCGGATCGGAGCGCGGCGACGGGTGGTCGCTGGCCGAGAGCGTGTCGCCCGCCTTCGGCGCGTCCACGACCACCACCGACACGTCGACGATCGGCGGCACGATCGAACGCAACTCCGTCCATCCGCGCTCCCGGCCGCTCTACCTCGTCCAGTGCGACCTGTCCGCGTGGATGGTGGCCGAGGTCACGGTGAACGGCCACGGCCCGTACGCGAGGTCGCAGCGGCTGACGGTGCCTGGCTCCGTCGGGCTCTGGCTCACCGAGCCGCAGCTGCGCAAGGCGGGCCTGCGGACGCCGGAGGAACGGGCCCGGGAGCAGGAGCGGGCGCTGGCAGAGACCGCGGCCAAGTGGGGGCCCGCGCCGAAGGACGGCAAGGCCACGAAGAGCGCGGAGAAGGCGACGGACCCGAAGGACCCGAAGGGCAGGCTTCCCGAGCGCGCGGCGGAGGGGTCCGGCGGCCGGGAGTCGCGGGTCGCTCCGCCCCCGGCACCGCGGGACGTGTCCGGCGTGCCGGGGCTCGCCGCCCACCTCCCGCTCGGCGCCGGCCTGGTCGGCGACCTGCCCGACTTCGTGCCGCTGCTGGGCCGGCTGCGCGCGGCGGTCCCGGACCGCAAGCTCGCGGAGGAACTCCTGCCGACGCGGGTGCTGGACGACCGGTTCGAGAACGTGCAGCGGCTGCTGCGGGTGCTGGACCAGGACGGCGCGGTCGGGCTGCTCGCCGGGGCCATGGACGGCGGCGTTCCCGTCGCGCTGCTGCGCAACAGCTCCGTCCCCGGCCGCCGGGCCACCTCGTACTGGGCCGTCTTCCACGTCCGCCGCACCGGAGCCGGCACGGTGGACGGCCCCTCCGGCAACGACCGGGAGATGGAGTTCGCGACCGTCGCGTACTCCCAGCGCGCGACGAGCAGCCAGGAGAGCAGCACCAGCGGGGTCGACGCCTCGCTGACCGGCGCCGGCAAGCCGCACGACGACCTGATCGGCAGCGCGGGCGCCGTCGCGGGCCCCGGCGTCGGGAAGAACACGGCGACCAAGCGGGCCGCGGGCGCCCGGACCCAGACCGGCCTGCGCACCATCGTGGACACCGAGCCCGACTCGGTGAACGTGCGGGTCCCCTTCAAGGCGGAACTCGAACTGCGCTCCGCCGACGGGCAGCTGGCGTCGGTGGACCTCGACGGGTCCCTGCTGCACCGCGCGCTGGAGAACGACCTCAGGGCGCTCGCCCGGGCCCGGCCGGAGCGCGCCGCGGCCCCCGCCCGGGCCAGTGGGAACCCGAGGCCCGACGCCACCCCGGCCGCCCTGGACGCATGGCGTGCGGACGGCGCGGAACTGCCCCTGGAGTGCCAGGTCAACGGCTTCCGGGGCGCACCGCAGATCCGGGACCTGATCGGCCGGGCCATGGCCCAGGCGCACGTCGGCGGCGGTTTCCGCAAGGCCGGGAACGCGGCCCACTACGCCCAGCAGGAGGCGGTGTCCACCGAGTGGCTCACGGCGGCGCTGCCGCTGCTGGCCTCGGCCGGCGCCCAGCTGCCGCCGGTGCACGTGTCCGGGGTCGAGGGCCAGGACATCTCCTGCTCCCTGCACGCGCGGCTGCGCGAGGGCGAGATCCTCGGCCGGAGCGACAAGATGACCTTCGAGGCGGTCGCGCAGAGCGGTCCGGAGGGACGTCCGGCGGCCACGGACGCGCAGCACTCCTCCCACCACGGCCGGTCCGCGCGGATCATGGGCGGCGAGGGCCCGGTCCGCGCCGACTACTCGGGCATGAACAGCGTCCCGATCACCTACGGCCGGGACGGCGGCCCCACCGACGCCGCGGGCAGCGCCGCCGGCACGGTGCCGTTGCGCAAACCGAAGGCCGCCTCGATGCTGGTGCAGTTCACCCTTCAGGTCCGGGCCGTGGCCCAGGTGCGGCACCGGCACACCGGAGCGCTGCGGGATCCGGCGCGGGCGGTCGGGGTGCAGGACTACACGCTCACCTACCCGGTGGTGATCCGGATGCCGGAACCGGCCCTGCGGCGGATGACCACCGCCGCGCGGGGCGGCCACGCGCCGGCCGACCCGCACGACGTGCTGGCCCCGGCGGACGGAGAGTCCTGAGACGTTGCCCCCGGGACTGCCCGAACGCTCCTTGTCCGCCCGGTCCCGTCCTCGTAGTTGTGGATGAGCGTCCGTCGCCGAAAGGTAGTTCATGCACGCGCAGGAGGAACACGACCAGGCCGGCCGCCCGCGGGTCGTCCGCCGCCCGGCGGAGCGGGAGGCGTCCGCCGACGCCGGCCGTACCGGCGCGACCGGCGCCGCGGCGGAGCTGCTCGCTCTCCAGCGGACGGCGGGCAACGCGGCGGTGACCCGCACCGTCGAGGCGTCACGCCACCGGCACGACGCGAGCTGCGGCCACACCCCGGCGGTGCAGCGGCAGACGGCCGGCGAGGAACTCCACGAGCACGGGGCGGGCTGCGGTCACACCACGGCGGTGCAGCGCAAGGCCCTGGTGCACCGGGTGATCGAGTCCCCCGGCCGGAGCATGGACAAGTCGCTCCAGTCGGAGATGGAATCCCGGTTCGACGGCGCGGACTTCAGCGGCGTACGGGTGCACACGGGTTCGCTGGCCGAGGAGTCGGCGAAGGAACTCGGCGCCAAGGCGTACACCACAGGCCCCAACATCGTGGTCGGCGACACCATGACGAAGGAGGACTGGGCCCACGAACTGACGCACTACAACGATCAGTTGCAGGGCCCCGTGCCCGGCACGGACAACGGTGCCGGGGTGCGCGTCTCCGACGTCAACGACTCGGGTGAACGCCATGCGGTGGACAACGCGCGCAGGGTGATGAACGGTCCGGCGCCCCAGGTGCAGCGGATGCCGGCGGACGCCGGGACGGGCGCCGCCACGGCCCGGGTGCCCGGTGCCGCGGGCCCGGTGGCGGTGCAGCGCACACTGAGCAGCGAGTTCGTGAACGGTGTCCGCGAGCAGCTGGGCATCACGGAAGGCACCGTGAAGATCGTCAAGGTGCCCAAGGGCGTGGCCGCCAGCAAGAAGTTCGGGGAGTACGAGCCGGGGTACGTCATCGGCCTGTCCGGCGCCGAGCTGGAGGAGAGCGTGGCGTCGCTCAACGGCCGCCAGGACGGGGACACCCCTGCCAGCGACGTGGTCGAGCAGGCCGGCGGCGGTGGCTACCTGCGGGAGTCCGGCATCATCCTGGTCAACGCCGATCCGCCCGCCAAGTACACCTTCGACCAGGTCGTCCAGCACGAGATGGGGCATCTCAAGCAGGTGCAGGCCGGGTTCGACGTCGACATGGCCGGCGCCAAGCGGGCCCTGGTCGAGTACCACAACATCCTGGTGAACGAGAACCGGTTCCTGACCGAGATGCGCCAGGAGTACACGGACGCCGACAACACCCTGTCCAGCAAGGCCAGGGAGCAGGCCGAGGCCAACGAGGAGACGCGTCCGTTCACGCCGTTGAGCAACCCGTGGACGTCGATGTCGCGCTACGTCGCGGCGCACGGGGGCGAGTCCCAGCAGAGCCTGCTGAGGGCGATCGAGGCCGAGCTGGCGGATCCGAAGTACGACGAGAAGGCCGGCAAGGGAAAGTTCGCGCCGACCCTGCGAGCGAAGTTCCAGCGACGCACGGCGACGATGTACTGGAACCACATGTTCTCCTAGGCCCGGGGCCGGGCGGCGCCCCAGCACTGCCTCTTGGGGCACCGGAGCTGCCCCGATGCCTCCTGCGCGGGCTCGGTACTCGGCGCTACCGTCCGGACGGTGAGCCTGTGGACCTCCCTGGAACCCGCCTCCGCGACCGTCGATCCGGGCGGCAGCACGCGCGTCCGCCTGCGGCTGCGCAACACCGGTGACGTAGTCGACGAGTACCACTTCGAACCGGTGGGGCCCATCGCCCCCTGGACGGAGATCGAGCCACGGACGCTCCGCCTCTATCCGGGGACCACGGGCACGGTCGAGCTCACCTTCTCGCCGCCGCGGACCCCGGACGCGACGGCCGGCCCGAACCCGTACGCCGTGCGCATCACGCCCACGGAGCACCCCGAGGCCGTCACCGTCCCCGAGGGCAACATCACCATCACGCCCTTCACCGAGGTCCGCGCCGAGCTGGTGCCGCCCACGGTCAAGGGACGCTTCCGGGGCCGCCCCAAGCTGGCCGTCGACAACCTGGGCAACACCAAACTCACCGCCTCCATCAGCGGCTACGACAACGGCGACCAGCTGTCGTACGACATCCACCCGAGCAACGTCCAGATCGAGCCCGGCCGCGCCGCCTTCGTCAAGGCCACCCTCAAGCCCCGGCGGATCATCTGGTTCGGGCCCAAGGAACAGCGGCCGTACCAGCTCACCGTCCAGCGGTCGGGGGTCAATCCACAGCCTGTGGACGGGACGTACATCCAGCGCGGCTTCCTGCCCCGCTGGCTGGCCACCCTCTTCGGCACCCTCCTCGCCCTCGCCATCACCTTCGCCCTGATCTGGTTCAACTACAAACCGAACTTCAAGAGCCTGGCGACGGAACAGGTCCAGGAGGCCGGCGTCAGCTCCATCGCGCCGAGCCCCTCGGTCACCCCGACCCCGCCGCCGGCGCCCAGCGTGACGCCGTCGTCGGCGCCCGTCGCGGACACCGGGAACTCCGGCAGCGGCGACGGAGGAGGCGGTGGCGGCGGCGGCGCCGCCGCGACGGCCACCGTCACCGCCAAGCCCAAGGCGGACACGGCCGCGACCGCCGTGAACCGGCTCGCCTCCTCCGACCCGGCCGGACGGCACGTCTGCTACCGGTCCTTCGTCCAGGGCACCGGCTGGCAGAAGCCCGTCTGCGACGGCACGATCTCCGGCACGGTCGGCAAGAACCTCCCGATCAAGGCCATCAACGTCGCGGTGTACGGCGCCCAGGGCACGGCGGGCAACGCCTTCGTCTACGACTCCCAGTCGACCAACGGCCAGGGCAAGTGGAACCCGAACTGGACGGCGATCGTGGCCGACGGCAAGGACAACTACATCGGCAGCACCAAGAAGGACGACCCGTACCTGGAAACCTTCACCATCAACGTGGGCTCCGGTCAGATCTGCGGCTACGCCCAGGTCCACAACGTGGGCTGGGGCGACCAGGCCTGCAGCGACGCCCGCCCCAACCTGCTCACCCTGGGCACCTGGGACAACACTCTCTGGCTCGAAGCCTTCAAGCTGACGGTGTGACACGATGACTCTCTGGACCTCCCTCGAACCCGCCTCCGCGACCGTGGACCCCGGCTCCACGACCCGGGTACGGCTGCGGCTGCGCAACACCGGTGACGTGGTCGACGAGTACCACTTCGAACCGGTGGGCCAGCTCGCCCCCTGGACGGACGTCGAGCCGCGCTCGATCCGCCTCTACCCGGGCACCACCGGCACGGTGGACCTGACGTTCTCGCCGCCGCGGACCTCCGACGCGACGGCCGGCGCGAACCCGTACGCCGTGCGCATCACGCCCACGGAGCACCCCGAGGCCGTCACCGTCCCCGAGGGCAACATCACCATCACGCCCTTCACCGAGGTCCGCGCCGAGCTGGTGCCGCCCACGGTCAAGGGACGCTTCCGGGGCCGCCCCAAGCTGGCCGTCGACAACCTGGGCAACACCAAACTCACCGCCTCCATCAGCGGCTACGACAACGGCGACCAGCTGTCGTACGACATCCACCCGAGCAACGTCCAGATCGAGCCCGGCCGCGCCGCCTTCGTCAAGGCCACCCTCAAGCCGCGGAAGATCATCTGGTTCGGGCCCAAGGAACAGCGGCCGTACCAGCTCACCGTCCAGCGGTCGGGGGTCAATCCACAGCCTGTGGACGGGACGTACATCCAGCGCGGCTTCCTGCCCCGCTGGCTGGCCACCCTCTTCGGCACCCTCCTCGCCCTCGCCATCACCTTCGCCCTGATCTGGTTCAACTACAAACCGAACTTCAGGAGCCTGGCGACGGAACAGGTCCAGGAGGCCGGCGTCAGCTCCATCGCGCCGAGCCCGACGCCCAGCGCGCCGCTCGCCGCCGCGCCGGAGCCCACCCAGTCCCAGGTCGTGCAGCAGCCGGAGAACGACACCAGCGGGCAGTCGGACACGCAGGCGGGCGGCGGCGAGCCGTCCCCCTCGGCGACGAAGAAGAAGACGCCCAAGCCGGTCGTGCCGGCCCTGAACATCCTGCTCCGCAACACCACCACCAAGAAGTGCGCGGACATCCCCGGCTACGACAAGGGCACCAGCAACGGCCCGGTGCGCGAGTACACCTGCAACGAGACCACCTCCGACAACCAGTTGTGGAACCTGGAGGTGCTCTACCCCAAGGGCGGTCCCGGCAGCGCGGCCCTCTTCCAGATCCGCAACGTCAAGGACCAGCTCTGCATGGACCTGCCCGGCGAGGGCTCGGCCCGGCTGTCCGCGCCGATCACCGAGTTCGAGTGCAAGGGCACCAAGGCTGACAACCAGCTCTGGTGGATCGACAAGCAGGCCAGCGGCGCCTACTGGATCCGCAACTTCGCCAGCAACAACCTCTGCCTGGACGTGGCCGGTTTCAGCACCGGCACCAACGACACCAACCTCACCCTGTACTACTGCTCCAACACCGACGACCAGGAGTGGCAGATCGTCCACCCGTCGTCGGACGACTAGCGGTTCACCAGGTGCCCGGTACCAGGCGGCCGGCCTTGCGGTACTCGCGGCGGGCGCCCTCCAGGAGGTCGGCCGCGGTGACGAGGTCCCCGCGGCCGGCGGCCAGGTAGGCGGCGGTGACGACGGCGCTGCGGATCGAGCCGCCGGCCAGCTCGAAGTCACGGGCGAGCGGGCCGAGGTCGAGGGGCTCCTCGCCCGGGACGTGGGCCAGACCGTGGCGCCACAGGGCCAGCCGCTGCTCCTCGTCCGGGAACGGGAAGTCGATCACCAGGTCGAGGCGGCGGGTGAAGGCCTCGTCGATGTTGGCCCGCAGGTTGGTGGTGAGCAGCGCGATGCCGTCGAAGGCCTCCAGGCGCTGGAGGAGGTAGGCCGACTCCATGTTGGCGTACCGGTCGTGGGCGTCCTTGACCTCGGAGCGCTTGCCGAAGACCGCGTCGGCCTCGTCGAAGAGCAGCACGGCGTCGGTGCGGTCGGCCTCGGTGAAGATGCGTTCGAGGTTCTTCTCGGTCTCGCCGACGTACTTGTCCACGACGGAGGAGAGCTGCACCACGTAGAGGTCGAGGCCGAGTTCGGCGGCCACCACCTCCGCGGAGAGCGTCTTGCCCGTGCCCGACTCGCCGGCGAACAGGCCGAGCACCCCGCGGCCCCGGCCGCCGCCCGCGCTCAGCCGCCAGTCGCCCAGCACCCGGTCGCGGTGCCGGGCCCGCAGCGCCAGTTCGCGCAGTTCGGTGAGGGGGCGTTCGGGCAGCACCAGGTCCCGCCAGTCGACGGCGGGCCGGATACGGCGGGCGTGCTGCTCCAGCCCGGAGGCCGACTGCTGGCGGGCGGCGAGCCGCACGTGCGCCGCGGTCAGCGGCGTACCGTCGAAGGCGGCCAGGTCCCGGGCCGCCCGCGCCGCGCGGACCAGCCGGTCGCCGCTGAGGTGGTACGGGGCGACGGTGGCCGCGAGATCGAAGCCCGTGGCGTCCGGCAGGGCGGCCGCCCAGGCGTCCAGGGCGGCGGCGCGCCGGGAGGGCACCTCCAGGACGAGCGGGTCGGTGTGGTCGCACCACTGGGGGTCGTAGGGCCTCGGGCTGGTGACCAGCACGGTGACGCCGTCCGCCGCCACGCCCAGCGCCCGTACCAGCGGGCCGGGTCTGCCGGAGCCCGCGTCGACCAGCAGCGCGCGCCCGGTGAGCCGGGCCTCGCGCAGCACCTGGGGGACGTGCTCCTCGGAGCCGGCGTAGTGCAGTGCCGTCAGGCCCGCGCGCCGCAGCGCGCCCGTGACGCAGCCGAGCGCGTCGCCCTCCCGCCGCTCCCGCAGATAGGCGAAGAGCGGCCCGGCGCCGATCCGCCCGGCCAGCAGCCCCACGAACTCCTCGTCGGCGGGTTCGCCGTCGCCGGTCACCGTCCGCAGCAGGCCCGTCAGCGCCTCGTCCGGGGTGTCGTCGCCCAGGAGGTGGGCCAGCACCCGGTCCGGGACCCGCAACGAGCGGCTGAGGAAGGGGCGTTCGGGCTCCTCGACGGTGACGAGGCCGAGCGTGGCGAGCGGGGCGGTGGAGTGGAAGCGGGCGCGGGCCTCGGCGTGGTGGGCGGGGACGCCGCACAGGTCGAGGGCGAGGCCGACGGTGGCGCGGCGGCGGCCGACGTCGTCGTTGAGGTAGCCGTAGAGCGGCTCGAAGGTGCGGTCCAGGTCGGGGGCGAGGGCGAGGAGCAGGAGCGTGGTGTCGAGCGGGGTGAGGCGCAGGCGGGCGGCGAGCGCGGCCAGCCGGTCCGGGAAGTCCTGCTCCAGGTCCGGGAGTTCGGCCGCCGTGCCGGCCGGGTCCAGCAGATGCCAGACCGCCTCGTCGGAGAGGTACAGGCCGCGCAGCGGGTCGCCGGCCGTGGGATCGTCGGCCGAGCGGTGCGCGACCAGGGCCGCGACCCGTTCGCGCAGGCCGTCGAGGCGGGCCAGCAGCGGGGCGGCCGGCTCCAGGGAGACGTCCACGGTCACGCGCGGGTCCCCCGGGCGGCCTTGGCCTCGGCGATCTGACCGGGCCGGTGGGCCCGCTGCTCCAGCACCGGGGCGTCCTCGCCCACCCCGTCGCGCACCCGTACCGCGGCACCCTCGGTGACCGGCGGACCGGCGTCGTACTCCGGGTAGGCCGGGAACGGAGCCGTGAACACCACGTCCAGGGAGGGCTTGAGCTCACCGCCGAGCGCGGACCAGATCTCCGCCAGGGAGCGGGCCTCGCTCTGGATGCCGGCGACCGACAGGGGCACCGTCAGCCCCAGTTCGCGCAGCGAGCCGGACAGTTCGCCGGCGTGGATCAGCTCTCTCGGGATCAGCGTCGCCAGTACCGCGCTGATCAGCCGGTGTTCGTCCTCGGGCCGCTTGGCCCACGCCGTCACCAGGTACGACAGCCGGAACCAGCGCGGCGGCTGGCGGCGCCTGACCACGACGTCCCGTTCGTCACGGATGTCGATGTGCCCGCGCTGACGCCGGTTCACATCCTCACGGATGTCGTACAGATAACAGTTGATCACCGGGCCGTTGCGGCGGGCCGCCCAGTCCCGGGTCGGGGCGTCGAAGGAGACGTCGATGCCGGAACCGGTCAGCGCACCGCCGGTCAGCAGCTTCTCCAGCACCTGGTCCACTTCGTGGATCACGCCGTACTCACCACCTCATGGACCTGTCCGCACTCGTTTCCCATCCTGCCCTCCACCCCGCCCGCGGCCGCAGGAACGGCCGGGCAGACCCTGCTGCCCGCGGGTCCGGTGTCGGATGCCCGTTCGATCAGATGTAGCCTTCCCTGAGGGCATGGGCCACGGCGTGGGCCCGGTTGCGCAGATGCAGTCGGGTCGTCAGCCCGTGCATGACGTTCTTGACGGTGCGCTCGGAGTAGGACAGCTTGCTGGCGATCTCACCGGTGTCGAGTCCCTCGGCGACCAGCCGCAGTACGTCCACCTCCCTGGCGGACAGCCCGGAGGCGGGCGCGCCCGGCCGTCCCGCCGCGCTCCGGTGCAGGGTGCCGACCTGGTTGATGAGCCGGCCCAACAGGTCGGCGGGCAGGTCCCCGTCGCCCCTCGCGGCCGCCAACACGGCCTGTACGAGCCGGATCTCGGTGGCCTCGTGGCGCCATACGATGGCACCGACCCCGCATTCGATGACATCGAGCAGTTCGGTCTCCCGCAGCGCCCCGACCACGAGCACGGCCCGCGCCCCCTCGCTGCGCACCACCCGGCGCAGCCGGGTCAGTTCGGGCTCGTCGAGGCTGTCACTGATGAGCAGCGCCACCGTGCCCGGCCCCGTCTCCGACTCCTCGCGCAACTCGATCTCCGGGTGCCGCCGCAGCTGGCTGATCGCGCCCTCGCGGGAGATCGGGTCCGGCGCGTACACGGTCACTGGCGTCCGCCCGACCGCAGCGAAAGAGCTGTTGCTGACCAACCGCTTCCCCTATGTGCACGTGCCCGTCACCCCTGAGGGAACCGTGACGGGCGGGATTACCCCAGCCTGGTGTGACCGAAGGGGCAGTGACAATCGTGGAGCACCACGACAGGGACCACGAGAAATGGGAGCGCGCTGTGGAGGGTGCCCCGGGCGGCCGAGGGGCCGCGGGCCGGCGGACGCCGTTCGCGCCCCTTTGGCGATGGAGGCGGTGACCCCACATTCTGGGGGCGCGCACCGCGGCGAGCGTGACCGGCCCGTATCGAATGTGCCGCCTCGGCAACAAACCCCGCGCGGACCCCTGCCCCCAAGAACTTCTCCCGTTCCCGCTCCCTCTAACCCCCCGAAACCGAACCAGTGCACCGCGAGGAGCCAGGAATGACCTGCTCGTCCTCTGAACTCGCCGACGCCGCAGCCCTGTTGGCGGAGGAAGCCGACCGCGCGAGAGCCGGCAACGGCCGCCTCGTGCTGCTCCGCGGTGCCACCGGAACCGGCCGGACCAGCGTCCTGGAGGCCGCGGCCCGGCAGGCCACCGCCCTCGGCATCCGCACGCTCCGCGCCCGCTGCTCCCTCACCGACTCCGCCATCTCCTTCGCCACCGTCCTCCAACTCCTCGGACCCGTGCCCGAGTTCGCCGATCTCGCGATCGACGGCGACGAACGGTCCACCGCCGCCGGGCTCTGGCGGGTGCTGCGCGCCTACGCCGAGGACTCCGCGCTGCTGGTCACCGTGGACGACGTCCACCTCGCCGACGCGGCCTCGCACCGCTGGCTCGTCGAGTCCGCCCGGCACATCGACCGTTTACCGATCCTCCTCGTGGTCAGTGAGCGCAGCCAGTACGACCTGGACCCGCCGGCCCCCGGCTTCGCCCACACCATCCCGCCGTCGCTGATCCGCAGCCACACCCTCGCCCCGCTCGCCCCCGAGGCCGCCGCCGGCCGCGTCCGCGCCGCCTTCCCCACCGCGACCCGGGAGTGGACCGAGGACTGCGTGCGGGCCGCCGCCGGCAGCCCGCTGCTGCTGCGCGCCCTCCTGGACGACCTCGCCGGGACCCGGCACACGGCGGTGCCCACCACCACGGCCGCGCTGTACCCGGGCGCCTACCCGGCCGCCGTGCGCTGGTGGCTGGACAGCGCGGGACCCGCGACCACCGAGGTGGCCCGCGCCCTCGCCGTACTGGAGGAGGACCGGGACCCGGACACCGCCCTGCCCGCGGACGACCTCGGCGCGCTCCTCGCCGAGCTGGCCGCCGCCGACCCCACCCGGGTGGCCGGCTGGCTGACCGCCATGACCAACCTCGGCCTGCTCACCGAGGGCCCCGACGGCCACCCCCGCTACACGCACCCGCTGCTGCGCGACGCGGTGCTCACCGGGCTGCCCGCGTCCCGGCGGCGCGCCGTGCACCTGGCGATCGCCGAGGCGATGCTGCACCAGGACGCCCCCGTCGAGTCGGTGGCCCGGCAACTCCTCGCCACCGGCCCGGTGCAGGCGCCCTGGGCACTGCCCCTGCTCCAGGACGCGGCCGAACTGGCGCTCTGCGACGAGCGCCCCGACGACGCGGTCGGCTATCTGCGCCGCGCCCTGGAGGAACCCCTCTCCGACGACCAGCGGCAGCGGCTGCTGACCGAGCTGGGCTCCCTGGAGTACGCCGCGCCCCGCTCCTCCGCGGCGATCCCCCGCCTCGCCGAGGCGCTCCGGCTGCCCGCCGCCCCGCAGGACCGGGTGCGCGCCGCCGTCGCGCTGGGCACCGCGCTCAGCGGCCGCGGCCGCACCCGCAAGGCCGTCGAGATACTGCGCTCGGTGGACGGCGAACTCGACGGCCACCCCGACCTGGCCCGCACCCTGCACACCGCGACCGCGCTCCTGTCCGACCAGGACCAGGAGGTACGGCAGGAGGTCTACGGCCGGCTCTCCGAGGCCGCCGAACGCACCCCCGAACTGGTTGGCCCGGCCGGCCGGGCACTGCTCGTACGGCACGCGGCCGGCGCGGGCCTCGTCTCGGCCCGGGACGCCATGCGCAGCCTGCGCGCCCTGCTCGCCGAGCCCAACGACCCGCTCACCGAGCCCTTCCTCGTCGGCACGGCGGCCACGGTCGCCCAGTGGGCCGACGAACTCGACGAGGCCGACCGGCTGGTGGACCGGGGCCTGGCCGGGCAGCGCCCCGACCTGCTGCACCCCATGCACCAGGCGCTGATCAACAGCCGTACCGACATCGCGGCGGCCCGCGCCGACTACGCCCACCTCACCGACTTCCCCGAGTCCGTCACCCCCACCAACACCCACGCGCACACCCTGATCGCCCTCGTGGACACCGGCCGCACCGCGCAGGCCGAGCGGCTGGTCGCCGGGATGGACCTGCGGGAGTCACCGGAATCCTGGGAGCTGAACCGGTTCCTCTACGCGCGGGGAGTGGTGCGGGCCGCCGCCGGTGACCCGGCGGGGGCGCTGCACGACTTCCTGGAGTGCGGCCGCCGCCAGACCGCCCGCGAGGTGATCAGCCCGGTGGTCACCCCGTGGCGGTCGGCCGCCGCCGAGTGCCGGCTGGCGCTCGGCCGCCCCCTGGACGCCATCGCGCTGGCCGAGGAGGAGCTGCGGCTGGCCCGGATCTGGGACACCCCGCGCACGGTGGGCCGGGCCCTGCGCGTACTCGGCACCGCGACCGGCGGCCGCCGCGGCCTGGAACTCACCGAGGAGGCCGTACGGCTGCTGCGCGACGGCGGCCCGGCCGGCACCGAACCGGTCCTCGCGCTGATCGCGCTGGGCCGCCAGCTGACCGCCGCCGGGGAGGCGAGCCGGGCCCGGGACCGTCTGCGGGAGGCCGCGGGACACGCCGAACGGCTCGGTGCCGTACGGCTGTCGGAACTCGCCGAACGGGTGCTGCGCAAGGGCGGCGCCCGCTCCCCCCGACGCCGTACCGGCGCCGCCTCGCTCACCGGCAGCGAGCGCCGGATCGCCGAACTCGCCGCCGAGGGACGCACGAACGGGGAGATCGCGGCCCTGCTCCATCTGGCCCGCCGCACCGTGGAGACCCATCTCACCCACACCTACAAGAAACTGGGCATCCGCCGGCGCGCGGACCTGCGCCCGGCGCTCGACCAGCACACGCCCCGCCCGTAGCGGCCGCCACCGGGTCCCCGGCGGGTCAGGGGGCCAGCCAGTGGCCGGCCGCCGCGAGCAGCGCCCGTACGCCCGTCTCGACGGTCGGCTCCGGGACCGGGGCGAAGCGCGGGGAGTGGTTGGAGGGGATCTGCGGCGGGATGCCGTCACGCACCAGGGCGCCCAGGTCGACGCCCTCGTAGAGCTTGTGGTCGGCGCCGCCGACGAACCAGAACACCGACGGCGCGTCCAGGGCCGTGCCGAAGGCGCCGAAGTCCTCGCTGTTGGGGACCGGGGACGTCAGCTCGAAGGTGAGCCCCGGGAACTCGGCGGCCAGCGCGGTCTGCACCGCCCCGGTCGCCGCGGGGTCGTTGTGGGTGACCGGGAAGGAGTCGATGGTGACGATCTCCGGCTCCCTCGGCGCCCCGGAGGCGGCGGCCTCGGCGCGCACGATCCGCTCCACCGCCGCCAGCACCCGCTCCCGGACGGCCGCCGTGGTGGACCGTACGTTGATCTTCAGCTCCACGGTGTCCGGGATGATGTTCTCCTTGGTGCCGCCGTGGATCGACCCGACCGTGACGACGGCCTGCTGACCGGCGGCCACCTCCCGGGAGACGATCGTCTGAAGCCGCATCACCACCGCCGCGGCCAGCACCACCGGGTCGACGGTCGCCTCCGGCGTGGAGCCGTGACCGCCCCGCCCGAACAGCGTCACCCGCATGCTGTCCGCGCCCGCCATCAGCGCCCCCGCCCGGGTCCCGACCAGCCCGGCCGGCGCGCCCGCGACATGCTGGGCCAGACACACGTCCGGCCGCGGGAACCGCTCGGCGAACCCGTCCGCGAGCATCTTCGGCGCCCCGCCCACCTCCTCGGCCGGCTGGAACACCACGACCGCCGTCCCGCGCCACGCGTCCCGCACCGCGGCCAGCTGACCGGCGGCCCCCAGCAGCCACGCCACGTGCATGTCGTGCCCGCAGGCGTGCATCACCCCGTCGGTCCTCGACGCGTACGGCAGCCCGGTCTCCTCCCGCACCGGCAGCGCGTCCATGTCGGCCCGCAGCAGCACGACCGGCCCGTCCCCGTTGGCCAGCACCCCCACCACCCCGGTGCCGCCGACGCCCTCGGTGACCTCCCAGCCCTGCTCCCGCAGCCGCCCCGCGACCACGCCGGCGGTCCGCTCCTCCTGGAAGGACAGCTCCGGGTGCGCGTGCAGGTCCTCGTAGAGCGCCCGCAGCTCGGGGAGCCGCTCGCGCAGGCCGGTCAGGAGGGGGCTGGTGCTCATGACGTCGTCTCCAGGGGTGGGTGGGTTGCTTGCCCGTCGGGTCCAGGATCAGGATCGGGCCCGTGACCGAACTTCGCTCCACAACGCCGGAAAACGACGCCCACGGGTCCCCGCCACCGGATTCCCGCGCCGGTGCCGGCTTCGCCGAGCTGGACCTGGCCCTCGTCGACGCCCTCCAGACCGCCCCGCGCGCCCCCTGGACCCGGATCGGCCGGGCCCTCGGCGTGGACGCGACCACGGTGGCCCGCCGCTGGACCCGGCTGCGGGACTCCGGCCTGGCCTGGATCACCGGCTACGACGCGGCCCGCACCGCGACCGTCGGCTACGTCGAGGTCCGCTGCCGTCCCCGTTCGGCCGCCGCGGTGAGCGCGGCCGCGGCCCGGCTGCCCTGGGTGTTCAGCGTCGAGGAGACGGACGGCACCCACGAGCTGTTCCTCAGCGTCGTCGCCACCGACCTGCCCACCCTCGGCCGGGCGGTGCGCGAGGGGATCGGCACGCTGCCGGGCGTGCGCGCCGTCCGCACCCGGCTGGGCATCACCCAGTACGGCGAGGGCAGCGACTGGCGCACCCGGGCCCTGGAACCGGCCGACCGGGCGGCCCTCGGACCGCCGCGGACACACGGCCGCACCACCGGGTACAGCACGCACATGTACGACCGTCCGGCCCCCGAGGACCAGGCCCTGCTGGCGGCGCTCGCCGAGGACGGCCGGCTCGGCTGGACCGAACTGGGCGCCCGCACCGGCACCGGCGAGCACGCCGCCCGGCGCCGGCTGGGCCGGATGCTCCGCGAGGGCACGGTGACCATCCGCTGCGACCTGGCCCGCCCGCTGGCCGGGCTGTCCGCCGCGCTGGTCTACCGCGCCCGCGTCCCGCACGGCGAACTGGACCGCACGGGCGGCGCGCTGGCCCGGATGGAGCAGGTCCGGCTGTGCGCGTCCGTCAGCGGACCGCACAACCTGCTGCTGGGCGTGTGGCTGCACGGCCTGGCCGCGGTGGGGGTCTTCGAGTCGCAACTGGCGGAGCGCTTCCCGGCGCTGGAGATCGCGGACCGGTCGGTGGTGCTGCACTCGCCGAAGCGGATGGGCCGGCTCCTGGACGAACGGGGCCGGGCACGGGGCCGGGTGCCCTTCGGCCTGCCGGAGTAACCGGGCCGGGCGGGCACCCGGCGCGCCCGGCGGACCCGGAACCGAGGGCATCGCCGGCACACGCCCGGCGATGCTCCGTACCCCGTACCCCGTTCCTCAGTCCGTCGGCCTGGTGCGGCCCGGTTCCGGCAGTTCGCCCAGCTGGAGCCGGGCGTGCAGGGTGTCGCCGATGAACAGGTCGTAGATCAGCACACCGATCACTCCGCCGATCAGGGGACCGACGATCGGGATCCACCAGTAGCCGCTGAACCACGCCCCGTCTCCCGGGAACGCGTAGCTCTTCCACCCGGCGAACCAGGTGAGCAGCCGCGGCCCGAAGTCACGGGCGGGGTTGATGGCGTAGCCGGCGTTCGCGCCGTAGGACATGCCGATGGCGGCGACCACGAGACCGATGACGAACGGTCCGAGGTTGGAGCCGACGGCCGTGTTGCGCAGGTCGATGACCGCGACGACCAGCATCACCAGGAAGGCCGTACCGACGATCTGGTCGATCAGCGGCCCCCAGGTCCCGCCGTGGAAGTACGGCGCCGGGAAGGTGGCGAAGATCGAGAAGGTCGCCTCGGTCTTCCCGTTGACCTTGGGCGGTTCGGACGCGGCGTCGAACGCGTTGATCGCGTCGTGGTAGACGAGATAGACCAGCGCGGCCCCGGCGAGCGCGCCGAGCACCTGGGACACCCAGAACGGCACGACCTTGACCCAGGGGAACTTGCGCCGCACGGCGAACGCCAGGGTCACCGCCGGGTTCAGGTGGGCGCCGCTGACGCCGCCGGCCACGTAGATGCCGAAGGTGACGGCCAGGGCCCAGCCCCAGGTGATCAGGAGCCAGTCGCCGGCGGCCAGGAAGATCGTCGTGGGGGTGGCCGCGCGGCCCGACCCGGGCAGTGCCGCGACCGCCATCGCCACGACACCGCAACCGAAGGAGATGAGGACGAAGGTCCCCAGGAACTCTGCCAGGCACTCGCCCAGCAGGCCGCCGCGGCGCCTGAGCGTGGACGGCTTGAGGAGAGGAGGTATTTCCACAGCCATTTACTGGCCCCCTTTGAGGAGCAATCAGGCCGAACACCATCTTGACGCACAAATGATGTTTACGCAGAGCGGCCCGACCGGGGTCCTGACGGGCGCGGGCCGGGGGCGCGGGCCGGGGGCTCAGCCCTCCAGGTCGTCGGCGTAGTGCCGGAACCCGTGCCGGTCGCGGTGCATCCCCCACAGCGTCTCGGCGAGCACCTCGGGGTCCTTGCGGGCGTGCCCGGCGACGATCGCCCCGGGGATGACCAGCTGCCCCACGTGGATGCCCTCGCCCGCGAGCCGGTCGTGCAGCAGATGCCCGTACGCGCTCTCGGCGGCGAAGGCGATGGAGGTCCCGGCCCGGTCGGGGTGCGGGATGACGGCGGTGCCGCCGTTGACGAACAGGATCGTCCCCCGCCCCAGCTCCCGCATCCCCGGCAGCACCTGCTGCACGGCGGCGACCGGCCCGTACACCGAGAACTCGACCGGCCCGACCAGATCGGCGTGCGTGGTCTCCAGCACCGGCCGCATGAAGTCCGGCTGCGGTACGGGGCTGTACTGGAGGATCTCGACGGTCCCGAGTTCCGCACCGGCCCGGCCCAGCGCGTCGGCGAGGGCGAGCGGATCGCGCACGTCGGCGGCGAAGGCGCGGGCCCGGACGCCGAGCCCCTCGATCTCCCGGGCGAGGGCACCGAGCCGGTCCGCGTCCCTCGCGACGAGCGCGACGTCGTACCCCTCCCGTCCGAACCGCCGCGCGACGGCGGCCCCCAGTCCGGGCCCGGCCCCCACGATGGCCACACAACTCACGACGCTCACGACTCCCGGCACTGGGACGACGGCCTTGCACCTACCACTTCACACGTACCCGCCCCCTCCGCCAGCTCCGCGCTCGGCACACGGTCCGTCGCCCCTGGACCGAACGGCGTCACGACCTCAGGAACGGCCTGCCCGGTCCGGTCGTGGCCCCCGCCCCACGCCCGGCCGTCATCGGACCGCCGAGGCCACCGGTGATCGCCGGTCGCTTCGTGTTCTCGCCCGTGTGGACAGCGCGTTCCCCCGTCCGTCATGCTGCGCGTGGCGTGAGGGGGCTGGAAGTGACGGAGCAGGCGCAGGTCGGGGCAGGGGCGTTGGGGAATGTCCGTTATCGACTGACGGCGTTGCAGCGGCTGTTGTCCGTGCTACCCGCCCTCATCGTCATGACCTTTCAGTTCCTGACCTTGCTGGGTGGGGGACTGCGCGGGCCCGGTTCTCCGCCGGTGCTCATGTGGGCGGTCATGTGGGGTGTCCTGGTGCCCCTGGGGGTGGCCGTCTCGTGGAACGCCGGGATCACGCTCACGCCGTCGGTGGCCGAGGTGCGCGCCTTCCGCCGCAGAACCATCCCGTGGTCGAACGTCCAGGCCGTCCAGATCGAGTCCCTGATGGGCAACCGGACCGTGGTGATCTACGAGGCGGGCGGCCGCCGCACCCGTCTGCGGGCGCCGATCACCGGTTTCCTCACCTGGGACGACGCCTTCGAGGCGAAGTTCCACACCATCGGCAGATGGTGGCTGGAGCACCGCGGCCCCGACTGGGTGCCGATCCCGCCACCGGGCTCGCCGTGGGGCAACCCGTACCTGCCTCCCACGTAGCCGGAGACGAGGACGGAGAACGGGACGGAGAACGGGACGGAGACGGAGACGGATCCTGACGACTCCGTCTCGTCATCCGAGCACCGCACCATGAGGCCATGCGAGTGGTGATGGCGCTGACGGCGCTCGGACTGGTGCTCGGAACGGTCTCCGCGGTGAGGCACGCCCGCGGGGGCCGGTGGCTGCGGGCGGCCGAGGTGTTCCTGCCCGCCCTCGGTGTGAACGTGATGCTGTTCGGCGGTGTGGACCGGGGCGTCACCGCGCTCTGCCTGCTGGGAATCCTGCTGATCGGCGCCGGGCTCTGCGCCGAGGTCCTCTCCTGGTGGCGCAACCGGGCTCGGGAGCGGGCCGGGCGGGCTCAGTCCTCCGGGGGCTGAGCCTCCATCAGGCGTTCCGCGATGTCGTCCGCCCAGGTCTGGGCCCAGTGGCGCAGGCCGTCGACCGAACCGGCGTCGAGACCGTGGGCGGTGAACTCGCGGTCGTCGATCCAGTCCGTGGCGGTGAGGCGGGACTGGAGGTCGCCGAGGTCGAACGTGTCCCGGGCGTGCCGGCGGCCCAGGTCCTCCAGGTCGGGCAGGGTCCAGCGGGCCGCGGCGGCGTGCACGACCAGGAGGTCGCTGGGCAGGCCGCGGTCGGTCAGGGCCCACACCCGCATGCCGACCACGTCCTCCAGGGAGAGGACCGGGCCGAGATCCGTGCCGGCCGGCGGCTGCCAGAGGGCCTCCTTCAGGATGTCGACCTCGCACTCCTCCTCCGTGACGGCGTCGGTGACGACGAGCCGCGCGGAGAGCGGGTCCGGCTCCCGGACCACGACGTGCCAGCCGCGTTCGCGCAGACCGGACGCGACCGACCCGGCGATCATCCGCATGGGCGCCGGATGCTGGGTGGCGACGTCCAGGGTCCGCCCGGCCCGGTCGACCAGACCGTGCGCCAGGGCCGCGTGGTCGCCGCTCAGGACCAGGGGGTAGACGGCGCCGACGGACAGCACGTCGGGCAGCAGGCGCCCGTGCAGCTCGGTGACGTTCACGTGACGGTCGGTGTCCCGGGTGCCGGCGGATGTGACATGGGGCGATTATCGCCGCCGGCCCGGGCGCTGTCGTCCAGAAGCGCCCTAGGACTTCACCGGCTCGTACACGGCCAGCGCCCAGATCACGAAGAAGTCGACGGCGATCATGATCAGTGACCAGAGCGGGGCGTACGGCAGGAAGAGGAACTGGGCGACCATGCTCACCGCGGCCATGAAGATGCCGAGCATCCTGGCCCAGCCGGCGCCCTTGAGGATGCCGGCGCCCGCGACGGCCGCGATCACGCCCAGGATCAGCAGGATCCAGCCCCAGCCGGTGAGGTTGATCTTGTAGACGTAGTCGTGGACACGGGCGTACACGTCGTCGGCCGCGATCGCGGAGATGCCCTGGAGAACGGCGAGGACGCCGTTCATCAGCAGCAGGATCCCCGCGAACACGACCCCGCCACTGGCCCACCCGCCGCCGCGGGCGGGTGCCGGATGCGTCTGCTGGCTCATGGGTACGACGATCCGGGCCCGCCCGGCCCGGCACCACGGGGCCTGCCCCGAACGGGTGAGCCCCGGTCCCCGGTCCCCGGCGGCGCGGGCGTCACTTGCCGACGGGGCCGACGTACGTGCCCGGGTGGGTCGCGCCGTCCTGGAGCACGATGGGGCCGTTCTGCCAGGGCAGCTCGTAGGAGGTCCGCTGGTCGGGGGCGGTGACGTACACCGTGCTCGGCGAGAACGCGTCGGAGTCGTCCGACTCCAGGTAGGTGATCGTGAAGTGGGCGGCGCCGCCGGCGGCCAGGGTGACCCGCTGCGGGGTGGCGCTGGAGCGGGTGAGCGACCACCGCTTGCTGCTGTCGGTCAGGTCGACGCCCGGGAAGCCGTACAGGGTGCAGGTGCGGCCGCTCTTGTTGGTGAGCGACACGACGGCGGACTGCTGGTCGCCCTCGACCGCGGCGGCGGCCGCGTCGCCGACGGCCCAGGTGGCGCTGAGCTGCGAGGCCTGGCAGGCGGAGACCGAACCGCCCGCGGCGGAACCGCCGGACGAGGAGGAGGAACCACCGGCGGAGGAACCGCCGGAGGACGAGCCGCCGGAGGAGGACGAGCCCGACGTGCTGCCGCTGCTGCCGGTGGCGGTCCCCGAGCCGGTGCTCCCCTTCGACGCGGCGGCGGAAGCGTCCGTCGAGCCGCTGTCCTTGGCGTCGCCGGCGGCCGGGGCGGCCGTGCCGCCGTCGGCGGTGACGGAGCCGGTCGCACTGCCGTTGCACGCGGTGAGCAGGGCCATCAGCGCGGCGGCACCGGCGAGGGCGACGGCGGAGGTGCGGCGGCGGGTGCGAAGGTTCGACATGAGGTTCCCCAGCGGCTGGTCGGCTGCCCGGCTCCCTGCCGGACACTTCCTTCGATGCCGCCCCGGACGGGGAAGTTCGGAGCCCGCCGTCACGAGCCTGTCGTGGTCGTGTCACGCCCGCTGTTACGGAACCGGCCGTCGCTCACGCAACCGGTCGCCGTTCACGCCATCCAGAAGAAGACCGCCGTCATCCGCTTCTCCTCCAGCGTCCGGCCGGCGTAACCCGTCGCGCTGTGCACGAGGTTGGCGTTGTAGAGGAGGAGGCGGTTGTAGCGGTGCGGGACCCGCACGTCCTCCTCGAAGTGGTCGCCCGGGACGAACCGTGTGCCGAGCGCCTCGACGAGGTTGTTGTGCGGGGCCTGCACGACGTTGCCGCCGAGCCGGCCGCCGGGCAGCGACTGCCGGTAGAACGCGGTACCGCAGTCCTTGGCCACGCCGGGGTTGAGGTAGAGCACCGCCGCGTACCGGCACAGCGCCCGCGAGTCCGTGTGCGGGCGCGGCTCGCTCTCGCCCTCGCCGACCACCTGGACGCAGTTGTGGTTGAGGGTGCCGCCGCCGGGCGCCTGCTGCACCCAGAGCTTCCCGGCGCCGGTCGCCTGCCGCACCAGGCCCTCCACGACGGCGAGTTCGGCCGGCTCCAGGCCGGGCATGGTGCGCAGCCCCGGCCAGGTCTCCGAGGTGTACGGGTATCCCCGGACCCAGTCGTCCTTGGCCAGGCAGCGCTCCCGCACGGCGTCCGCGTCGGGCAGGACGCCGTCGAACACCCAGTAGTCACGGCCCCTGGTGGGCTTGCGGTAGGGCAGGACGGGCAGCGCGGCGGGACCCCGGGGAGCCGCCGCGCCGGGCAGCCGGGGGACGCGGGGGGCGTGGGGGGATGGCTGTGGGGACATACGGCGAAGCTAGTCCGCACCTTTGTCATGGCCACACTCGCCAGGGGAAGTCATCACCGTCCGCTGGCCAAGACATGGGAAGCGGACGCCCCGGGCAGGGCAAGGCCTCACAAGTTCTTTGCCAAATCAAAAGGTTTCCGGCGCTTCCCGGCACGTACTTCTCTGCGTCCGACCCCCGCCCAGCGCGCGGGACCCCGAACGGCAGGAGGCACCGGTGCTCTTTTCCCGGAACGCGACGGGAGTGCTCGTCGTGGGCGGAGCCCTCAGCATGACCCTCGCGGCCCTCGCCTACCCGAGCATGCTCGGTGTGAACACCGTCTCCAGCGACACCACACGAGTGATCGCCAACACTCAGTGGGGCCCCCTGACCGAGGGCGACCGGGACTTCGTGGTGAAGGTGCGCGCGGCCGGACTGTGGGAGTACCCCGTGGGCCAGCTCGGTCTGCAGAAGGGCCAGTCCAAGGCCGTCATCACGGCGAGCAGGCACCTGATCGACGGTCACGCGGCGCTGGACTCCACCTGCCGCAAGATCGCCCCCATGCTCAACATCACCATCCCGGACCAGGCCTCCCCGCAGCAGCAGGGGTTCGTGAACACCCTGTCCGCGGACACCGGCAAGAAGTTCGACACGGACTTCGCCAACATCCTGCGCGTGACCCACGGCTCGATCTTCAACACGATCGCGAAGATCCGCTCGACCACCCAGAACACGCTGGTGCGGATCCTGGCCGACCAGGCCAACGCCACGGTCCTCGACCACATCACGGTGATGGAGCAGACCGGCCTGGTCGACTTCCCGTCGGTCCTCTTCCAGGAGACGACCGCGCCGAAGCTGCCCGCCTCCGACCTGACGCCGCCCCCGCCGGCCGCGGGTCAGCCACAGGTCGTCCTCACCCCGCCGGCGAACAGCACGACCAGCCCGCCGGCCCTGCCCGGGGAGGCGGGCGGCGCGGCCGACCCGAGCCCCAGCGCCGGCTGAGTCAGGCGCCCAGCCACACCGTGGTGTCGGGCGGCAGCGTGCCGTCGTGCGGCAACGGCGCGCTCGCCAGCAGCACTTCGCCCGGCGGCAACGGCAACGACGCGTGCGCCACGTTCGTGACGCACCGCCAGCCCTCCGACCGGGCGAAGTGCAGCACCCCGTCCGGCGCGTCCGCCCAGGTCAGCGTCTCGCCGTCGAGCAGCTTGCGGCGCAGCCTGAGCGCGGTGCGGTACATCTCCAGGGTCGAGCCCTCCGTACCCGCCTGTGCCTCGACGGCGTACGACGCGAACCACGCGGGCTGCGGCAGCCAGGCACCGCCGGACCCGAAGCCGTACGACGGGCCGCCCGTCGTCCACGGCAGCGGCACCCGGCAGCCGTCCCGGCCCTTGCGGACCCGGCCGGTCTGTTCCCAGACCGGGTCCTGGAGGACCTCCACGGGCAGGTCGGCGGCCTCCGGCAGACCGAGCTCCTCGCCCTGGTAGACGTACGACGAGCCGGGCAGCGCCAGCATCAGCAGGGTGGCCGCGCGGGCCCGGCGCAGCCCCCGGGCGGTGTCGAGCGAGGGCTCCCGGCCGCCGGACAGCAGCCAGGCGTCGGCGTCCGTGCCCGGCTCCAGCATGAGCCGGGAGGCGTGCCGTACGACGTCGTGGTTGGAGAGCACCCAGGTGGCGGAGGCCCCGGCGCTACGGGCGGTGGCGAGCGAGCCGGTGATGACCTCGCGGAGCGCGGCCGCGTCCCAGGGGGTCTGGAGGTACTCGAAGTTGAAGGCCTGGCCGAGTTCGTCCGGGCGGGCGTACCGGGCCCGGCGGGCGTCCGGGACCCAGGCCTCGGCGACGGCGGTGCGGGGCGGGCTGTAGGCGTCGAAGATCCCGCGCCAGTCACGGTAGATCTCGTGCACCCCGTCGCGGTCCCAGTAGGGGTGGGTGCCGGGCGGTACCCGCTCCAGCGCCTCCTCGCCGGTCGCGCCCAGCTCCGCCACGTCCCTGAGCGGCTCGGAGAGGTCCTTCACCAGGGCGTGGGCCACGTCGATCCGGAAGCCGTCGACGCCCCGGTCGGACCAGAAGCGCAGGGTGGCGCGGAAGTCGGCGCGGACCTCCTCGTGCTCCCAGTTGAGGTCGGGCTGCTCGGGGGCGAAGAGGTGCAGGTACCACTCGCCGTCCGACACCCGGCGCCAGGCGCTGCCGCCGAACACCGACTCCCAGTCGGAGGGCGGGAGTTCGCCGTGCGTGCCGCGGCCCGGCCGGAAGACGTAGCGCTCCCGGGCCGGGGAGCCGGGGCCGTCCCGCAGCGCCTCCTGGAACCAGGGGTGCAGGTGCGAGGTGTGGTTCGGGACGATGTCGACGATCACCTTCAGCCCGAGCCGGTGCGCCTCGGCGGCCATCGCGTCGAAGTCGTCCAGGGTGCCCAGCCGCGGGTCGACGTCCCGGTGGTCGGCGACGTCGTAGCCGCCGTCGGCGAGTTCGGAGGGGTAGAAGGGGCTCAGCCACAGGGCGTCCACACCGAGCGCGCCCAGATGGGGGAGGCGCCGGGTGATGCCCGCGAGGTCACCGAGCCCGTCGCCGTCGGCGTCGGCGAAGCTGCGCGGATACACCTGGTAGATCACGGCCTGGCGCCACCAGTCGGGGTTCCTGGAGGAGAGGTCGACCACGCGCGTTCCTTTCGGACGGGAGAAACCAACCTGAAGCCTGTCCATATTGCCGAGAAAGGGAACCTTCGCACCGCCCGGAGGGGATCGTTCCCTGTGTGAGGGAACTGTGATGAACTGCCAACGCCCCCTGTATCGGCGCAGGTTGACATGGTTCGACGCACCCAACCACCATGGGCGCACGCCGTGGCACATGTGACCAATGAGTCCGGTGTTTCTTCGCATTCCGCGAGCTCCGAGATGGGATACCCATGTCCATATCCAGACATGTCACCGCGCGCCGCCTACTGGGGACGGGCGTCGCGTCGTTCGCCCTGTGTGCCGCGTCCGTCGCCGGAGCCTCCGGCGCCTGGGCCCACGGCAGCCCCGGCGGTGACGGCTGGAAGTCCGGCGGCCAGTACAGCCCCGGCACCGGGGCCGGCACCCCGACCGGCACCGACAAGTGCCAGTTCTCCATCGACGGGTCGCACTTCTACGACTCGGTGAAGGTCGACGACCAGAACCTCAAGGTCACCGACGACGGCAAGGTCCACATCAAGGTCCGCGCCGCCGGTGACGCCGCCTCCTGCACCGCCTCGCTCGCCTCCTACCTCGCCCACGGCGCCACCTTCGCCACCTCCGGGCAGCAGGTCTTCGTCGACTTCGACTCGGTGACGGTCAAGCAGGGCCGGACCGACTCCCTCGACATCTCGGTCCCGGACGCCGGCTGCTTCGCGCAGATCGACCTCTACCGGGGCGCCGTGAAGTTCGACGGCAAGAAGGACGCCAACGACGGCTTCGAGCACGGCGACCTGCCGGCCGGCCCGGACCACACGGTCATCAAGGACAAGCTGATCGCGTCCTGGAACGGCGGCACGAAGGACTGCACGAGCACCGAGTCGTCCTCGCCGTCCCCGTCCCCGAGCGCCTCCGAGTCGCAGTCCACCCCGGCCGAGCCGTCCACCCCGGCCGCGGAGTCCTCCACCCCGGCGGCCTCGGAGAGTTCCTCGACCGCGACGGCCACCGCGTCCGCGTCCGCGCCGGCCTCGGCCTCCGCCTCGGAGTCGGCCACCGCCCCGGCGTCGGCCCCGAGCACGGACTCCGGCAGCGGTGGCGGCGACCTCGCCCACACCGGCGCCGACTCCAGCACGGGCTACATCGCCGGCGGCGCGGCCCTGCTGCTGGCCGGCGGCGGCGCGCTCGTCGTCGCGACCCGGCGCCGCAAGGCCGCCCGCGCCTGATCCCCGCACGCGTACGCCCCAGCCGCCACGGACGGCTGGGGCGTACGTATGAACGGACCCGGCGCAGTCCCCCGGGGTCCGGGCGCCGCGCGTGCGGCAGGGTGCTCAGCCGGCGACGGTGTCCAGGTACAGCCGCACGTACCGGGCCACGTCCACGTCCAGCGCGACGTCCACCAGGGCCTGTTCGCGGCTGCCGCCGTGGATCTCGGCCTCGCCGGGGCGGGGGCGGCGGTCGACGACGGTCTGCCCCCGGGCGGCGCCCGGCGCGAGGGAGACCTCGACCGGGAGCCGACGGGTGGTCAGACCGCCCGGATCGGCCACGGCGCACACCGCGCCGGCGTCACCGAGACCGCCGTCCGGGTCGTCGCCGTCCGGGTCCGGGGCGGCGGGCCGGTGCGCGAGCAGGTCACCGGCGAGCCGGGCACCGGGTTCCGCGCTCGCGCGCAGCCGCCGTACCTCCGCGCCCGGCACCACCACGCGCTGGAAGACGTCGAGGCCGTACATGGTGATCGGCACCCCGGCGGTGAGCAGCACCGCGGCGGCCTCGGGGTCGTGCCAGACGTTGAACTCGGCGACCGGGGTGGCGTTCCCGGTGGCCACCGCGCCGCCCATGAACACGATCCGCTCGATGTTGCGCGTCACCTCCGGGTGAGTACGCAGCAGCAGGGCGATGTTGGTGAGCGGTGCGGTGGGGACGAGGGTCACCGGGCGGGGCGAGGCGAGGATCTCGCGGCGCAGCAGGGTGACGGCGTCGACGTCGACGGGGCGCCTGGCGGGCGCGGGCAGCCCCAGGTCGCCCATCCCGTCCGCACCGTGCACGTGCCGGGCCGACCGCGCCGCCTCGATCAGCGGCCGCTCGGCCCCCCGCGCGACGGGAACGTCCCCGGCGCCGGCCCGCTCCAGCACGGTCAGGGTGTTCCGCACCACCCCGTCCACATCGGTGTTCCCGGCCACACAGGTGACGGCCCGCAACTCGATCCCGGGATGCCGCACGGCGAACAACAGGGCGAGGGCGTCGTCGACACCGGTGTCGCAGTCGATGATCACGGGGATGGGCTGGGTGGTCACAGGGACTCCTTCCGTCAACCGTGACCTTATGGCGTCCCGCCCGCGGACGTGCCGGACGGGCCCTCCCCCCGGAGTGGGAGAGGGCCCGTCAGAGGTCGGCCGTCAGGGGAGAACGGGGGTGCCGCTGTTCGTCGCGCTGGGCGACGGCTGGAGGTTCACCTCGACCCAGGGGTTGCCGTCGACGGTCCCGCAGTCGAGGGTGGCCGGGTGGGTGCTGTTGACCTCGGTGCAGGTGATCTCCCAGACCTGCCCCGAGGTGGTGACGACGTCGATGTCGATGGGGGAGCTGCCCTGGCTGTGGGCGTTGATCGACACCCCGCAGACACCCGCCGGATAGTCGGCGTGGGTGCTGAGGTCGGTCCACAGGAAGTCCTGGGCCGAACCGGTGCGCAGGTCGCGGATGCCGGCGTAGGTCCGTCCGCCGCTCAGTGCGGCCCGCAGCTCGAAGTCGCTGGAGTCCTGCTGGGCATCGATGTCCGCACAGGGCCCGGGAGGACCGCTGGGCCCGGGAGGGCCGGAGGGACCCGTGGAGCCGGAGGGTCCGGGAGGGCCGGAAGGGCCGGGAGGGCCGGACGGACCCGTGGAGCCGGACGGCCCGGGAGGACCGGAAGGACCCGTGGAACCGGACGGACCGGGAGGACCGGAAGGACCGGGAGGACCGGAAGGGCCCGTGGAACCGGAGGGACCCGGAGGGCCGGAGGGGCCGGGAGGACCGGACGGACCGGGAGGGCCTGAGGGACCCGGAGGGCCTGACGGGCCCACGCACTCGCCGCCGCCACCGCCACCGAGCCTCGGGTGGTGGCTCGGCTTGCACTCGTCCCCGCCGCCGGACTTCCTGGCGGTCGAGACACCCGTGGCCTGGGTGCCGGTGGCCGCGACCGCGGCCACCGGGGCGATCACGCCGGCCGCGAGGACCAGTCCGAACGAGGCCAGCATGCCGGCCTTGCCGAATCTCTTCCGGGCCCATGGCCCGTAACGGGACGTCCTGCGCTGAGGACTCATGGGAAGCTCCTTCACTCGAAGCAGTCCGGGTGTCGTCCCGGACTCCTGTGCGAGAGTGACCCGAGCGCGGACGTGTGTCGTGCATCACAGGGCGGCCACGCCGACTTGTCGCCGGATCGGATCAGAGAACCTTCAGCCGGTCGTGTACCCGCGACGCACCCCGCTGCCGATGCCCTCCCGGGCGTCCCCGGGCCTCCCCCGTGCGGTCCTGTGCGGCCCGTTCGCCCCTTCGCCCCTTCGCCCGACGGCAGGTTCCGCCTCGCCCGCGGGTCTCACCCGGACGGACCGGAGCGGTGGTGGGCGGAGGCGGGGGGTGGTGGCGTGGGAGCACTCGATCCGTTGCCGCTGTCGTTCGGGGAGGGCTCGTCCATGAGAGTCACCGCCGCCGGTCTCGCCCTGACCGGCCTCGTCGCCGTCTCCGCCTGTACGGCCGGACCGACGCCGGAGTCGTCCGCCGCCGTCTCCTCCCCGACCGCCGCCGAGCGGCCCGCCCCGGCCAGCCCCGCCTCCCCCGGCACCCCGGTGCTCACCGCCGACCAGGCCCGCGCCGCGCTGATCGGCGAGGACGACCTGGGG
This sequence comes from Streptomyces sp. NPDC104367, assembly GCF_055583825.1. Classification (NCBI taxonomy): domain Bacteria; kingdom Bacillati; phylum Actinomycetota; class Actinomycetes; order Kitasatosporales; family Streptomycetaceae; genus Streptomyces; species Streptomyces sp. NPDC104367. Next base: position 93,760 of record NZ_JBVJND010000024.1, on the reverse strand, counting down.
GTGCCGTGGACGGCGACCGACGGAACGGCCGTGTGGCGGGACGCGTTGCTGAAGGGGACCACCGCCGCGCCCGCGTGCCAGCGGTTCCTCGACGCCCTGTACGCCGACGAACTGCTCGGCGAGGAGCGCGGCCCGCACGCCGTCACGACCCTCGACGACGGCGACGACGAGGCCCAGCTGCGCTACCAGGTGGACGCCGGCCGCTCCGCCGACGTGGACCGCGCCCTGACCTGGCTGCGGTCGCTGCCCGCCGGCTGCGGGCAGTTCGCCGCGCAGACGACCCGGTACGGCGTCCAGTCCGTCCGGGTCGCCGACGCCGGACTGCCGGCCTTCGGCGACGCGCGCCAGGGACTGCGGGTCACCGTCACCGGACAGGCCTCCCCCGGCAACGACCCCACCGTCCTCACCCTGGACGTCGCCGTCGTCCGGGTCGGCGACGACGCGATCGTCCTCACCGCCGGCGCTCTCGGCACCCTTCCGTCCGACGCCACGGCACAGGCCCTGGACGTCGGCGTCCAACGGCTCGCCCAGGTCCGGGAGAAGGGCCGCGCCCAGGCCTGAGCGGCGGCTACGACGTCGTCTCGTACGGGTCCGACGGCTGCTTCACCGTCTTCAGCGACCTCGCGTCCAGCACCGGCGGCCACGCCGCGTCCGAGCCCAGCGCGCCCTTCGGGTGCCAGGTGCCGGTGACGGTCACCCAGGTGTCGGCAGGCGGCGCGTCCTCGCCCCTGATCACCACCTTGCTGGTGGTCGCGTCGGCGGCGCAGCAGGTGACCATGAGCCGGGTCAGGTACCAGGTGCCGTCGTCCGCGCCGTGCGTGACGAACCCCGTCATCCGGACCGTACGGCCCGTCAGCGAGCGCCCGCTGTCGTAGACCGCCCGCGAGCTGAACTCGGCGAGCGTCAGCTCCACCGGGTTCCCGGCCGGCAGCGCCGCGAAGGTCCCGACCCCCTGCGCGGCCCGCTGCGCCGCCTCGCGCTCCGCGCTGTACGAACCGAGGGCGGGGGGCGGGAAGAGCAGCAGGGCGACGGCGGGCAGGGCGAGCAGCCAGGCGATCCGGGGACCGTGGTGGGGGTGACCGTGATGACCACCGTGGTCGTCCCCGGTGACTGCGGTGTCCTCGGCGTGATCGGTGTCCTCGGAGTGTTCGGTGTCGTCGGTGTGATCGGTGTCCTCGGTGTGTTCGGTGTCGTCGGTGTGTTCGGTGTCCTCGGCGTGATCGGTGTCCTCGGTCGTGCGGGTGCGCAGGGCCGCCGTCGTGATGCCCAGGAGGATCAGCGCCGTGCCCGAGACGATCAGGTACGGGCGCAGGGACGCCTGGACGTACCTCAGGTACAGGTCGCCGAAGAGCGTGATCCGCAGGGCCGCCGCGCCGACCAGGCAGAGCAGCAGCGGTCCGCCGTACCGCCTCACAGCAGCCACCCTCCCACCAGGACGCTCGCGGACAGCGCCACCACCCAGGTCGCCGCGGAGAAGCGGAGGGCGAAGCCCCGGCCGAAGGTGCCGGCCTGGAGGGCGATCAGCTTCAGGTCGACCATCGGGCCCACCACCATGAACGCCAGCCTCGCCGTCGCCGGGAACGCGCTGAGCGAGGCGGCCACGAAGGCGTCGGCCTCGCTGCACACGCAGAGCACGACGGCGAGCAGCGCGAGCAGCGGTACGGCCGTCCAGGCGGAGCCGGTGAAGACGTCGAGGACCGACCGGGGCACGGCGATGTTGAAGGTCGCCGCGGCCGCCGCGCCCAGCACCAGGAAGCCGCCGGCGTGCAGGAAGTCGTGCTGGAGGCCGCTGAGGAAGGCGCGGAGGCCGGTGGCGTGGGGGGTGCTGGGGCGGCGGGGCGGGCGCAGCCAGGCCTCGCGGCCGAACCGGGCCCACAGCCACCCCATCACCACCGCCGTGCCGAGCGAGGCGAGCAGCCGGGCCGGCACCATCTCCGGCCGGCCGGGGAACGCGATCGAGGTCGCCACCAGCACCACCGGGTTGATCGAGGGGGCCGAGAGCAGGAACGCGAGGGCGGCGGCCGGGGCGACCCCGCGGCGCATCAGACTGTCGGCGACCGGGACGGAGGCGCACTCGCAGCCCGGCAGGACGACGCCTGCGGCGCCCGCGACGGGGACGGCGAGGGCCTGGCTGCGGGGGAGCAGGCGGGTGAACACCCGTTCCGGGACGAAGGCGCCGATCGCCGCGGAGACGACGGTGCCGAGCAGGAGGAAGGGGACGCCCTGGACGGCCACCGCCGTGAACACGGTCCACCAGGCGGCCACCGGCGGGGTGTAGAGGTCCAGGGCGAGGGTGGGGCCGAGGACCGACACGACGGTGGCGATGGCGAGGAGGGCGGCGCCGCCGAGGACCACGTGGACGACGGCCCGCGTCAGAAGACGCAGGCCGTCGGCGACTGTCCTTGGGCTGTGCACCCCGGGGACGTTAGTGAGGCTTGCTGTCGCCCGCCCCTGAGCAGGCTGTGCGTCGGGTGCGGCCCGGTGCGGGCGTCACAGCGAGGCGTCACAGCGAGGCGTCACAGCGGGGGCTGGGCGTCACAGCGGGGGCTGGGCGGGGGCCGGGCCCAGTGTCGTGGTGCCCGGAGCGGTGCGGTGCCCCAGGCCGGTGCGGTAGGCGTCCAGGGCCGCCTCCACCCGGCCCGTGCGGCGCAGCAGGTCCCCCAGCAGGCGGCAGAGGTCGGCGAGGTCGCCCGCCGCGCCCGCCCGTTCCAGCAGGCTCAGCGCCCGTACGTAGTGCTCCTCCGCCGCCTCGGTGTCCCGGGCGTCCTCGGCGATGATGCCGAGCAGGCGGTGCGCGGCCGCCGCGTGCACCGCGCCGCGCTCCGAGGAGAAGTCCCCGAGCACGTCGTGCAGGAGCCCGGCCGCCTCCTCGGACTTGTCCCGGCGGTGCAGGACGTCCGCCAGTTCCACGGCCGCCTGGCTGCGGTAGAGGGCCGCACGGGTCTCCGAGAGCATCGCGAGGGCCTCGCGCAGCTCCGCCTCGGCCCGCTCCAGCTCGCCGTCCTGGGCGTAGACGTAGCCGCGCATCCAGTGGCAGTTGGCGAGTTCGGTGCGCAGCTGGAGCTGGCGGTACAGCTCGGCCGCCTTGGCGAGGGAGGCGTCGGCCTCGGCGACCCGGCCCTCGGCGAGCAGGGTGCGGGCGACGGAGCGGTGCATGCGGGCGATCAGCGCGGGATCGCCCGCCTGCGGGGCCAGCGCGAGGGCGAACTCGGCGGCCTGGGCGGCGCGGGCGTGGGCGCCCATGTCCATGTAGGGGCCGATGACGCTGGCGTACAGGAGCAGCAGCGCGTCCGGGTCGTGCAGGCCGCCCCGGTTGAGCTCGTCGAGCGTGGTCTCCAGGAGGTAGACGGCGTAGCGCAGTTCACCGGCCAGGTAGTGGCTGACGGCCCGGCCGCGGATCGCCGGGACGCGCGCCGGCAGCGGCTCGTCCGTCAGCCACAGCTCGGCCCGCTCGAAGAACTCCCGCGCCTCTCCCAGCTCGCCGGTCTCCATGGCGCACTCGCCGAGGCCGAGCAGTGCGGTGGCCTGCTCCACGACGAGCCCGTGCGCCTCCGCCTCCTCGAAGAGCGACCGGTACAGGGCGGCCGCCTCCTCGGCCTCGCCGGTGGCGAGGGTGCGCTGGGCCTCGGTGAGCCGCAGCCTGAGGTCGGTGGCGAGACGGGCCGGGCGCCCGCTGGCCAGCTCCTCGAAGCCCACGCCGAGCCGCCCGGCGATGTGCCGCAGCGCCTCGTCGGAGGCCCGCACCCGCCCGGCCTCCAGGGTGGAGATGTAGGCGGGTGTGTAGGCCGGTTCGGCCAGCTGTCGCTGGGTCAGCCCCCGTTCGGTGCGCAGTTGCTGCACCCGCCGCCCGACGGTCTCCGGATCGTCCCGTTCACGCATCCTGACACTCCCCCCAACTCCCCCTGAACCCCTTGCCGTTGAGCTTCGAATACCCCTAGGTTAAACGGCGAGTTAAACGCGCTTAAGCCGCCCCTGTCGTTGCGAGGTCGCCGTGCTCGGACGCACATCAGCACGCCCTGCCGCACACCACCGGTCCCGGATGCGCGCGATCGGCGGGACCCCCACCGCGAGAAGCCTCGGCGCCGCCGTGCTCACGGTGGCCGCGCTCATCATCGCAGCCAACGCGGGCCCGGCCGGAGCGACGGACGACAGCCCCGCCGCCACCGCCCCGGCCACGGCCGAGCACAGCCCCCGCTGACGCGGGCCCCGGGACGGCCCGTTCGGCGAAATGCCGCCCTCCGTTTGGTAGAAAGCCCTTCCCATCGGGGGCCTCGGACCGCCAGTCTCTCTCCGACCCGGATGTCATGTCCGGGGCGAGCAATGGACCGTCGACTGGAGCCCCCCGATGTCCCCCACCAGGACCCGCCGACTCGGCCGCGCCGCGGCCGTCGCCGGCAGCGCCGCCGTGCTCACCCTCGCCCTGCCGTTCAGCGCCTCCGCGGGCGTGCTGCAGAACCTCCCCGAGAACGCGACCACGTTCCAGAAGTTCTTCGAGCCGCTGTACGACTACGACACGGACAGCTGCTACCCCGCCGCCGCCATCGACCCCGACGGCAACCTCAACGGCGGCCTGAAGCCGACCGGTTCGGTGACCGGCAGCTGCCGCAGCGGCCATCTGGACCACGCCAACACGTATTCGCGGGCGAAGTGCAACAACGGCTGGTGCGGAATCATCTACGCCAGCTACTTCGAGAAGGACGAGGCCTCCCCGGGCATCGGCCACCGCCACGACTGGGAGTGCATCGTCGTCTGGGTCAAGCAGGGCGCCGACTACCCGTCGTACCTGTCCGCCTCCCAGCACGGCGACTTCGAGACCGAGGCGGTCGCCGACGTCCCGATGAGCGACCAGCGCGTCCAGGTCGTCTACCACAAGGACGGCCTGAGCACCCACGACTTCCGGTTCGCCAAGTGGGGCGAGACCCCGGAGAACGACGACGGCGCCTGGCACCAGGAGAACCTGCTCACCTGGGACAACATGGCCTCCAACCTGCGCGACATCCTGAACGCCTCCGACTGGGGCGACGCCAACCTCCCGCTCCAGGACGCGAAGTTCGACGACCACCTGAACAAGGCCAAGCCGAGCGCGATCACCTTCGACGCCTACGCCTGACCGGCCGGCGCACGGCCGCCGGCGACACCCCCCGTACCGCCGGCGGCCGTACACCACGCTCCGCCGGTGAATCCGTGTGCCACTTGTCAGTGGCATGACCTACTCTTCGTTGCGTCAGCCACACACGGCCCTCAGGCGACACACATCGCGGGCCGCGTTCCGTGGCGCCCACTTCATTCGATCCGGGGGGTTCGAATCAGCGTGCGTATGCGCACCGTCACGGCCGCCACCGCACTGGCGGTCCTCTTCAGTTCGGCGGCCCTGGCCGCCACGCCGGCCTTCGCCGACACCAGCGCGCTCCTGCCGGTCAAGTCGACCGGTGCCATCGTCGTCGACGGCGCTCACCAGCAGGTCTTCATCAGCGACCCGAGCAACGGCAAGATCGTCGTCACCGACTACGCGGGCACCGTGCTCAAGCAGCTCACCACCGGCCTGTCCGGCGTCCGCGGCCTCGAACTCTCCGCCGACTCCGGCACGCTCTACGCGGCCGTGCAGGACCTGGACCAGATCGCCGTCATCGACACCGCGACGGACACCGAGACGACCCGCTACGACGTCGGCGACAAGCCGCTGAGCGTGGCCCTCGCGGGCGGGAAGCTGTGGTTCGGCTACGGCGGCGCCGCGGCCGGCGACATCGGCTCGGTCGACCTGACGAGCGACCAGCACGAGGTCACCCTCGGCCAGGCCGGCGGCTGGTACTCGGCACCGGTCCTGGACGCGGCCCCCGGCTCCGCCACCCTGGTCGCGGGCCAGCTCGGCCAGAGCCCGGCCACGATCGCCTCGTACGACGTCTCCTCGGGCACCGCGAGCAGGCTGGCGAGCACCACCGACGCCGGCGAGAACCTCCGCGACCTGGCGGTCACCCCCGACGGCCAGGACGTCGTGGTGGCCAGCGGATACCCGTACTACCACCAGGTGTTCAAGACCGCCGACCTCGACGAGGACGGCAAGTACACCAGCACCAGCTACCCGAACGCGGTCGCCGTCGCCCCCGACGGAACCGTGGCGGGCGGCAGCGACGCCTCCTACAGCCCGGACGTCTACATCTTCCGCCCCGGCAGCAGCGAGGCCGTCCGCGACTACGAGCTGCCCAGCACCGGCAGCTCCAGCGGCTCCGACGAACTCGCGAGCGCCGGCCTCGCCTGGACGCCCGACGCCGCCGGCCTGTTCGCGGTGACGTACAACAGCAACGGCGCCTACTCCCTGCGCAGGTACGACGGCCCGGCCAAGGCGGCCACCTCCGTCACGGTGAACGCCCCGTCGACCGCCACGCGCGCCAAGAAGCTGACGGTCACCGGCAAGCTCACCTCGACCACCGCGCTGCCGGCCGGCACCCAGGTCAAGGTCGTGCGCACCGACCTGGAGTCGCCGAGCGGCAAGACGCTGCCGGCCGTCACCGTCAAGGCGGACGGCACCTTCTCCTTCACCGACACCCCGCCGGCCGGCGGCAAGGTGACCTACAAGGTGTCCTACGCGGGCGACGCCGACCACGCGGCCTCCTCCGGCAAGGACGCCGTCACCGTCTCCCGCGCGAAGCCGACGCTGACGCTGAACAACAACGGCAAGGTGTACGCGTACGGGAAGGACGTGAAGTTCACGGCCCACCTCGGCACGACGTACAAGAACCGCACGGTGGAGATCTGGGCCGACCCGTTCGGCTCGGACAAGCCCGACAAGCTGGTCAAGTCCGGGAAGGTGAACTCCTCCGGCGACCTGTCGGTCGTCCTGGACCTCAAGCGCGACACCAAGGTCACCGCGAAGTTCGCGGGCGACGCCCGCTGGCAGCCGCGCTCGGTGTCCAGCACGGTGGGCGCGAAGGTCAGCATCTCCCTGTCGGCCAGCCGGCAGTACAAGACGAAGAGCGCGTGGGGCCACACGTACTACTTCTTCCACAAGACCAAGAACCCGCTGTTCACCACCAAGATGCCGTACTACAGCGGCCGTTCGCAGCGGTTGGACTTCCAGGTCTACTACCAGGGCAAGTGGTACGCGGCCGACTCGCAGTACTTCGGGCTGTCCAGCAGCGGCCTCTCCAAGGTCGAGATCACCGGCGACCACAAGGAGGACGTCGGCTGGCGCTTCCGCATCCGCGCCGACTACATCAACGGCTCCTCCGGCGACACCGTCAACTCCACGACGTACGGCGGGTGGAAGTACTTCACCTTCACGAGCTGACGCTCAACTCGTCCGAAGCTGACGTCCGAAGCTGACGGAGGTGCTCCTGGACGTTCTCCAGGGCACCTTCCCGGCGGCCCGGCACCCTGAGTCTCAACTCCGCGAGCGCGGGTCCCAGTTCACGGGCCCGCGCCGCGTCCTTGATGGCGCCCCACTGGTGGTGGGCGCGGTCCGCCGCCGCCTCCACCTGCGGCCCGTCGGCCGGCTGGCCCGCGGCCAGCCGGTCCCTGGCCACCCTCAGCCAGGTCCGGCAGCTGCGCGCCGCGTCCCCCGCGAACATCGCGAGATCGGCCCGCACCTCCGACCAGTGCAGCGCCTCCTCGGAGGCGGGCCCGTGGGCCCGGGCGGCGGCCTGCTCCCACCGCGCGGCGAGCGCGTCCGCCTCCGCGTACCGCCCGCCCCGCACCGCCTCGCTGATGGCGTCGTGCGGGTCCCCGCCGTCACCGGCGTACGTACTGAACAGCACATCGCCCAGCACCTCGGCCCCGAGCCGGGCCAGCACCTGCTGGTGCAACTGCTCCATGGGCGGCCGGTGCCCGCTCCTGAGCACCGTCGCCACGGCCTTCATGTACGCCGGCGACGCCACCTCCCGCCGGGAGGGCGGAGGTGCGACGCGCCCGTGCACGGCGTTGTTGCGCCCGCAGTCCAGCGGCGCCGTCCGCAGGTGCGCCCAGGTCTCGTGGTCCGCGTGCAGGTCGAGGACCAGCGTGGTCGCCCCGGCCGGGCGCAGCCGCAGCTCCTCGCGGATCCAGTGCCAGGGCAGCGCGGTGTACCGGACGGTGGCGGCGGTGGTCCTGGCCAGCGCCAGGTGCGGCAGCCGCTGCCTGCGGTCCAGGTGCAGCTGCCCGGTGACGAACACGGTCAGCGGGCCGGGGGCGGCCGCGGCGGCCCGCAACCGCGTCAGCACGGCCTGCGGCTCCAGCGGGTCGGCGAGTTCGACCACGTTGGCGGTGTCGGTCCCGGAGAGTATCGCCGGGGGCACCGCCGCCAGCACGGGGAGCACGGAGGCCGCGTCCACGAGCCGCCCCCTGCCGTTCGGCGAGGCCGCGATCAGCAGCACGGTTCCGGGCATCGGCCCTCCCCCTCTGTTCCCCGGGTTCACTTGCGTCAGATACGTCAGTTACGTCAGCACGTTAACGGCTGCGCCTGCAAAGCGGGGGTCACGGGACGGGTTTGGGACGGGATGGGGGTGTTGCCCCGACCGCTCTGCGGATCGCGAAGATCGTGGTGTCGTCGGAGAGGCGGCCCCGGCTGTGGCGGATCACGCCGTCGCGGACGTGGGCGACCAGGCGGGCCGGGTCGGTCACCGGGGCCCGGGCCACCTGGTCGGCCAGGGCGTAGAAGCCGCCGTCCGCGTCCCGCGCCTCCGTCACCCCGTCGGTGGTGACGAGGAGGGTCTCGTCCGGCGCGACGGTGACCGTGAGCGTCGGCGGGGAACCGGTACCGGCCGCCAGGTCGCCCATGCCGAGGGGGAGGCGGTCGCCCGGCGGAAGGGAGCGCACCCCCGCCGGGCCCACCGCCAGCGGCGGCTCGTGACCGAAGTTGATCAGCTCCACGGCCTCGGCGGCGCCCGGCGGGAAGCCGAGCAGCACCGCCGTGGCGAAGCGGTCGCCGTCGTCCCGGCCCAGGGCCACCGTGTGGCCGCGGTGCCGCAGCATCCGGGTCTCCAGCCGGTCGGCCACCGTGGCCAGGTCCTTCTCGTGGTATCCCGCCTCACGGAACGTGCCCAGCAGCGCGGCCGCCGCCTCCACCGCGCCCAGCCCCTTGCCCTGGACGTCCCCCACCAGCACCCGGGTGCCGTGCGGCCCCGGCTGGATGTCGTAGAAGTCGCCGCCCACCCGGGCCTCGGTGTCGGCGGCGAGGTAGGCCGCCGCGTGGTCCAGCCCCGCCCACCCCGGCGGCAGCGGACGCAGCACGGTACGGCGGGTGGTCTCGGCGACGTCCAGCATGTGCAGCATCCGCTGCTCGCCGCTCAGCCGGACCGCGCAGGCCATGACGGCCAGCAGCCCGGCGCAGGCGACCAGGAGGAACTCGGGCAGGCCGGCCTGGTACCGGCGGGGCCAGACGCTGTCCACGGCGACGTAGTCGAGGGCCGACAGCACGGCGAACCCGGCCGTCGCCCACACCCCGCAGATCGCCGCGGCGATCCCGGGCACCAGGACGAACCAGGAGACGATCCGGAACCGTTCCGCGGTGTTCAGGTCGAGGACGGTGATCCCGGCCAGCAGCAGGAGCGGCGGCATCCACGCGACGCTCCGGCCCCGCACCCGCAGCAGGTCCCCGCGGCGCAGCGGGTTCTGCCACCGCCGCAGGGCCGGGTGGTCGGTCACGAGAGCCAGCGAAGCACGGGCCGGGACGCGCCGCACGTCGTGGGCGGACGGGCGGGGACCGGGAGCGGCCGCCAGGAGAGCGGCGGGGAGAAAAGCGTGCGGCCGACTTGCCACGGGGTACCCGCAGGTGTGCTCTGGAAGGTGGGGGGCGAGGAGAGAGGAGCACTCCCATGGCGCACGCGGCACCCACGGCCGGCGGCATGCCCCGCAGCGGCCGTGCGCCCAACATCTTCAGCGCCCGGACGCACGCCAGGTCCCTGGTGGCGGTCCCCGTGCTGACCGGGCTCGTCTACGGCTACTGGACCGCCGCCATCAGCCGCGACGGCGGGCCCGTCACCGGCTGGAACCTGGTGCTCGGCTTCGCGAGCACCATCGTCTTCGCGGCCCTGCTCTGGGCCGTCATGACATACGCCCCGAGACTGCCCCGGGAGCTGCACGCGGCGGCGTGGGCGTCCTTCGTCGGTATCGCGTTCGGCTTCATGTACAGCCAGTCCGGCGAGTCGGTCCTGCGGTCCACGGTGATGGCCCTGGCGACCGCGGCCGTCGTCTTCGTCCTGGCGTTCTACCGCTTCTACACCCACGAGGACGCGGCCGGACACCGCATCCGCTGACCTCTCCCGCACCCGGGCCCCGGCCGCAGCGGCCGGGGCTCCGGTACGCCCGAATGCAGTCGTCCCGCTCGCCCGGGCGGTGCCGAGGGGATTGGCTGGAAGCGTGACCCCTGTGCCCACGCTGCCGCCGCCCGTGCCCGCCGGGTCCGTGCGGTCCGTGCGGTCCGTGCGGTTCTCGCGGGCCCGGCGGGCCTCACGGGCCTCGCGACCCGTCCGGCCGTCGTGGCTGCGGCTGCGGCTCGCGCTGTCGACGCTGCTGATCGCGCTGTCCTGCACGCTGGCGCCGTTCGGCGCGCTCGCGGCCTGGGCGGCGTACGGGCTCGCGGACACCGGGCAGTACGTCGACACGATGGCGCCGCTGGCCGACGACCCCGACGTCCGGGACGCCGTGGCGGACACCGTCGGGGACGGCATCATGCGCGAGGCGGACGTCGGCCTGCCGATGCGCGGCACGGTGGCGCCCTTCGTGCACGAGGCGGTCCGTTCCTTCATGCAGACCGAGGCGTTCCGGCTGGCCTGGGACGCGGGCAACCGGGCCACCCACGACGCCGTGCTGCGCGCGCTCCAGGACGAGCGCGAGGAGCCGGTGACCGTGGACCTCGCCCCGGTCACCGCCCAGGTCAAGGACCAGCTCACCCACGACCATGTGCCGCTCGCGGCCCGTATCCCGGTCCAGCACACGGCCGTCGCCGTCCTCCCGGCCGACGGACTGGACCGGCTCCGGAAGGGGTTCCACGTGCTTGAGGTCGCCGGCTTCTGGCTGCCCGTCGCCGCCGTCGTCTTCGCGGTCGCCGGCATCGCCCTCGCCGCCCACCGCAGGCGCGCCGTCACGGCGACCGCGCTGGGCACGGCCCTGGGCGGTGCCCTGCTCGGCCTGGCCCTCGCGGTGGGCCGCAGTCTCACCCTGGCCGACCTGCCGTCCGGCGTCCCGCACCCGGCGGCGGCCGCCGTCTACGACGCCCTGACGTCCACCCTGCGCACGGTCGCCTGGCTGCTGTTCGCGCTCGGGGTCGCGGTGGCCGCGCTGGCCCGGCTCGGCCACCGCGTCCGCCGCCGGCCGGCCGAGGTGCGCGAACCGGCCGCCGGCCAGCCCGACTCCCCCGCCCTCAGGACGGATTCGCAGCCCCCCGGCCGGAACATGCCCGTCCCCTGAGCCACGCCTCCCCCACACCACGCACAGCCACCCGCCCACGACACCCCACCGGACCGGCAGCCCGGCCACCACGACACCCACCGGACCGGCCGTCCGGCTGCTACGACACCCCGCCGGACCGGCCGCCCGGCCACCACGACACCCCGCCGGACCGGCCGCCCGGCCACGCCCCGGCCGGAACATGCCCGTCCCCTGAGCCGCACCTCCCCCCACACCACGCACAGCCACCCGCCCACGACACCCTGTCGAACGGGCAGCCCGGCCACCACGACACCCCACCGGACCGGCCGTCCGGCTACGGCGTCCCGTCGGGCCGGTCGTTCGCCAGGGGGGCGCGCGGTCCGCGTGCCGCGAGGGCCGCGAGGGTCCGCAGCGCCCCGGCCAGTTCCGGCTCGGCCGCCGACGCGAGCCCGAGCCGTACCGCGTCCGGCGTCCGCCGGGGGTCGACGCGGAAGGCGGTGCCGGGCGTGACCGCGATCCCGCAGGCGGCCGCGGCGGCCGTGAAGTCGTCCGCCCGCCACGGCGCCGGCAGCTCCCACCAGGCGAAGTACCCACGCGGATCGGCCCGTACGGCGAACCCGGCCAGCGCCTCCCGGACCAGCCCCTGCCGCCGTACCGCCTGTTCCCGCTTGGCCGTCACCAGCCGTGCCACGGTCCCGTCGCCGATCCACCGCACGGCCGCCTCCAGCGCGAACGCCCCCGCGCTCCAGCCGCCCGAGCGCACCGCGGCCGCCACCTGGGCCACCCGCTCCCGCGGTACGACCGCGAACCCGGCCGTGAGCCCCGGCGCGACCCGCTTGGAGAGCCCGTCGACGAGGTGCACCAGCTCCGGGGCGAGTGCGGCGAGGGGCGGCTCGGCGCCGTCGTGCAGGAACGACCAGACCCGGTCCTCGACGACCGGCAGCCCCAGGTCCGTGACGCACCGCGCCAGTTCGAGGCGACGCCCGGCCGTCGTGGTCACGGACGTCGGGTTGTGCAGGGTCGGCTGGAGGTAGAGGGCGCCGAGCGGGGCGGACCGGTGGGCGGCCAGCACCGACTCCGCCACCGGCCCCTCCGCGTCCGTCTCCACCGGGACGAGCGTGACGGCGAGCCGCCGCGCGACCTCCTTGACCAGCGGATACGTCAGCGGCTCGACGCCGACCCGGCCACCCGGCCCGACCAGGGAACCCAGGGTCGCGGCGACCGCCTGCCGGGCGTTGCCGGTGAACAGGATCCGGCCGGGGTCGGGCCGCCAGTCCCCGGTGGCGAGCAGCGCGGCGACGGCCTCCCGCGCCTGCGGGGTGCCGTCGGCGGGGGTGGTGCGCAGGGCGTCGGTGAGGGCGTCGGGACGCAGCAGCGGCGCGAGAGCCGGCGCGAGCAGCTCCGACTGCCCAGGCGCGGAAGGGTAGTTGAGCTCCAGGTTGACGGGCGCGGCACCGTCCTCGACCAGGGCCCGGCCCTGCGGTGCGACGGCCGAGGCGCGGACGAAGGTGCCGCGTCCGACCTCGCCCACCACCAGCCCGCGCCGCACCAGTTCGGCGTACACCCGCCCGGCGGTGGAGGCGGCGATCCCGTGCCGCCGCGCGAACGCCCGCTGCGCGAGCAGCCGTTGGCCGGCCCGCAGCCGTCCGCGCGCGATGTCCAGCGCGATCCGGTCGGCGATCCCACGGAAGTCGTCCACGCCCCCACCCTCATTGCACCGAGGGCAAAGATCTTATTGCACCGAGAAGTCGCGGCGCCCTAGGGTCGATCACATGACCCCCTTCCTCGCATACGACGACAAAGGCCCCCAGAACGCGCACACCCCGCTGCTCCTCGTCCACGGCCACCCCTTCGACCGCACGATGTGGCACCCGCAGCTGACCGCCTTCGCCGCCTCCCGCCGGGTCATCGCCCCCGACCTGCGCGGCTACGGCGCCTCCCCCGTCACCCCCGGCAGCACCCCGCTCTCCCGGTTCGCGGCGGACCTGGAGGAACTCCTCGACGCGCTGGGCGTGACGGACTGCGTCCTCGCCGGTCTCTCCATGGGCGGCCAGATCGCGATGGAGTGCTACGACCGCTTCGGCGCCGAGCGGGTCCGGGGCCTGGTCCTGGCGGACACCTTCCCCGACCCGGAGACCCCCGAGGGCAGACGTGCCAGGAACGCGACGGCCGACCGGCTGCTGGACGAGGGCATGCGCGGCTACGCCGACGAGGTCCTGGACAGGATGGTCGCCCCCTACGCCGACCCGGCCGTACGGGCCCACGTCCACCGCATGATGACGGCCGCCGACCCCGAGGGCGCCGCGGCGGCCCTGCGCGGCCGGGCCGAACGCCCCGACTACCGGCCCCTGCTGGCGAAGGTCACGGTCCCCGCCCTGGTCGTCGTCGGCGCGGACGACGAGTACACCCCGGTCGGCGACGCCGAGGCCATGCACGCCCTCCTGCCCGACTCCGCCCTCCACGTCGTCGACGCGGCCGCCCACCTGCCGAACCTGGAACGCCCCGAGGAGTTCAACCGGGTGCTGGGGGAGTTCCTGGCCCGGGTGGACCAAGCCCCGTGATCCGGCGCCGGGCCACCGGCACCGAGCGCCGCGCCCTCCTCGCGGACATCCCGCTCCACCAGCGAAGTCACCGATAATGGGCGCATGTCCCGAGAGTTCCCCATCGGCCTCACCCCTCCCGACTGGCTGGTGCGGAACCTCCGGCCCGAGCAGGCGGCGCCCCTCAACTGGGCCGCCCTCGCCCGCGCCGCCCTCGCCATGGCGCTCCCGCTCGCCGTCGGACTCGCCGTCGGACAGCCCGCGTACGGCGCGCTCGCGTCGATGGGCGCCCTGTCCGGGGTCATCGGCGACACCGCCGACGCCTACCGCATGCGGATCCTGAACATCGCGGTCCCGCAGCTGTTCGGCGCCATCGGCGTCACCCTCGGCTCCCTGGTCTACGGCCAGGGCTGGCTGACGGTCGCCGTCGTCACCGGCATCGCCCTGCTCTCCGGGATGATCTCGACGATCGGCGCGGTCTCCTCCGTCTCCGGCCTGCTGCTCCTGCTCAACTCGGTGATCGGCGCGGGCCTGCCGCTGCCCGGCCCCTGGTGGCTCACGCCGGTGCTGATGACCGGCGGCGGCCTGCTGGTCCTGCTGCTCGCCCTGCTGGCCTGGCCGTTGCGCTCGGGCGTACCGGAACGCTCCGCGGTCGCCGCCACCTACCGCACCGTCGCCGACCTGCTCGCCGCGAGCGGCACGGCCGACGGCGAGACCTACGACCGCGCCCGGCACACCGTCACCCAGTCACTGAACCAGTCGTACGACCTGATCCTGGCCCGGCGGGCCCGCTACCGCGGCCGCAACCGCGAACTCACCCGCATGCTGGCCCAGTTGAACGCGATCACCCCGGTGGTGGAGGCCGCCCCCGCCGCCCGGCTCGCCGGGCGGCCGCTGCCGCCCGAGGTCCCGGCGGCGGTCCTGCACATCGCCGAGGCCATCGAGACCGGCTACACCGGCCCCATAGGGCTGCGCCTGCCCGAGCCCGCCAACGAGACCGGCCGGGCCGTCGACCACGCCCTGCGGCACGTGGCCGAGGTCGCCACCACCCCCGACATCGACCCGCGCGGCATCGACGACCGCCTCGGCCGCCCCGCCGCCCTCGGCATCCGCACCGCCCGCGCCGCCCGAGGCGTCGTGCTCTCCGCCAACTCCTGGCGCTACGGCATCCGGCTCGCCCTGTGCATCGGCATCGCCCAGGCCCTGGTCTCCCTCATCCCGGTCCCGCGCTCCTACTGGGTCGCCCTCACCATCACCTTCGTCCTCAAGCCCGACTTCGGCTCGGTCTTCTCCCGCGCACTGCTGCGCGCGCTCGGCACGGTGGCCGGCCTGGTGGTGGCGGCGACGGTCCTCACCGTGGTACCGCGCGGCTGGTGGGACGTACCGGTGATGATGGTCCTGGCCCCGCTGATCCCGGCCCTGACCCCCCGGGGCTACGGCTTCCAGACCGCCGCCATCACCCCGGTGATCCTCCTCCTGTCCGACGTGCTGAACC
Organism: Streptomyces sp. NPDC104367; assembly: GCF_055583825.1. Lineage (NCBI taxonomy): Bacteria > Bacillati > Actinomycetota > Actinomycetes > Kitasatosporales > Streptomycetaceae > Streptomyces > Streptomyces sp. NPDC104367. The sequence continues at coordinate 78,385 of NZ_JBVJND010000024.1, read as the reverse complement.
ACCAGGGCACCGCGCTCCTCCTGCCCCGCCTGCTCGACTCCCTGACGGGCTGCGCGATCGCGCTGATCGCCGGCTACCTGCTGTGGCCGGAGAGCTGGCGCACCCGCGTCGGCGACCGGCTCGCCGACGCGGTGGCGGACACCGCCGCGTACGTGGAGCTGGCCTTCGAGGCGGGCGCCGACCCGGCCGCCCGCGCCCGGATGCGCCGCCGTCTCTACCGCGACCTGTCCGTCATCCGTACGGAGTTCCAGCGGGCCCTGAGCGAACCCCCGCCCACCGGCCGCCGCGCAGCCGCCTGGTGGCCGCTCGTCGTCGCCGTGGAACGCATCGTCGACGCGACGACGGCGGCCCGGGTCCGGGTACGGCACGGAGCGCCGCCCCCGGCCCGGGCCGAGGTCGGCCAGGTCGTCCTGCAACTGCGCGAGCTCGCGGAGGGCGTCCGCGAGGCGGAGACCCTGATCGCGGTCCGCACGGACCTCACCGGGCCACCGGACAGCGTCCTGGAACCCCTCCGCCAGGAGGTGGCGGCGGCGAGATCGATCGCCTCACCCCACTGACCCCGCGGCCCCCGCCGCCCCGCCGCCTCCGCGGTCCCACTGCCCCCGCCGTCTCCCGCGGGCGTCTCACACGCCGATGTCGCGCCCGTCCTCGCGCCACACGGCGACGACGGCCGACCGCACGATCCTCCCCGGCCCGTCGGGCCAGGTGCTCGCGGGGCTCTCCACACTCGCGCCGGTGATCTCACCGGGGTGCTGCACGGCCACCAGCACCCGCCGGTCCTGCACCAGCGGACCGCAGGTCTCGGCACCGGTCGGCACGGTCAGGAACTGCTTCAGCTCACCGCGCCGGGCGCCCTTCGTGGCCACGCCGAACAGCCCGTCGTGCGAGCCGAGCTGGTTGCCGTCGGTGGAGATCCACAGGTTGCCGTGCGGGTCGAAGGCCACGTTGTCCGGGCAGGAGATCGGGCTGACGCCGTCCTTCGGGAACCCGGCGAAGTAGGTCGACGGGTCCTGCGGGTCGCCGGCGACCAGGAACAGCGACCAGGCGAACGCCGTGCTGTCCGCGCGGCCCCGGCGCTCGGTCAGCTCCAGAACGTGCCCGTGCTTGTTGCCGTTGCGCGGGTTGGCCTCGTCGGCGGCGGCGTTCGACCCGACGCCGCGGTTGGTGTTGTTGGTGAGGGCGACGTACACCTTGCCGGTGTGCGGGCTGGGCTCGATGTCCTCGGGCCGGTCCATCTTGGTGGCCCCGGCCTTGTCGCCGGCGAGCCGGGTGAAGACGTACACCTCCTCGGCGCTCATCCCCTCCACGTGCGACACCGCACCCTTCGCGGTGGCGGTGGCCAGCGGGATCCACTCCCCGCCGCCGTCGAACTCCCCGTCGGCGGGCAGCTTCCCGGTCCCGTCGATCTCGGCGGCGGGCGAGTCCCCGGTGAGCCGGGCGACGTACAGGGTGCCCTCGTCGAGCAGCGTGGCGTTGTGCTCCCGGGCGGCCCGGCCGTTCCCCTTCCGCATCCTCTTGCTGCCGACGAACTTGTAGAAGTAGTCGAACCGCTCGTCGTCGCCGGAGTAGACGACGGGCCGCCCGTCCTCGGTCAGCCGGACGGTCGCCCCCTCGTGCTTGAACCGGCCGAGCGCGGTCCGCTTGCGGGGCGTGGAGTCCGGGTCGTACGGGTCCAGCTCCACCACGTACCCGAACCGGTGCGACTCGTTGGGCTCCTGGGCCACGTCGAACCGCCGGTCGAACCGCTCCCACTTGCGCTCGGTGGCGCCGGTGCCGAGCCCGTACCGCTTGTCGGTCGTCCGTGTCCCGCCCGCGAAGTACTGGTTGAAGTTCTCCTCGCCGTGCAGCGTGGTGCCCCACGGGGTGGTCCCGCCGGAGCAGTTGTTCAGGGTCCCGAGCACCTTGCGCCCGGTCGGGTCGGCGGAGGTCCGGAGCAGCGCGCCGCCCGCGGCCGGCCCGGTCAGCTCGAACTCGGTGGTGGCGGTGACCCGGCGGTTGAGCGGATGCCGCGGTACGGCGGTCAGCGCGCCGGTCCGCCGGTCCTCCTCGACCACGACGACACCGAGCCCGTGCGCGGCCCAGGCCACCTCCACCTGCTGCCGGGTGGGGGCGGCGGCGTCGTAGCCGCGGAACATCAGCACCTCGTCGGTGTACTCGTGGTTGGCGACGAGGATCTGCCGCCGGTGCTCGCCGGGGAGCGGCAGCAGCGCGAGGAAGTCGTTGTTGTACCCGAACTGGCCGGCCTGCGCGGCGGCGGTCTGGTTCTCCGGGTCGAAGGCCGGGGCACCGCGCAGGATGGGCTCGCCCCAGCGGACCACGACGTTCTGGCCGTAGCCGTCGGGGACGGTGACGGTGTCGGCGGTGTTGGGGGCGACGGAGGTGAACCGGAGCCCACGGGCGCCGCCGGCGGGTTTGGACGCGGCGGCGGGTTCGGACGCGGCGGCGGGTTTCTGCGCACCGACGCTCATGCCACCTGCGGCGACGGCCACCACGGCGGCGGCCCGCACCACGCTCCGCCTGCTCACCGCCTCGGCGATGACGTCACCGACGTAGGCGTTCGAGCTGGTGTTGGGCACCTCGTGGAAGCAGGCGTCACCGCAGCGGAAGCGGCAGGTGAGCGAGGACCGCCCACCGGGATGCGAGTGGGCCGGGGTCCCGACGATCGGCAGCAGTTCGCGCACTTTACTCTCCCCTTGCAAGCTCTTGGTGTGAGCGTGACGTTAAGGGGGTGGCTGTGCACCGGAGGAGCCGCCGCATGAACGAAAGATGAACTACACCCGACCGAGGGGAAGTTGACAGCGGGCCTGGACTCGACCGCGGTGTGCTCGACGGGAGTCATCGCCCCTTCCCAAGATCGCAACCTGGGGCCGCTAACCTTACGTGTCCGTCCTGGCCAGTGATTGACGGCTACAACTCACGCGAAGGGTTGCGCACATGGGCATTCTCACTCTCCTGCGGAACGCATTCGGCAGGTCGCGAAAGCCGCGCCCCGCCGAGGCAGAGGGTGCGGACCAGCTCCCTTCGCAGCCGTCGGCTGCGGTCCCCGAACCCCGCCCGGCAACATCCGGATCCGACGAACACGAACTGGTCTCGGCCGCGTTCAACAACGTCTCGGTCCCCAAGCAGACGTCCCGAACAACAGAACCGGACCTCACCACCCCCGCCCCCGAGGCGGAGGCGGAGGCGGAGGCGGAGGCGGAGGCGGAGGTAGCGGCCGAGGCGGTGACCGAGGCCGCAGCAGAAGCCGAGCCGAAGACCACGGCCGAGGCCGAGGCCGAGCCGAAGACCGCCACGGAAACCGAAGCCGAGCCGGCGACCGAGGCTGAGGCGGACGTCGCCCCGGAAATCTCGGCGGAGGCCGGGACCGCGACTGAGCCGACGGCAGAGATCCCGGCTGAGACCGAGACCGAAGCGAAGGCAGAGGCCGAGGCCGAGCCGGAGACGGCCACGGAAACCGAAGCCGAGCCGGTGGCCGAGAGCGCGACCGAGACCAAGACCGAGGCTGACGCCGAGCCGGAGGCCTCGTCGGAGGCCTCGTCGGAGGCCGGAATTGCGGCCGCGGCCGAAGCGGAGACGGGGACCGAGGCCGCCACGGAAGCCGAGGCGGAGGCACTCGTCGAGCCTGCGGCTGCCGCCGAAAGCACCCCGGCGACCGAGGCTGAGCCGGAGACCGAGGTCCAGGCCGGGGCTGAGATTCAGGCGGAGCCCGAGGCCGAGCCGATCACGGAGCCCGAGGCCACGCCCGCCGCGGAGGCGGTCACCGAGCCGACGGTCGAAACCACGGCCGTCGCCGAGCCCACCGCCGATGCCACCGAACCCGAGGCCGAGCCGGTCACGGAGGCGGTCGCCGAGCCGACGGTCGAACCCGCGCCCGCCGCGGAAACCGGCGCCGATGCCACCGAGCCCGAGGCCGAAGCCACGACAGCCGAAGCAGAGCCCGAGGCCACGCCCGCCGCGGAGGCGGTCACCGAGCCGACGGTCGAAACCACGGCCGTCGCCGAGCCCACCGCCGATGCCACCGAACCCGAGGCCGAGCCGGTCACGGAGGCGGTCGCCGAGCCGACGGTCGAACCCGCGCCCGCCGCGGAAACCGGCGCCGATGCCACCGAGCCCGAGGCCGAAGCCACGACAGCCGAAGCAGAGCCCGAGGCCACGCCCGCCGCGGAGGCGGTCACCGAGCCGACGGTCGAAACCACGGCCGTCGCCGAGCCCACCGCCGATGCCACCGTCACCACGGAGGCCGAGGCCACGACGGCCGAACCGGTCGCCGAGCCCGTCGCCGAAGCGATCGCCGAGCCCGTCGCCGTGGCGGTAGCCGAGGGCGAGGGCGAGGGTGACGTCGGCTCCGCCGGACTGCCCGCGGCCGCCGACGGCGAGTCCGCCCCACAGGCGACCTCACCTGTCCAGGAGACCGGAACGGGTGGTGCGGGTGGGCAAACCCCCGCCGCGGCCGCCCTCACCAAGGCCTCCCTCATCGGCACCCACGCCACCACCTACCTCGTCCTCGACCGCTCCGCGAGCATGCGGCCGTACTACAAGGACGGCTCCGCCCAGGCCCTCGCCGACCAGACCCTCGCCCTCGCCACCCACCTCACCCCGGCCGGCACCACCCCCACCGTCCACGTCGTCTTCTTCTCCACCGAGGTCGACGGCACCACGGACCTCACCCCGGCCTCCGCCGACAACGCGGTCGACGAGGCGCACGCCGGCCTCGGCCGGATGGGCCGCACCAGCTACCACGCCGCCGTGGCCGCCGTACTCGCCCACTACGACGAGCACGCCGCCCCCGGCACCCCCGCCCTCGTCGTCTTCCAGACCGACGGCGCCCCGGACGCGAAGACCCCGGCCACCCAGTCCCTCACGGACGCCGCGAAGTCGCACCCGTCCCTCTTCTTCTCCTTCGTCGCGTTCGGCGAGCACGAGAACAAGGCCTTCGACTACCTCCGCAAGCTGAAGTCCGACAACACGGCGTTCTTCCACGCGGGCCCGACCCCCCTGGAGCTCACCGACGCCGAGCTCTACGACGGTCTCCTGATCGACTGGCGCCCGTAGCGGCCCGGGGCGCACCCACGCCCCGCCCGCGCCCCCGTGCCGCCCGCTTCTCACCCCGTAAAACGGGAAGCGGGCGGCATACACATGTCGGCTACGATTTCAAGGTTCACACCTGTAGGAACCATCTGCAGCAACAGCGACCTGGGAGCAGCCCCCGATGGCTCGACACCTCATCACCAGCGCCCTTCCGTACATCAACGGGATCAAGCACCTGGGCAACATGGTGGGGTCCATGCTCCCGGCGGACGTGTACTCCCGGTACCTCCGCCAGCGCGGCCACGAGGTCCTCTACATCTGCGCGACGGACGAGCACGGCACCCCGGCCGAGCTCGCGGCGAAGGAGCGGGGTCTCCCGGTCGACGCGTTCTGCGCCCAGGCGCACGACGCCCAGAAGGCGGTCTACGACGGCTTCGCGCTCGCGTTCGACTACTTCGGCCGCAGCTCCTCCGCCGAGAACCGCGAGATCACCCAGCACTTCGCCCGCAGGCTGAACGAGAACGGCTTCATCGAGGAGCGGGCGATCCGCCAGGTCTACTCGCCCGCGGACGGCCGCTTCCTGCCCGACCGCTACGTCGAGGGCACCTGCCCGCACTGCGGCTACGACAAGGCCCGCGGCGACCAGTGCGAGAACTGCACCCGCGTCCTGGACCCGACCGACCTGATCGACCCGCGCTCGGCGATCTCCGGCTCCACCGACCTGGAGGTCCGCGAGACCAAGCACCTCTTCCTCCTCCAGTCCAAGCTGGAGAACGAGGTCCGCGAGTGGGTCGCGAAGCACGACAAGGACTGGCCGCAGCTGGCCTCCTCCATCGCCCACAAGTGGCTGACGGAGGGCCTGCACGACCGCGCCATCACCCGTGACCTGGACTGGGGCGTGCCGGTGCCCGCCGACACCTGGCCGGAGCTGGCGGCCGAGGGCAAGGTCTTCTACGTCTGGTTCGACGCCCCGATCGAGTACATCGGCGCGACGAAGGAGTGGTCGGACCAGGACCCGGAGAACCGCGACTGGAAGTCGTGGTGGTACGACGTGGACAGCAGCGTGCGCTACACGGAGTTCATGGCGAAGGACAACGTCCCGTTCCACACGGTGATGTTCCCGGCCACCGAACTCGGCGTCCGCGAGCCGTGGAAGAAGGTCGACTACGTCAAGGCCTTCAACTGGCTGACGTACTACGGCGGCAAGTTCTCCACGTCCCAGAAGCGCGGTGTCTTCACGGACCAGGCCCTGGACATCCTCCCCGCCGACTACTGGCGCTACTTCCTCATCGCCAACGCCCCGGAGTCGGACGACTCGTCCTTCACCTGGGAGCACTTCACGGCGACGGTCAACAAGGACCTGGCCGACACCCTGGGCAACTTCGTCAACCGGGTCCTGTCCTTCTCCCGCAAGCGCTTCGGCGACGACGTCCCGGCCGGCGGCGAGCCGGGCGAGGCGGAGGCGAAGCTGGGCGGCCAGATCGCCGACCTGCTCGCCGAGTACGAGGCCCAGATGGAGGCCCTCCAGTTCCGCAAGGCGGCCGCGGCCCTGCGCGCCCTGTGGTCGGCCGGCAACTCCTACCTGGAGGAGAAGGCCCCCTGGCTGGAGATCAAGACCGACAAGGACGGCGCCGCCCTCACTCTCCGCACGGCGATGAACCTGATCCACCTCTACTCGGTGGTCTCGGAGCCCTTCATCCCGTCGACGGCGAAGACGATGCGCGAGGCGTTCGCCCTGACCGGCGACACCGCCACCTGGGTCACCGCCGACGAGGCGAGGTCCCTGACCGCCGTCCCCGCCGGCACCCCCTTCACCGTCCCCCCGGTCCTGTTCGCCAAGCTCACGGACGAGGACCTGGAGACGTACAAGGAGCGCTTCGGCGGCACGGACGCCTGACCCGCCCCACGGACACACGCCGAAGGCCCGGCAGGAGACACCCCTCCCGCCGGGCCTTCGGCGTGGGGTAAGCCTCAGGAAAGAGGCGGATAATCCTCTTACCCTTCCTTCACCTGGTATTTACCTGCGAGATAGTGTGCCGTTCGTGAAGCGAATCCTGATCCGTTCCGGAAAGAGCCCGTTTCGTGTCGCCAGTCCAACGGAGTTCATCCACCAGGACCTGATCGGCACGAACACCGGCAATCTGCTCTTCAGCGACTCGGCGCACAAAATGCTGTCCACCCCGGACACCGAGGTGACGTCCAACGGCATCCGCACCGATCCCTCCGCCCGCCGGGCCGCGGAGATCAACGAGCAGTACGACGTCTTCGTCGTCCCGCTGGCCAACGCCTTCCGCCCGACGTTCCAGACCTCGCTGGACCGGCTCTCGGCGCTCATCGAGCAGCTCACCATCCCTGTCGTGGTGTTCGGCGTGGGCGCCCAGGCCCCCGCGGACTACGACACCGACTGGCTGAAGCCGATGAACGACTCGGTCCGCCGCTTCGCCCGTGCGGTCCTGGACCGCTCCGCCTCGATCGGCGTCCGCGGCGAACTCACCTCGGACTACCTCAAGGGCCTCGGATTCAACGACATCGACATCATGGGCTGCCCCTCGATGTTCCTGTACGGCGACACCTTCCCCGAGATCCGGGCCACGGAGATCACCAGCGCCTCGCGCATCGCCCTCAACCTCTCGCCGAACGCGATACCCGTGGGGGACATCTCGGGCATGGCCCAGTACGCCTGGGAGCACTACCCCGATCTCACGTACTACGCGCAGAACACCGTCGACGCGGAACTGCTGCTGTGGGGCGACACCACGCAGGAGTCCGGCCACACGGCCCCCTTCCCGCTCCAGCTCAGCCACGCCCTGCTCCAGGAGAACAAGGTCCGCATGCCGCTGGACCCGGCCACCTGGATCAACGAGCTGCGCGGCTACGACTTCGCCTACGGCACCCGGATCCACGGCAACATCGCCGCCCTGCTGGCCGGTACCCCGAGCGTGGTCCTCACCCACGACTCGCGCACCCAGGAACTGTGCCGCTACTTCGACATCCCGTACCGCCCGCTCACCGAACTGAGCGCCGACACCGACCCGCGCGAGCTGTACGAGAACGCCGACTTCTCCGCGATGATCAAGGGCCACGGTGAGCGCTTCGAGCGGATCACCGCCTTCCTCGACCGCAACGACCTTCAGAACACCTACACCCACGGCGACGGCGGCGCCGCCTTCGAGGCCCGGCTGGCCGCCCTCGACCTGCCCGCGTCGATGCCGGTCTGGGACGGCGGGGACGACGGCCAGATGCGGTACCGGATCAGCCGGCTGCGGGAGCGGATCACCGCGGCCGACACCAGGGCGGCCCGGCACGCCAAGGAGAACAGGGAACTGCGCGACCGGCTGGCCACCGCCGAGAAGAAGGCCGCCGAGACGCGGCGCAGTGTGGACGCCCTGCGCAGGGAACTGACCGCCGCCACCAAGCTGCTGTCCACGATGGAACGCCAGGTCAGCGGCATCGACAAGCGGGTCATGGTCCGCATCGGACCGGCCCTGCGCCGCCGCGTCCGCCGCTCGAAGTCCAGGGCCCGCCAGGACTGACCGCCGGCCCGCTCCTGCGTCCCCGGCCCCGGCCCCGGATCCACCGCACGGATCCGGGGCCGGCGCACGCCCGCCGCCCTGCGTGACAGCGGGGCCGCTGAAGCTTCTCAGCTCGTGGTCAGCACGCCCGCGCCCGCCGACTTCGCGAGTTCCGTGGGGAGGTTCTTGGCGCTGGACTCCAGGCCCGCGGTCAGGGTCGGGGCCCAGTTCACCGTTGTCTTGATCTTCTTGGAGTTCGCGGCGTTGTAGGCGGCGACGAGGTCGGTCGTCGTGCCGTTGACCAGGTTGCCGCTGCCCGCGACCGAGCCGGTGCCGTCGCCGCTGAGCAGCTTGGAGACCTTGATGGAGCTGGGCACGGTCCAGTAGTTGTTCTGTGCCACGACCTGCGCCTTGGCGCGGGAGTTGATGCTGTACTGGAGGTTGTAGCCGTTCAGGGGCGTCACGTCGTAGACGTTGTTGTAGATGTGGACCTGGCCGACGCGGGTCAGCGGGGCGCGCTGGACGATGCCCTTCCAGACGTTGTGGTGGAGGGTGACGCGCAGCTTGCCGCTGGGCTCGCTGTCGCTGCTGCCGATCAGCATCGTCTTGTCGTGGCTGGTAAACTGGTTCTGCTCGACGGTCACCAGGTCCGAGCTCTTGGTGATGTCGAGTTCGCCGTCGTGGACCTGGTACTCACGACCGAAGTACTTCGGGTTGGTGCTGTCGAAGTGCCCGGCGTCGGTGAAGGTGTTGTGGTCGGCCCAGACGTGGGTGGCACCGCGCAGGGTGACCGAGTCGTACTCGGAGTTCCAGTTGCCGTCGTCGCCGTCGGTCGGGTCCCACTGCGGGAAGCAGTCCTCGGTGTCGGAGAACGTCAGGTTGCGGACGATGACGTTGTCGACCTTCTGGATCTGGAGCATGCCGCCGGTGATGCCGGCCTTGCTGCCGGGCACGCCGACGATCGTGGTGTTGGCGGGCACCTTGAAGACGATGTTCGCGGCCTGCTTCTTCTGCGCGGCGGCGCGTGCCGTCTCCTGCGTCCCGGAGGGCAGCTCGGAGCTGCCGTACGTCGACGGGTCGAAGGCCTTCAGGTACGAGCTGAGCGTGTAGCCGGTGCCGGCCGCGTAGTCGGCGCAGGCCAGCTTCGTGCCGGAGTCGTCGGTGTTGGCGTCGATGGTGCCCTTGACCTTGATGATGCGCGGGGTGGTGTCGGAGACCGACCCGAGCGCCTTCACCAGCTGGGCGCGGGTGGAGACGGTGAAGGTGTGCGCCGAGTCGGCCTTCGCGCCGCCGGTCGTGCCGGTGCCGGAGGACGCCCAGCCGTCCTTGGCGGCGAGCGTCTGGTGGTAGAGGTCGGCGGCCGAGGTGGCGTTCGCGTTCAGCACGAGGGCACCGGCCCCGACCCCGGCCGCCACGACGGCGGCGGAGACGACGAGGGTACGGCGCTTGCGAAGGGACCGGCGGTGAGAAGCAGAGGCCACGGGGGAAGTCCTTACGTACATCCGGAGCGCGTCCGGAGTGCTGGGCAAGCCCGCGTCGGCGGGCTTCACTCCTCTGTGGTTGTGGAGATCGAAAAGGTTGCCGTGAATTTCTCGTGGCGTCGGACCGCCCCCGACAGCCGCATGTCCACGACACATCCGTATGGTTTCGTCATGGCAACCCCTGATCTCATCCCGATCGCCTACGAGCCGCACGGCCGTACCGACGCGATCGGCCGTTACGCCGACGGACAGTTCCTGGCGTCGGTCACGTACGCCTTCCCCGAGGGGTTCCGGCTCGACGAGGGCTGGGAGGAGCGGAAACGCCTGTACGCGGTGCTCCACCTCTTCGACAAGGACGGCCACTACCGTGACTCGCAGATCTGGTGCGCGGGCAGCTGGGCCGAGCAGCGGCTCGACCCCGACGGCGCCGACTCGGTGCTGTCCCGCGCCCGGGCCCGGCTCGCGACCATGCTGCGCAGCCTGCCCCGGCGGACGTACACGGACATCTCGATACGGCAGTTCCAGCTCACCGTGGACGGCGTGTTCTTCGGCCTGGTGGCCAAGGAGGACGACGACGGCCCCTGGGCCGAGCTCTACCCGGACAACCTCGGCTTCGGCGAGCCGTGGGACGGCCGCTACGACACCTGACCGGCACGGCCGTCCGCTCGCCGCACGGGCGGTCGGCGGATCCACGGCACAGCGTGGGGCGCCCGGGACGTCAACCGTCCCGGGCGCCCCTGTCACGCCGGGTGGAGCCGCGAGGGCTCAGGAGGAGGCCGAGGCCGAGGGCGAGCCGAAGTTCATCGACGCCATGGTGTCGTTGTCGTTCGTCTCGGCGGGGTCGACGCCGACCGTGATCGAGCCGACGAGCCCCGCGGCGAGCCGGTTCCTGCGCACGTAGCGGATGTCCAGGAGACCGCCCTTCGTGCCGCTCCCGTCGTAGATGATGTCCTCCGAGAGCTTGGTCATCGTCGTCTCGTTGGTCGAGTACGGCGCGATCGCCTGGGAGTCGTCGACGATGTCCTGGTCGATGAAGAACTGACCGGTGTGGCAGACGTGGCCGCCCACGTACTCCCGGTCGGAGTTCCACTTGCCGTCGACGTGGACCTTGGCGTGGATGTGCACGCAGCGGCCCGAGTACCAGCCCGGCACGATGGTCCGGAACTCGACGAAGCCGTCCCGGTCCGTGCGCTGGGTGCCGCGCAGGTAGGTCTTGTCGTCCGTGTTCTGCTGGTGGATCGAGGCGCTGGGGTCGATGCTGGGCATGGCGGTCGGGCTCTCCGTGGGCGCAGCGCTGGAGCCGGATCCGCCGTTGGCCGACTCGCTGATCGACTCGTAGCCCGAGTAGGTCCCGACGGCGTCGCAGTGCCAGATGTCGACGGCCGCGTCCCGCAGCGGCCGGCAGGTCTCCGAGTCGACCACCTTGACCTTGAGGGTGAGCGGGATGCCCTCGCGGTCCTCGGTGACGTCCTTGCGGAAGATGTCGAGGTCGAGGTAGTAGGGGCCCTCGGTGGTCTCCGAGGTCAGGGTGTAACAGGTCTCCGACGTGCTCGTGGAGCTCGCGGACGACTTCTTCTTGGGTTCGTCCGCCTGCGCGGCCAGGGCCAGACCGCCGCCCAGACCCACGGCGGCGACCGCTCCCGCGCCCACCACGACGACCTTGCGGCGCGTCACGTCGTTCTTGTGTTTCGGCTCTTCGGCCGACCGGTTGTCCGTCATGGCCGGGAAACGTAGAAGACCAGGCTGGTAGAAGTGGGGGAGAACGCTTTGGATTTCATGTCTGTGCAAAGCACCGCCGAAATCGCGGCGAGGATCACGCCATTTCTCAGAAAAATCGCTTGAAAGGCTTGCCTTACTTTAGCCCGGTAGATGTCGGAAAAATGGCGGCGGGCCCTGAACGATCCCGTTCAGGGCCCGCGTAAGGGGTATGTCAGCCGTCGTTCGTGTCGCTCGGCTCGACGCCCAGCGTCAGATGGCCGCGGACGCCCCGGTCGATGTGGTGGTGGTCGTACTTCAGGTAGAGCAGTCCGCCCGCGTGACCGTTGTCCGGGTAGATCGAGTCACCGTCGAGGGTGGTCCGGGTCGTGGTGTTGCTGGCGTAGGGCTCGACCTCGGCCGACAGGAGCACCGACGTCTCGTCGAAGAAGAGCTGGCCCGTGTGGCAGGTGTGCCCGCCCTCGTAGCCCGCGTCCGTCCACTCGCCGTCCACGTGCACCTTGACGTGGATGTGGACGCACCGGCCCTGGTACCAGCCGGGGAACACGGTCTTGAAGGAGACGTGCCCGTGGCGATCCGTGTGCCAGGTGCCGCGCAGGTAGCGGGTGTCGTCGGTGGGCTCCTGGTGGCCGCCGCCACCGCCCGGCGGGGGCCCGGTGGGGACGTCGGTCGGCACGTCGGTGGGGGCGTCGGTGGGCGGGGTGCCGCCACCGCCACCGCCGCCGCTGCCCACCGCCTCGTACCCGGAGTAGACGCCCGACGCGTTGCAGTGCCAGATGTCGACGGCCGCGTTCCTGAGCGGCCGGCAGGTCTCCGCGTCGATCACCTTGAGGGTGAGGTGCAGGGGGATGCCCTCCTGGTCCTCGGTGACGTCCTGGCGGAGCTTGTCGGCGTCGATGTAGTACGGGCCCTCGACCAGTTCGGAGGTGAGCGTGTAGCAGGCGCCCTCCGAGGCCGAGGCGGCCGCTCCGGCGCCGTCCTCCGCGCTCGTGCCGTCGGTCGCGGCGAAGGCGCTGCCGACGCCGACCGCGGTCACGGCCACACTGCCGGCCGCGAGGACCGTACGGCGGGCCAGTTTCCTTTTTTCTTCGGGAGACGGCGAATCCATGGGGGTGTGGGTGTCTGTCATGGACAGGGACCGTAGGCAAGCCGCAGCCTGTGGGAACATCGGAGAGAGCTGTGAATTATCTGGAACAAGGGAAAGGCTCGAAACCGACGCCGGTTTCGAGCCTTTCCCTTGAATGCCCTGCTTATGCCCTCTTTCCGCAGGCCTTACTTCGGCTGCGGCTTCCGGACGGAGAGGTGCAGCTCGCGCAGGCGGGCCTCCTCCAGCTCGGTCGGCGCGCCCATCATCAGGTCCTGGGCGTTGCCGTTGAGCGGGAAGGCGATGGTCTCGCGGATGTTGGGCTCGTCGGCGAGGAGCATCACGATGCGGTCCACGCCGGGGGCGATGCCGCCGTGCGGCGGGGCGCCGAAGCGGAACGCGCGGAGCATGCCGGCGAACTTGTCCTCGACGGTCTCCCGGTCGTAGCCGGCGATCTCGAAGGCCTTGAGCATGATCTCGGGCTCGTGGTTCCGGATCGCGCCGGAGGACAGCTCGACGCCGTTGCAGACGATGTCGTACTGCCAGCCCAGGATGTCCAGCGGGTCCTGGGTCTCCAGGGCCTCCAGACCGCCCTGCGGCATGGAGAACGGGTTGTGCGAGAAGTCGATCGCGCCGGTGTCCTCGTCCTTCTCGTACATCGGGAAGTCGACGATCCAGCAGAACCGGAACACGCCCTCCTCGAAGTGCCCGGCCCGCTTGGCGGCCTCGACCCGCACCGCGCCCATGATCTTCGAGACCTCGTCGAACTCGCCCGCGCCGAAGAACACGGCGTGACCGGCGGCCAGCTGGAGCCGCTTGGTCAGCTCGGCGACGTTCTCCTCGGTGAGGAACTTGGCGATCGGGCCGGACAGCGAGCCGTCCTCGGCCACCCGGACCCAGGCGAGGCCCTTGGCGCCCTGCGAGACCGCGAAGTCACCGAGCTGGTCGAAGAACTTGCGGGGCTGCGCGGAGACGTCCGGCACCGCGAGCGCGCGCACGTGCTTGCCGGCGAAGGCCTTGAACTCCGAGCCCTCGAAGATGTCGGTGATGTCGACGAGCTCCAGCTGGGCGCGGAGGTCCGGCTTGTCGGAGCCGTACTTCAGCATCGCCTCGCGGAACGGGATCCGCGGGAACGGCGACGTCACGGGGCGGCCGTTGCCGAACTCCTCGAAGAGCTCGGTCATGAGCCGCTCGATCGGGCGGAAGACGTCCTCCTGCTCGACGAAGCTCATCTCGACGTCGAGCTGGTAGAACTCGCCGGGCGAGCGGTCGGCGCGGGCGTCCTCGTCGCGGAAGCAGGGCGCGATCTGGAAGTAGCGGTCGAAACCGGAGATCATCAGCAGCTGCTTGAACTGCTGCGGGGCCTGCGGCAGGGCGTAGAACCGGCCAGGGTTCAGACGCGAGGGCACCACGAAGTCACGGGCGCCCTCGGGGGAGGTCGCCGACAGGATCGGGGTCGCCATCTCGTTGAAGCCCAGCGCCGTCATCTTGTGGCGGATGGCCGAGATCACGGCCGTACGCAGCATGATGTTGCGGTGCATGCGCTCGCGGCGCAGGTCCAGGAAGCGGTATTCCAGCCGCCGCTCCTCGTTGACGCCGTCCTCGGCGTTGATCGTGAACGGCAGCGGGGCGGCCGCGCCGAGCAGCTCGACCTCGCCGACCTCGACCTCGACCTCGCCGGTGGGCAGGTCGGAGTTGATGTTCTCGGCGCCGCGGGAGACGACCTTGCCGTCGACCCGTACGGTCGACTCCTTGCTCAGCTTGTCCAGCGCCTCGTAGGCGGCCGTGCCCGGACGCGCCACGAGCTGGGTGATGCCGTAGTGATCGCGCAGATCGATGAAGAGGATGCCGCCCAGGTCGCGCCGATTGTGCAGCCAGCCACTCAGCCGGACGTCGGTGCCGACGTCAGAGGAGCGGAGCTCGCCGCAGGTGTGGGACCTGTACCGATGCATCGTGGTTCATCCAGCCTTCGCGGATCGGGGTGGGATTTCAGCCTGGTGTTTCACGTGAAACACCACCCAGCGTACCGGGCCCCTCAGGGCCGCCTCTCCCGATTACCGGGTCGATGATCGGTGGCATTTTCCGATCCGGTCTTCTTAAAGTGGGGCAATGCGAACTGGCGAGCCCCTGCCCGCCGTGGAGGACGTCCTCGCCGCCCTCGCGACCGGGCTGTGGCACTGGGACACCGCCACCGGCCTGGTCACCACGGACGCGGAGGCCGCCCGGCTCATCGGGCTGCCGGCCGAGTCGTCCGTCCTGTCGGAGTCCCTGGTCCGGTCCCGTTTCCACCCGGTCGACTGGAACGAGAACACCAGCATCACCCGGCTGGCCGCCGTCGAGGGCACCCTCGCGGAGGTCCGGCTGCGGGTCATGGACGAGCGGGGCCGGCTGATACGGACCGTGCGCAGCCGTTTCAGACCGGTCTTCGACTCCAAGGAGCGCGTGTACCGGGTCACGGGCACCCTCCAGGAGGTCACCGAGCCGACCCCGGGCACCGCCGCCCGGCATCCGGTCACCGGTGACTGGCGGCGCTCCCGGGAGGCGTTCCTGCTGGACGCGGGCCGGGCGCTGGCCGAGGCGCGGTCCACGGAGGAGGTGCTGCGGGTCGCCGCGGGCCTGTCGATGCCCGGGTTCTCCCCGGACGGACTGGCCGTCTTCAGCGCCAAGGGCGACCAGCTGGTGATCATCGGCCACCACGGGCAGCAGCTCGGCGACGACAGCCCCTTCACCAGCATGCCGCTGGAGACGGACTACCCGGCGGCGGAGGTGGTGCGGACGGGCCGGGCCGTCTATCTCTCCTCCCCCGAGCAGTACAGGTCCCGCTACCCGGTGATCTGGCCGCTGGCCGAGCGCTTCCACCGGGAGTCCTGGGCCTTCCTGCCGCTGACCGTGGCCGGCCGGACCATGGGCGCCTGGATGGCGGGCTTCGCCTACCCGGTCTCGTTCACCCCGGACGAGCGGTCCGTGCTCACCACGGTGGCCCGGATGCTCGCCCAGGCGCTCTCCCGGGCCGGCATCGCCGACTCGGAGCGGGAGCTGACGGACGGCCTCCAGCGCTCCATGCTGCCGACGCTGGGCCCCGAGATCCCCGGCATGGAGGCGGCCGCCCGCTACATACCGACCGGCGGCGGACTCCAGGTCGGCGGCGACTGGTACGACATGATCCCGCTGCCCTCCGGCCGGTTCGCGCTGGTCATCGGGGACGTCCAGGGCCATGACGTACGGGCCGCGGGGCTGATGGGCCAGCTCCGGATCGCGCTGCGCGCGTATGCCTCCGAGGGCCACCGCCCGGACGCGGTCCTCTCCCGGGCCTCCCGCTTCCTGCACGGCATCACCTACGACGAGGAGATCGCCGACCTGCGGTTCGCGACCTGTCTGTACGTCGAGGCGGACCCGGCCACCGGGGTGCTGGAGATCGCCCGCGCGGGACATCTGGACCCGACGATCCGGATGGCCGACGGCACGGTGCTGCGGCGGCCGACGGCGGGCGGGCTGCCGCTGGGCATCGACCCGGACGCCGACTACCCGACGACGCGGTTCGCCCTCGAACCCGGCGAGACCATGATGATCTGCACCGACGGTCTGATCGAGACCGGCGGCCACGACATCGAGACGGGCTGGCAGCGGATCCGGGCGACCCTGGAGGAACACGACGGCGACCTGGAGAAACTGGCCGACGCGCTGGTCCAGGCCGTGCACGGCCCCTCCTCCCACCACACCACCGGGCCGCTGGCCGACCGCCGCGAGGACGACATCGCGCTCCTGCTGCTCTCCCGGCCGGGCGCCGGGCGCGGCGAGGAGCCCTTCGCGCCACGGCCCCGGATGCGGCGCACGCTGCTGTCGGTGGGCCAGGACGAGCCCGAGCGGATCGCCGAGGCCCGCCAGCAGGTGCGCGAGCTGCTGCACGACTGGAGCTCGTCCGACCAGGTCGACTCGGCGGTGCTGCTGGTCTCCGAGATGCTCACGAACGTCCTCGTCCACACCGACGCGGACGCGCTGCTGCTCGCCGAGGTCGCCGGCGCCGCGCCCGGGCGCCGGCTGCGCATCGAGGTCACGGACGCGGGCGACGACCTCCCGCACAAGCGACGGCCCGGCGAGCTGGCCTCCTCCGGCCGCGGCCTGGTCCTGATCGAACTGCTCGCGGACGCGTGGGGGGTGGACCCGCGCGGCGAGGGCAAGAGCATCTGGTTCGAGCTGTACGAGAGCGAGAACGAGAACGAGAGCAAGGACGGGGACGGGGAGAGGGACAGCGGCAGGGACGGGGACGGGGACGGGGAGAGGGACGGCGGCGGGAGCGCGGGCGTGGGCGAGGGCGCGGGCGCGGGTTAGTCGCCCGGGGCCGGCGCGTACCGGCCGCGCAGTTCGTGCACGACGCCGAAGGCGGCCGCGGTGAGCGGTACGGCCAGCAGCATGCCGAGGATTCCGGCGACGGAGGCTCCGGCCGTGATGGCCAGCATCACCACCGCCGGGTGCATCTGCACGGTGCGGCTCTGGATCATGGGCTGCAGCACATGCCCCTCCAGCACCTGCACGGCGAGGACGACGCCGAGCGCCCACAGGGCGATGACGAAACCCCGGTCGGCGAGGGCGACCAGCACGGCGACGGCACCGGAGAGGAAGGCGCCGAGGTAGGGGATGTAGGCGCCGACGAAGACCAGCGCGCCGAGGCCGACCGCGCCGGGCACCTGGAGGATCAGCAGGCCGATGGTGATGCAGACGGCGTCGATGAGGGCGATCAGGGTCGTACCGCGCATGAACCCCTCGATGCCCTCGAAGGCGCGGCGGGCCATGGCCTCCAGCACGTCGGAGCTGCGTCCGGGCGCGACGGCCCGCAGGGTGTCCACGAAGAGGTGGGAGTCGCGCAGGAAGAAGAAGACGAGGAGCAGCGCGAGGACGGCCATGGCGATGCTCTCGCCGACCACGCTGACCCCGCTGATGACGTTGGAGGCGGCCGTCCCGCCGAACTTGCCGAGCAGTTCCCGGGCGCTGCCCGCCAGGTCTCCGAGGGAGGTCCCGGCGGCGCCGAAGTGCTCGGCGACCGACCGCGCGGCGTCCTTCAGCGAGGCGACGATCTCGTCACCGGTCTCGACGAGCGCGGCGACGACGATGTAGACGGCTCCGCCGACCACACCGACCACGGCGACACAGGTCAGCCCGGCGGCGACGGAACGGTGCACGCCGGCCGCCACGAGCCTGCGGTACAGCGGCCCGAGCAGCGCGGTGCCCAGCAGCGCGAGCAGCACGGGCGTCACCGCGGTGCGGAACTCCGAGCAGAGCCGGATACCCACCCAGCCGACGCCCGCGGCCAGCAGCAGCACGGCACACCACGCGGCGAACCGGCGCACAGCCTCGGGCAACAACGACACCCGACCAGCCCACCACACCCCCACCCGCCCGTCCCCCCGCACACGCCGACCGGGTGACTCTCCCGTGGGCGGCGGCGCGGGACGGGAAGCGGGAAGAGGCCCGGCGCGGGGATGCGGCAGGCCTCTTCGGGGTGGGGTGGGTCAGGACCGGGGGCCGGACTCCGTCATGCCGTGCACCGCCGGGACCGTGCCGAGGCGGCCCTTCTGGAAGTCCTCGAAGGCCTGCATCAGCTCGTCCTTGGTGTTCATGACGAACGGGCCGTAGTGGGCCATGGGCTCACGGATCGGCTGCCCGCCCAGGAGCACGACCTCCAGGTCGGGCGTGTGCGAGTCCTGCTTCTCGTCCGCGCGGACGGTCAGCGAGGAGCCGGCGCCGAAGACGGCGGTCTGGCCGAGGTGGATCGGACGGCGCTCCGCGCCCACCGACCCCTTGCCCGCCAGCACGTACGCCAGCCCGTTGAAGTCCTCGCGCCACGGCAGCGTGAGCTCGGCACCGGGCGCGAGCGTCGCGTGGATCATCGTGATCGGCGTGTGCGTGATGCCGGGGCCGGCGTGGCCGTCGAGGTCGCCCGCGATGACGCGCAGCAGCGCACCGCCGTCGGGGGACGCCAGCAGCTGGACCTGGCCGCCGCGGATGTCCTGGTAGCGCGGGGCCATCATCTTGTCCTTGGCGGGGAGGTTCACCCACAGCTGGAGGCCGTGGAAGAGACCGCCGGACATGACCAGGGCCTCCGGCGGCGCCTCGATGTGGAGGAGACCGGAACCGGCCGTCATCCACTGGGTGTCGCCGTTGGTGATGGTGCCACCGCCGCCGTTGGAGTCCTGGTGGTCGAAGACGCCGTCGATGATGTAGGTGACGGTCTCGAAGCCACGGTGCGGGTGCCACGGCGTGCCCTTGGGCTCACCCGGCGCGTACTCCACCTCACCCATCTGGTCCATCATGATGAACGGGTCGAGATGACGGTAGTTGATCCCCGCGAACGCCCGGCGCACCGGGAAGCCCTCTCCCTCGAAACCGCTCGGCGCGGTCGTGACGGCGAGCACGGGTCGGGCCACGGCATCGGCCGAGGCGGCCACTCGGGGCAGGGTCAACGGGTTCTCGACGGTCACTGCAGGCATGTTGGCTCCTCCTTGTGCGCCCAGTTTAGTTGAGCGTTGAACTTTCTGCCACCCCCAACACCGCCGGCGCGCGGAGCATTCCCCCACGGGCGGACGGCGCGGATCACCGGGCGTACCGACGGAACGGACCGCACCCGGCCCCGGCCGGGCAACAGAACGCCGCCGGTCCCGGAGGGGCCGGCGGCGGAGAAGACGAAGAAACGGTTCCCGCTCACGCGGGGCACAGTAGGCGAGCCCGGCGGGCGGACGGGGACATTCAGGGGTACGACCGGACCGCGGCCGTCAGCCGTACATCCGGCGCATCGCGAACTCGACCATCTGCTCGACGGCCTTCGAGTCGAAGACCATCCGGTGCTCGCCCTCCATGTCCAGGACGAAGCCGTAGCCGGTCGGGAGCAGGTCGATGACCTCCGCACCCGTGATCACGAAGTACTTGGACTCCTTGCCCGCGTACCGACGCAGTTCCTTCAGCGAGGTGAACATCGGGATCACCGGCTGCTGGGTGTTGTGCAGTGCGAGGAAGCCGGGGTTGTCACCGCGCGGGCAGTAGACCTTGGAGGTGGCGAAGACCTGCTGGAAGTCCTCGGCGGTCACCTGACTGGTGGTGAAGGCGCGCACCGCCTCCGCGAGGGACGGCGGGGACGGCTCGGGGTAGAGCGGCGGCTGCTGGCCGTAACCGCCGTGGCCGCCCGGCATCTGCTGCTGGGCGTACTGCTGCTGCGCAGCCCCACCGTCCATGGACTGGCCGTATCCATACATGCGCGCAAGCCTACCGAGACCCGGGGCGCGCACGAGAAGGTAGACCCTTCTCACACTTGGACCGATGGGGGTTGCGTCTTATTACCGGCGGGTAGCATCATCGGAGCTACTCGTTGGTATGTGAAACAGGCGCGAGGAGTCAGTGCCTCGCCGATCCGGATACGGAGCAGTCACCATGGGGCACTACAAGTCCAACCTCCGCGACATCGAATTCAACCTGTTCGAAGTGCTCGGGCGCGACAAGCTGTACGGCACCGGCCCGTTCGGCGAGATGGACACCGACACCGCGAAGAGCGTCCTGGAGGAGCTGACCCGGCTCGCCGAGAACGAGCTCGCGGAGTCCTTCGCCGACGCCGACCGCAACCCGCCGGTCTTCGACCCGGAGACCAACACCGCGCCGGTCCCGGCCTCCTTCAGGAAGAGCTACAAAGCCTTCATGGACTCCGAGTACTGGCGCCTCGGCCTGCCCGAGGAGATCGGCGGCACCACCGCCCCGCCGTCGCTCATCTGGGCGTACGCGGAGCTGGTCCTCGGCGCCAACCCGGCCGTGTGGATGTACTCCTCCGGCCCGGCGTTCGCCCGCATCCTCTTCGACGAGGGCACCGAGGAGCAGCGGAAGTGGGCGCAGATCGCCGTGGACCGCACCTGGGGTTCGACCATGGTGCTCACCGAGCCCGACGCGGGTTCGGACGTGGGCGCCGGCCGCACCAGGGCGGTCCGGCAGGAGGACGGCTCCTGGCACATCGAGGGCGTGAAGCGCTTCATCACCTCCGGTGAGCACGACATGGAGGAGAACATCCTCCACTACGTGCTGGCGCGGCCGGAGGGCGCCGGTCCCGGCACCAAGGGCCTCTCCCTCTTCCTCGTCCCCAAGTACCTGTTCGACGGCGACTCCGGCGAGCTGGGCGAGCGCAACGGCGTCTACGCGACCAACGTCGAGCACAAGATGGGCCTGAAGGCCTCCAACACCTGCGAGATGACCTTCGGCGACCGCCACCCGGCCAAGGGCTGGCTGATCGGCGACAAGCACGAGGGCATCCGCCAGATGTTCCGGATCATCGAGTTCGCCCGGATGATGGTCGGCACGAAGGCCATCTCCACGCTCTCGACCGGCTACCTCAACGCGCTCGAGTACGCCAAGGAGCGCGTCCAGGGTCCCGACCTCGCGAACTTCATGGACAAGTCCGCGCCCAAGGTCACCATCACCCACCACCCCGACGTGCGCCGCTCGCTGATCACGCAGAAGGCGTACGCCGAGGGCATGCGCGCCCTCGTCCTCTACACCGCCTCGGTCCAGGACGCGATCGCGGTCAAGGAGGCGGCCGACGAGGACGCCTCGGCCGAGCACGCGCTCAACGACCTGCTCCTGCCGATCGTCAAGGGCTACGGCTCCGAGAAGGGCTACGAGCAGCTCGCCCAGTCGCTCCAGACCTTCGGCGGCTCCGGGTTCCTCCAGGAGTACCCGATCGAGCAGTACATCCGCGACGCCAAGATCGACACCCTGTACGAGGGCACCACCGCGATCCAGGGCCAGGACTTCTTCTTCCGGAAGATCGTCCGCAACCAGGGCGCGGCGCTGAACTCTCTCGCCGAGGACATCAAGAAGTTCCTCGCGCTCGGCACCGGCGGCGAGGAGCTGGCCGGCGCCCGCGAGCACCTCGCGAAGGCGGCCGTCGAGCTGGAGGCGATCGTCGGCCTGATGCTGACCGACCTCGCGGCCACCGAGCAGGACGTCAGGAACATCTACAAGGTGGGCCTGAACACCTCGCGCCTGCTGCTCGCCTCCGGCGACGTCATCGTCGGCTACCTGCTGCTCAAGGGCGCCGCGATCGCCGCCGAGAAGCTGGAGACGGCGTCGGGCAGGGACAAGCCGTTCTACACCGGCAAGATCGCGGCCGCGAAGTTCTTCGCCGCCAACGTGCTGCCGGGCGTCACCCTGGCCCGCAAGGTCGCCGCCGGTGTCGACCTCGACCTGATGGAGCTGGACGAGGCGGCCTTCTGACCGTCCCGGCCCACCGGCCACCGCGCGGGCCCGCTCCCCGTCCGAGGGAGCGGGTCCGCGTACGTCGTTAAGGTGAATGGCATGAGCGAACCCTCCCGCTTCGACCGCGGCCACACCGACGACCTGATGACCTTCCTCGCGGCGAGCCCCACGCCGTACCACGCCGTGGCGAACGCCGGCGAGCGGCTGGAGAAGGCCGGTTTCCGGCAGGTCGCCGAGACGGACGCCTGGGACGGGACGGCCGGCGGCAAGTACGTGCTGCGCGGCGGCGCGATCATCGCCTGGTACGTCCCGGAGGGCGCCGCGCCCCACACGCCGTTCCGGATCGTCGGCGCGCACACCGACTCCCCGAACCTGCGGGTCAAGCCCCGCCCGGACACCGGGGCGCACGGCTTCCGCCAGGTCGCCGTCGAGGTCTACGGCGGACCGCTCATGAACTCCTGGCTAGACCGGGACCTGGGCCTGGCCGGCCGGCTCAGCCTGCGCGACGGCTCGACCCGCCTGGTCGACGTGCACCGTCCGCTGCTGCGGGTGCCCCAGCTCGCCATCCACCTGGACCGCACGGTGAGCAGCGACGGGCTCAAGCTGGACAAGCAGCGCCATCTCCAGCCGATCTGGGGACTGGGCGACGACGTCCGCGACGGCGGCCTGATCGCCTTCCTGGAGGCGGAGACGGGGCTGGCGCGCGGCTCGGTCACCGGCTGGGACCTGATGACGTACGCCGTCGAGCCGCCCGCCTACCTGGGCCGTGACGAGGAGCTGCTGGCGGGCCCGCGGATGGACAACCTGCTGTCCGTGCACGCCGGTACGGCGGCGCTGGCGGCCGTGGCGACGGGCGGCTCCGAGCCGGCGTACATCCCCGTGCTGGCCGCCTTCGACCACGAGGAGACCGGCTCGCAGTCGGACACCGGCGCGGACGGGCCGCTGCTCGGCGGGGTGCTGGAGCGCTCGGTGCTGGCGCGCGGCGGATCGGCCGAGGACCGGGCGCGCGCCCTCGCCGCCACCATCTGCCTCTCCTCCGACATGGGCCACGCCGTCCACCCCAACTACGCCGAGCGCCACGACCCGACGCACCACCCGCGCGCCGGCGGCGGGCCGATCCTCAAGGTCAACGTCAACAACCGCTACGCGACGGACGGTTCGGGCCGCGCGGTGTTCGCCGCCGCCTGCGAGCGGGCCGGGGTCCCGTTCCAGACCTTCGTCTCCAACAACTCCATGCCCTGCGGCACCACGATCGGCCCGATCACCGCGGCCCGCCACGGCATCCAGACCATCGACATCGGCGCGGCCATCCTCTCCATGCACAGCGCCCGCGAACTGTGCGGCGCCGACGACCCGTTCCTGCTGGCCAACGCGCTGGTGGCGTTCCTGCGCGACTGAGCGGGTCCGGCGCGGTCCGGCGCGGTCCGGCGCGCCGGACATGTCCGCCGGGCTCCTGGGTAGCCGCCCTCCGCCGGAAAGCATCGCCCGGCGCCGCCGGGTCGCCGCACCGCCGACGGCCGTGGTGGAGGAGGAACGGCACCATCACGACCGTCACGGATTCGGCGACAGGTACGGCACCTAAAGGGGCACACAGGGTCATCACAGGCAACCGTGAGCAATCCGTTACAGCATTCAACTATCGGAGTTGTAGGAGTTCCGTGAAGACTGTGGGCCACTGACGGGTCCGGAATATCGCCATCCGGTCCCACCAACGGCATTCACGACGGGGGGACTCGGGCTGTGCGCCGTCACGCCGCCCGCCGGGCACACGCCGCTCCCGAGGAGCCGGGCGACAGACCGAGACTCGCCGTCCTGATACCGGCCCACAACGAGCAGGACCGCATCGCCGCCGCCATCGACGGCCTCTGGGAGCAGACCCGGCGCCCCGACTTGATCGTCGTCGTCGCCGACAACTGCACCGACGACACCGCCGCCATCGCCGTCGAGCACGGCGCCCACGTCTTCCGCACCGAGGACAACACCCACAAGAAGGCCGGCGCCCTCAACCAGGCCATCGCCTGGGTGCTGCCGCACATGGACGACCGCGACCTGCTCCTCGTCCAGGACGCCGACACCGTCCTGAACCCCTGGTTCGTCGAGACCGCGCTCGCCACCTTCAACCGCAAGGTCGGCGCGGTCGGCGGCGTCTTCTACGGCGAGGACGGCGGCGGCTTCCTCGGCCTGCTCCAGCGCATGGAGTTCCACCGCTACGCCTGGGAACTGGAGCGCACCGGCGGCAAGGCCCAGGTCCTCACCGGCACCGGCACCATGTTCCGCGCCCGGGTGCTGCGCGAGGTCCGCAACGCCCGCCGCACCGGCGAACTCGGCGGCGGCACCGGCTACTACAGCCTCGCCTCGCTCACCGAGGACGACGAGATGACCAAGGCGGTCAAGACCCTCGGCTACCGGGCCATGTCCCCGGCGGGCTGCTCGGTCACCACCGAGGTCATGCCGACGCTGGGCAAGCTCTGGCACCAGCGGCTGCGCTGGCAGCGCGGCGCCCTGGAGAACCTCCGCGACTACGGCTGGACGCGGGTCACCGCCCGCTACTTCATGCAGCAGTTCCTGATGGGCTTCGGCGCGCTCTCCTTCCTCGTCTACCTGACCTACATGGCCGCGTACACCTCGCTGTACGGCTGGCCCGGCTTCTCGCCGTTCTGGACGGCGATCGGCGTGATCTTCGTCGTCGAGAAGACCGTCTCGGTGCGGCGGGCGGGCCCGAAGGCCGTCCTGGTCGCCGCCCTGATGGTCCCCGAGATGCTCTACGACCTCTTCCAGCACGCCGTCTACTTCACCTCGCTGTGGGGACTCGTCCGCCGCAGCGAGGAGAAGTGGGTGGCCACGTGAGATCCCCTCAACCCTCGTAGGAGAAAAGCGATGTACGGCAGAGTGATCGGCGCGGGCACGACCGGCGCGGGCGGGGCGACCCTGGCCGCCACGGGCCTCTGGATCAACAGCATGGCGATGGTGGTGGCGGCCACGACACTGGTGGCCGCCGGGGTGGCGCTGTTCAAGCTGGCCCCGCGCCGCCGGTAGTCCGGGCCCGGCGCGTCAGGCCTCCTCGTCCATCCCGGCCAGGACCAGGGGAAGCCTGCTCGCGCCACCGTCCGTGACCCGCACCGGAACCCCCCAGTCCTGCTGGTGGACATGGCAGGCCGGGTACTCTCCCCCGGCCTCGTCGTCGCAGGACGCGGCCATCGCCGAGACGTGCAGGACGCCCTCCGTGACGGCCGGGTTCAGGTCCAGGTCCCTCGTCAGGTCGGTGTCCGCGCCCTCGCCCCCGAGCAGCAGGTCCGGCGGGGTCGAGGAGACCAGGAGCCGGGTCGAGGGACCGTAGCGGGTGTCCAGCTTCTGGCCCGCCGGGGCCTGGAAGATCACGTCCAGCCGGAGGCGGCCCGGGGCCACCTCGGTCGCCGCCCGCCGGGTGCGGTGCGCGACCGACTCCACCCGGACCGCCTCCTCGGGCAGCCGCAGCCGGGTCAGCCGGTGGCGGGCCGACTCGACGACCACGATGTCGTCGCCGGCCAGCACCGCGTCGCTCGGCTCCCGCAGGTCCGTGGCCAGCGTGGTGACCTCGCCGGTCGCGGGGTCGTAGCGGCGCAGCGCGTGGTTGTAGGTGTCGCTGACGGCGACCGAGCCGTCGGGCAGCGCGGTCACGCCCAGCGGGTGCTGGAGCAGGGCCTGTCCGGCCGCGCCGTCGCGGTGGCCGAAGTCGAAGAGGCCGGTGCCGACGGCGGTGTGGACCTGCCCGTCCGGGTCGACCCAGCGCAGGGCGCTGGTCTCCGAGTCGGCCAGCCACAGGCGGTCGGGCGTGGCCGCGAGTCCGGACGGCTGGGCGAACCAGGCCTCGGCCGCCGGGCCGTCGACCAGCCCCTCGTTGGTGGTGCCGGCGGCGACGCGGACCGTCCCCTCCCGCGGGTCGTAGGCCCACAGCTGGTGCACGCCCGCCATGGCGATCCACACCCGGCCGCCGAAGAGCGCGACGTCCCACGGGGAGGACAGGTCGATCTCGCGGGCCGGGCCCGAGGTCGGCGAACCCTGCCACCACTGGCGGCCGGTGCCGGCGAGGGTGGTGACCTCACCGGTGGCCGGGTCCAGCCGCCGCAGCGCGTGGTTGACGGTGTCGGCGACGGCCACCGAGCCGTCGTCGAGCAGCGCCAGCCCCTGCGGCTCGCTGAACGAGGCGGTGCCGGCCGGGCCGTCCGCGAAGCCGCGCGCGCCGGAGCCGATCCGCCGTACGACCGTCTCCGCGTCCTCGGCCAGCTCCACCAGCTGGTGCCGGGTGGTGTCGCTGACCAGGAAGTTCCCCGAGGGCAGCAGCAGCGCCTTGCCGGGGAAGCGCAGGGCGGTCGGCTCGGGCTCCGGCGCCACGTACGGGCCGTCGCCGCGGCGCAGGGTGCCCTTCGCCCCGTGCTCCGCCTCCAGTTCCTCGACCAGCCGGGCGATCGCGTGCGCGTGCCCCTCGCCGGCGTGCTGCGCGACCACGTACCCCTCGGGGTCGATCACCACGAGCGTCGGCCAGGCCCGCACCGCGTACTGCTTCCAGGTGGCCAGCTCCGGGTCGTCGAGCACCGGGTGCTCCACGCCGTACCGCTCCACGG
This sequence comes from Streptomyces sp. NPDC104367, assembly GCF_055583825.1. Taxonomy (NCBI): domain Bacteria; kingdom Bacillati; phylum Actinomycetota; class Actinomycetes; order Kitasatosporales; family Streptomycetaceae; genus Streptomyces; species Streptomyces sp. NPDC104367. The sequence continues at coordinate 51,735 of NZ_JBVJND010000024.1, read as the reverse complement.
CGTCCACGACCGCGCCGTGCTCCGCCTCGTGCACGAACTTCGGCGAGTGCACCCCGACGATCACCACCGTCTCCCGGTGCCGCTCCTCCAGCTCCCGCAACTCGTCGAGGACGTGCAGGCAGTTGATGCAGCAGAACGTCCAGAAGTCCAGGATGACGATGCGTCCTCGCAGGTCCGCGAGGGTGTACTGCTTGGCGCCCGTGTTCAGCCAGCCGCCCTTGCCGATCAGCTCGGGGGCACGCACCCGGGCGCGGCGCGAGGCGGGGGCCGGGGATGTGTCGCTCATGGATCAAGGGTGCCACTCGCCGCCGACAGCGGCGGCGGCCGTCGTCCGCCGTCCCGCCGGGCGCGGGGCTCGGCCCCTCGGGCTACCCCCGGCGTTTCGGGGTGGTGGGGCGGGAAGGGGTACGGGTATGAGATTCCTGGTACGCGACCGGCTCCTCGGGTTCGGCGAGGACTACTGGATCGAGGACGAGCACGGCGACAAGGTGTTCCTCGTCGACGGCAAGGCCATGCGGCTGCGGGACACGTTCGAGCTGAAGGACCGGCACGGGCGTGTGCTCGTCGACATCCACCAGAAGATGTTCGCCCTGCGCGACACGATGGTGATCGAGCGCGACGGCGAGCCCCTGGCCACCATCAGGCGCAAGCGGCTCTCGCTGCTGCGCAACCACTACCGCGTCCACCTGGTCGACGGCACCGAGCTGGACGTCAGCGGCAAGATCCTCGACCGTGAGTTCGCCATCGAGTACGACGGTGAGCTGCTCGCCGTGGTCTCCCGGCGCTGGCTGCACGTGCGCGAGACCTACGGCGTCGACGTCGTACGGGACGACGCCGACCCGTCACTGCTGATCGCGGTGGCGGTGTGCGTGATCCACCTCGCCGACAAGGAGCGCGAGGAGGACTAGGGCGCCGCGGAGATCCGTCAGAAGCGCCCTAGCGGGAGGCGCCCTCGGGGCGGCTCGGCGGGGCCAGGCCCAGGAGGCGGTCCTTGAGGGCCGGGAACTGGTCGCGGGTGGCGGCGACCCTGGCCGGGTCGAAGTCGACGGTGAGGACCTCCTCGCCGGCGCCCGCCTCGGCCAGCACCTCGCCCCACGGATCGACCACGATCGAGTGACCCGCCTGCGGAACTCCGGCATGCGTCCCGGCCGTTCCACAAGCGAGCACGAACGCCTGGTTCTCGACCGCCCGCGCCTGGGCCAGCAGCGTCCAGTGCGCGCGTCGCCGCTCGGGCCAGCCCGCCGAGAGCACCAGCGTCTCGGCGCCGGCGTCGACGAGTCCGCGGAAGAGTTCGGGGAAACGGAGGTCGTAGCAGGTGGCCACGCCCAGCGTGGTCTCGGGCAGCCGGACCGTCACCAGTTCCCGCCCGGCGCCCATGAGCACCGCCTCGCCCTTGTCGAAGCCGAAGCGGTGGATCTTGCGGTAGGCCGCGGCGAGGTCGCCGGAGGGGGAGAAGACGAGAGCCGTGTTGTAGAGGGGGCCGTCCGGGTCGCGCTCGGGGATGGAGCCGGCGTGCAGCCAGACACCCGCGTCGCTCGCCGCCTTCGCCATCGCCTCGTACGTCGGACCTTCGAGCGGCTCGGCCTGCGCGGCGAAGTCCTCGTAGGCGAAAGCGCCCGTCGTCCACAGCTCGGGCAGCACCACGAGGTCGGCCTCGTCCTGCTCACGTACCAGTGCGGTCACGCGACGCCGACGAGAATCGACCGTTTCACCCTCATTTACATCGATCTGGATGAGCGAGGCGCGCACACTACCACCGTCCTGGCATTCGAGCCGTCCACACGGGCCTACGATCGTCACACGAAAGCACTGCCGGGGTGCCTCACAGCAGCGTAACTTAGCGTCTCAAGACACCCGCCGACAGCAGCCACCTCCCGCTGGCAGCGCCGCCACAACCTGCCCGAGTACCGACCGCCGAGGGGTCCCGTTCCGTGAGTCTGCATCCCACCCTCCAGCCCTACGCCGACGCGTGGACCCACTCCATCGACGCGATATCCGAGCTGGTGACGCCTCTTGTGGAAGGCGAGTGGAACCGGCGGACCCCGTGCCCGGGCTGGTCGGTTCGGGACGTGGTCTCCCATGTCATCGGCATGGACTGCGAGATGCTGGGCGATCCGCGCCCCATCCACACCCTGCCGCGCGACCTCTTCCACATCACCAACGAGCACCAGCGCTACATGGAGATGCAGGTCGACGCCCGCCGCCACCACACGGCGCCCGAGATGACGTCCGAGCTGGAGTACACCGTCATCCGCCGCAACCGCCAGCTGCGCAACGAGTCCCGGGAGCCCGGTCGCCTGGTGCGCGGGCCGATGGGCAAGGAGATCACGCTCGAGCAGGCCATGCGCAACCGCGCGTTCGACGTCTGGGTGCACGAGCAGGACCTGCGGGCGGCGCTCGGGCGGCCCGGCAACCTCGACTCGCCGGGCGCGCAGGTCGTGCGGGACGTGCTGCTCTCCGAGCTGCCCCGGGTGGTCGCGAACGACGCGAACGCCCCGCGCAGTTCGGCCGTCATCTTCGACGTGCACGGGCCGGTCGAGTTCCTGCGCACCATCCGCATCGACATCCAGGGCCGCGGCACCCTGGAGGCCACCCCGGCGCTCGGCCCCGCCGCCGTCTTCACCCTCGACTGGGAGACCTACGTCCGCCTGGCCTGCGGGCGCACGACGCCGGAAGCGGTGGCGGACCGGATCAAGGCGGAGGGCGACCCGGAGCTGACGGCGGCGATCCTGCGGAACTTCACGGTCACCCAGTAGGCGACGGCACGACCTCGGGCCGGCGCCGGTGACGTCCGATGCTTCGCCGGTGACGTCCGGCGCCTTCGCCGGTGACGTACAGGGCCGGCGCCGGTAATTCGGTGTCGGGTGCGGACCCGCGCGGCCTACGGTGCCCGCCATGACAGCCGACACCGCAGCATCCGACGTCCACCCGCCCCGTCTCACCCGGCTCACCTTCCACGGCCCGCTCTCCGAGGCCCGCGCGGACGCGATGGTGGGACGGCTCGCCGCGGCCCGTCCGGCCACCGTGCTCGACATCGGCTGCGGCTGGGGCGAGCTGATGCTGCGGCTGCTGGACGCCGTGCCGGGGGCGCGCGGGGTCGGGCTGGATCTCGAAGCGGAGGACCTGGCGCGCGGGCGGCGCGGGGCCGGGGCGCGGGGGCTGGCCGGGCGGGTGGAGTTCGCCGAGGAGTCGGCCGCCGGGACCGGGCGCGGCCCCGCCGACGTCGTGCTGTGCCTCGGAGCGAGCCAGGCGCTGGGCGACGACCTCGTGACGTCACTGCGGGAGCTGCGGCGGCTGGTGGCCGACGGCGGGCGGGTGCTGCTCGGCGAGGGCTTCTGGGAGCGCCCGCCGACCGACGCCGAGCTGTCCCGGATGTGGCCGGGCGCGACGGCCGACGACCACCACGACCTCGGGGCCCTGGTCGGCCTGGCCGTCGCCGCCGGTTTCCGCCCCGAGTGGACCGAGACGGCGAGCCCGGCGGAGTGGGAGGAGTTCGAGTCGGGCTACCAGGCCGACAAGGAGGTGTGGCTGGCGGCCAACCCCGGCCATCCGCTGGCGGCACGGACCCGTGAGCGGCTGGACGGCCACCGGGCGTCCTGGATGGCGTACCGGGGCGTGCTGGGCCTCGCGTACCTGACCCTCGTACCGACGGCGGTCTGACGTCCGGCCCGGGGGCGGCGGGCACCCGCGGGCGGCTACGCGGGCACGTGCACCGTCTCCACCCGGCTCGCCACCAGCCGTTCGCGCTCCCGCCGCGCCGCCCGCCCCCGCAGCCGCAGGATCTGGCTGACGCCGAGCGCCTGGAGCACGAACACGCAGGAGAAGGCGACGGAGTAGTTGTCGCCGGTCGCGTCCAGCAGCACGCCCACCACGAACAGCGTCGTCATCGAGGCCACGAAGCCGCCCATGTTGGTGATCCCGGACGCGGTGCCCTGCCGCTCGGGCGGGTTGGCCGGCCGGGCGAAGTCGAAGCCGAGCATCGACGCCGGGCCGCAGGCGCCCAGCACCGCGCACAGCACGATCAGCAGCCACATCGGCGCGTGGTCGGCCGGGTAGACCAGCGTCGCCGCCCAGACGACGGCGGTCGCGGCGACCGTGCCGAGCGCCAGCGGCAGCCGGGCCGTGTGGTGCCGGGCGACGATCTGGCCGTAGACCAGTCCGACGACCATGTTGGAGAGGACGACCAGGGTCAGCAGTTCACCGGCCGTGGCACGGGACAGCCCCTGCGCCTGGACCAGGAACGGCAGGCCCCACAGCAGCAGGAAGACCATCGCCGGGAACTGGGTGGTGAAGTGCACCCAGAGGCCGAGCCGGGTCCCCGGTTCCCGCCAGGAGGCGGCGATCTGCCGGCGTACGTACGCCGCGCCCTGGTGCGGGAAGGGCTCCGGTTCGTGCCCCTCGGGGTGGTCCCTGAGGAAGGACAGGACGAGCACCAGCACCACCGCGCCGGCCAGCGCGCTGCCCGCGAACGCCGCGGTCCAGCCGATGCCGTGCAGCAGCCGGGCGAGGACGAGGGTGGAGACGAGGTTGCCCGCCATGCCGACCAGACCGGCGAGCTGGGCGATCAGCGGGCCGCGCCGCGCCGGGAACCAGCGGGTGCCGAGCCGCAGCACGCTGATGAACGTCATCGCGTCGCCGCAGCCGAGCAGTGCGCGCGAGGCGAGCGCGGTGCCGTAGGAGGGGGAGAAGGCGAAGCCCAGCTGTCCCGCGGTGAACAGCACGGCGCCGATGGCCAGCACCTTCTTGGTGCCGAGCCGGTCGACCAGCAGGCCGACGGGTATCTGCATGCCGGCGTAGACCAGCAGCTGGAGGATCGAGAAGGTGGACAGGGCCGAGGCGCCCACGTGGAAGCGGTCGGCCGCGTCGAGGCCGGCGACGCCCAGGGACGTACGGAAGATGACGGCGACGAAGTAGACCGAGACGCCGATGCACCAGATCGCGACGGCCCGGCGGCCGCCGGGCGGGTCCCCGGGCAGCGCGCCGCCGCTCCGGCTCATCGGACCTCACCCCGGGCGAGGTGCGAGAACCAGTCGACGTGCCGGTGGACCAGTTCGACCGCCCGGTCGGCGTCCCCGGCGCGCAGCGCCTCCAGGATCTCCTGGTGCTCGGTCAGCGACTTGGCGATCCGGTCGGAGTGCGCGTTCATGATCGCGACGCCCATCCGGAGCTGCCGGTCGCGGAGTTGGTCGTAGAGGCGGGAGAGGATCTCGTTGCCGCCGTCGCGGACGATCTCGGCGTGGAAGCAGCGGTCGGTGACGGCCGCGGCGGCCAGGTCCCCGGCGGCGGCCTCGGCCTTCTGCCGGGCGAGCAGTTCCTCCAGGCGGACCAGCAGCGCGGCGGACACGGGTACGGCCTTGCGTACGGCGTGCTCCTCCACCAGCATCCGGGTCTCCACCACGTCCGCAATCTCCTGCGCGGAGACGGGCAGGACCATGGCGCCCTTCTTCGGGTAGAGCCTGATCAGGCCCTCGACCTCAAGGCGCAGCAGCGCTTCCCTGACGGGGGTGCGGGAGACTCCGACGGCCTCGGCCAGCTCGCCCTCGGTGAGCAGCGTGCCGCCCTCGTAGTGGCGGTCCAGGACGCCTTGCTTGACATGGGAGTAGACACGGTCGGCGGCAGGGGGCTGCTTGACGGCCAGACTCATGCCCACAGCATAGATACAACACGTACGCAAGTGTTCGCCCCGTCCACCATCCGGACGCGCCGGACGTGACGTAGGTCGCACCAAGCAACCGCACAACCATCTGTGCTACTTACGTGTCACACACGTGCGGCCCCACCCGCTTTGGTACCCCCCAACTCGGCCGCACTTCAGGGGCATTACGACTCGACTCGGGGTTATTGACTTGATTACCGGCATTAAGGGCAACCGTCTCCGCAGGGCCGCCGCCGTCGCCGTGACGACCGGCGCAGTGCTCGCGACCGGAGCCCTCACCGCGGCACCCGCGCAGGCCGTCACGACACCCACCATCACCGCCAAGAGCGGTTTCCTGATGAACAGCTCCACCGGTGCGACGCTCTTCAGCAAGGCCGCGAGCACTCAGCGGCTGACCGCCTCCACCACCAAGATCATGACCGCCAAGGTCGTGCTCGCGCAGTCGAACCTGAACCTGGACGCCAAGGTCACCATCAAGAAGGCGTACAGCGACTACATCGTCTCCAGCGGCGCGTCGTCCGCGCACCTGATCGTCGGCGACAAGGTCACCGTCCGCCAGCTCCTCTACGGGATGATGCTCCCGTCCGGCTGCGACGCCGCCATGGCCCTCGCCGACAAGTACGGCTCCGGCTCCACCGTCGCCGCCCGCACCAAGAACTTCATCGCCAAGATGAACACCGCGGCCAAGAGCCTCGGCATGACGAACACGCACTTCGACTCGTTCGACGGCATCAGCAAGGGCTCGAACTACTCGACGGCCAAGGACCTGACGGTGCTCGCCCGCAGCGCGATGAAGAGCTCCACCTTCAAGTCGGTCGTGAAGACGACGTCGTACACGGCGAAGACGACCACCAAGACCGGCTCCACCCGCAGCACCACCTGGGCCAACACCAACACCCTGCTCGGCTGGAACGGCGTGCTCGGTGTGAAGACCGGCTCCGGCACCGACGCCAAGTACTGCCTGGTCTTCGCCGCGACGAAGAACGGCGAGTCGGTCATGGGCGCGGTCCTCACCGACACCTCGGCGACCGCCCGCACCACCGACGTGAAGAAGCTGGTCAACTACGGCTACGCGAAGATCAGCTGACCTCCCGCACCACACCGCCGAAGGCCTGCCGCAGGGGTTGTCCGCGGCGGGCCTTCGCCATCTCCTTCTTGCCTGGGCCTAACCGGAGGCACTACAGAGCGTCGGCAATGCTTCGGGTCTCGCCATGACGGCCAGTGAACGCGCGAGAGCAGCACGGCCCTGTACGGCGGACCAACGGGTGCGAACGGCCCTGCCGGGGTCCACGACTGGTACGCGGCGAGTGCTCATGCCGGCGGTCGGGATTGGTCGACGAATATCGCGAACGACGACCACGCCGACGGAGAGACCCGGATTATCGCCCCGTCCACGTCCTTGGAGTCCCGGACAGCCACGACACGAGGAATGTTGCGGGCGACTTCGACGCACTCACCGTTGCCACTGCTGTAGGTGGACTTGACGAACTGGAAGAAGGGCACGGCTCACAACTCCTCATGAATGCGTTCGATCAACGCGACGGAATCATGAAGAGCGAGCCCGCTCCTGGCGATCCGCTCGAACGTGACGTTGTGACGCACGGCATCCGTCTCGCTCTCCAGCCACAGCGTAGACGAGGTCGTGTCCATGTAGACCACGTCCATCGCGCCGGGTTCAGCGAACGAAACGATGTTGAAAGAGCTGGTCATGCCAGGGTGGGAGCCGGCGACGAAAGGGACCACCTGGAGCCTGACGTTGGAGAGACGTGACGACTCCACCAGGTGTGCCAACTGTGCGCTCATCACCTCCCGGCCTCCCACGAGTTGCCGTAGCGCGCCTTCTCCCACGAGCGCCCAGAGAGTCAGCGGGGTGCCGTCGGTCAACCGTGCCTGTCGAGCGATCTTGGCCTCGACGAAGCGTTCGATGTCGTCCGGGTCCTCCCAGTCTGCGTTTCCGACCGCCAGAGCCCTTGCATAGTCCGGGGTCTGCAGCAGCCCCGGAACGAAGGCCCCTTGCCAGGTACGGATACCGGTCGCGATGTCTTCCAGGGCAACGTATTCCACGAGGGAACGCAACACCGGGTGCTGGTTCCACCACCCCTTGGCCTTCCGGCGCTCACGGTCGGTCCTGGCGAGGTTCAGCAGACGGTCCACGACCTTCTGTCCGGCGACACCGTACAGATCGCACAGAATCCGAACATCAGGATCGCGAACGGGGACCCACCCGCGTTCCATCTTGGCGACCTTGGCAGCGGTGGCAGAGAGCGCAGTCGCAGCCTGCGGTTGGGTGAGGCCGGCCTCGTCGCGCAATCGCATCAGCTCACCCCCCAACTTGCGGGCGAGAACAGTGGATACACGATTGCCGCGCGTGAACTGGCCAGCGGTCACGTGACGTACCTCCCGAGTCGCGCTCAGTGTGCAGCGGGACGCGGCACAGCCGCAAGGACTTTCGGGGACATATTTCCCTGGGACTGCATGTACAAGCGGCGGCGACTTCCGTTACCTTCTGTTGCCAAGACGCCACGCACCGAAACGATCGGCGAAGGCGCACCGTGCTGCCCGGACGCACACCGCGCGACGAAGCCCCCCACTCCAAGTCTCCGGAGGTTTCCGTGACCGACTGTCGCCCTCCTGAATCCCCGAAGTCGTACGTCCGCTACGACGACGTCAGTTACACCCCGTTCCCCGAGAACATCCCCCGCGCCCGCAGACACGTCGCCCAACTCGCCGTCGCCTGGGGCCACCCCGCCGCAGCCGGTGACGCCGCTCTGCTGGCCAGCGAGTTGTGCACGAACGCGGTACTGCACGGATGCCTGCGGGATCGGCTGTTCCGCGTGGAGACCTCGCTCACGGGCACCGCACTCCGCGTCTCGGTCACCGACCCGAGGGGCGAACGGCTACCGGACCCCGGCTTCCGCCCGGCGCCCGGCGACCAGTTCGGGCGCGGGCTGCTCATCGTCCGCACGCTCGCCGCCCGTTGGTCCGTGGAGAAACTCACTGTCGGGAAGAGCGTCTGGGCAGAACTCGACATCGCCTCGTTCCCCGACGTGTGCCCCACTCAGGACTCCGAACCCGAGAGGGCAACGCCGTAAAGCCACTGGTGAAGACGATCAATTCTCTCGCCACCGACCCTGAGCCTCCCGTCGGCATGGTCGGCAGCACTGACGTCTGATCGCGGCTGCGAGAGATTCCGCGAGACCGTAAGCAGAACTTACGGTCTCAGCGTTCGCGCAGGTCAGCGAGAGACGAGAGAGGGACTGGAGGTCACGCTCTCGCCTCCCTCTCAGTCCTCGGCAGGGGGTTTCCACAACCCACCAGCCCGGCGCAGCAGAACGCGAGTTCTTCCTTCGCATTCATGAACATCACGGTTTTGCTGGCATATTCGATTTCTTCCGTCCTAGGTTCCGCGGCGGAGGTGGTTCAGATGAACGAACCCAGCAAGCAAGCGAAACCCGTCGGCCGCCACGAGGCCATCGACATCAGCGACTTCGTCTACGCGGCGACCGGAGCCCGGGTACGACGGCTCACCATGCCGGACGGGACGCACTGGTTCCCGGCGGTGGATGTGTGCAAGGAACTCGGGTACACCACTCCGAGCAAGGCTCTGGCAGATCACGTCCCGGAGATGCATCGAGAGATTCTTGAGACCGTGACTGGAGGTCACGCTCTCAGCATTCCCGCAGGTAGGGAGTGGCGTCGAGACATGAATCTCATCGATCTCCAGGGCCTGATCATTCTCGTCAACGGCTGTACGAAACCCGCCTGCGCCCCCTTCAAGCAGTGGGCCGCCGAAGTCATCGAGACCGTGCAGCGAGAGGGTTCCTACACTCTCGAAGAGGCCGAGGTGCAGCCGGCCGAACCGGGCGCGCCCATCGCGTACGCCATGCCGGAGCAGGTCGCCGAGGCCATCGTCCGGCTTGAGGCGCACAACCTTCAGCTGGACGAGCAGTTGGCCAACGGCCAGCGCGAATCGATCTCGCTTCAGAAGGAGACGCTGGACACCCAGCGGGAGAGCCTGGCCACGTAGAAGGCCGCACTCGCCGTGCAACAGGCCATGGTCCGGGCGATGGAGCGGATCGCCGACCGGCTCGACGCGCTCGTCCTCGAACGTCGTACGCCCTACGGCCCACCTCTCGCGCTGCCGACCACCGAGTCCGTACTCGCCGACTGGCGGCAGCGGCTGTCGGTGACCGAGGACGTGTGGACGGTGGCCGTCGTCATCGCTCCCGTGCTCGTCGAGCGGGGTGAGCTGTGCGAGCCGCTCGAATCGATCGCGGCCCGTACGGGGCTGACCGTGCACCGGGTCAACGAGTGTCTGCGGCTGCTGCGCAAGCACGCCTGCATCCGCCCGCGGGGCGGGGCGCAGGACGGGGCGCCGGTCTACGTGCTCAGCCGGCCCTGAGAGCGGTGAACGAGACACAGGGCGTGAACGAAAAGAGAGCGGGCGGTCGCAACCCAAACTTGCGACCGCCCGCCCTCTCGACCTTACGTGCCCCTACCCCCAGGTGATCAGCCGCTTCGGCTGCTCCAGGATCGCCGCGACGTCCGCCAGCACCTTGGAGCCCAGCTCGCCGTCGACCAGGCGGTGGTCGAAGGACAGCGCCAGGGTGGTGACCTGGCGGGGCTTCACCTTGCCCTTGTGGACCCACGGCTGGAGCTTGATCGCGCCGACCGCGAGGATCGCCGCCTCGCCCGGGTTGAGGATCGGCGTGCCGGTGTCGATGCCGAAGACACCGACGTTGGTGATGGTCACCGTGCCACCCTGCATCGCGGCCGGTGAGGTCCTGCCCTCCTTCGCCGTGCCCACCAGCTCACCGAGCGCCTCGGCCAGTTGCGGGAGGTTCTTGGCGTGCGCGTCCTTGATGTTCGGGACGATCAGGCCGCGCGGGGTGGCCGCGGCGATGCCGAGGTTGACGTAGTGCTTGAGGACGATCTCCTGGTTCGCCTCGTCCCAGGACGCGTTGATGTCCGGGTGGCGCCGGACGGCGACCAGCAGCGCCTTGGCGATGAGCAGGAGGGGGTTGACCCGGAGACCTTGCAGCTCCTTGTCCTGCTTGAGCTCCTCCACCAGCCGCATGGTGCGGGTCACGTCCACCGTCACGAACTCCGTGACGTGCGGGGCCGTGAACGCCGAGCCGACCATCGCCGCGGCCGTCGCCCTGCGCACGCCCTTGATCGGGACGCGGGTCTCGCGCACGCCGTCGTACGAGGCGGCGGGCGCCTCGGCGGGCGACGGAGCCACCGCCGCCGCCGTCTCAGGGGCCTCGGCAACGGCCGCAGCCGGGGCCGGGACCGCCGCGTGGACGTCCTCGCGGGTGATGACGCCGTCCGGGCCGGACGGGGTCACCGCCGCCAGGTCGACGCCCAGGTCCTTCGCCAGCTTGCGCACCGGCGGCTTCGCCAGCGGGCGCGGGCGCTGCGCCGGGGCCTGCGCGGGGGCGCCGCCGTGGCCGTTCAGTTCGGTCTGGACCGCCGCCTGGACCGGGACCTCGGGGCCCTTGCGCGGGCGGCGCTTGGTGGAGGAGGCGGCGACGCCGTAGCCGACGAGGACCGGCTGACGGCCCTCCGGCTTCTTCTCCGGTGCCTTCTCGGAGGCCTTCTCCGGCGTCCTCTCCGGCGTCTTCTCCGGCGTTTGCCGGACCTCGGGCTCGGCGGCCGGGGTGGCGGCACCGCCGCTCACGTCCACCGCGATGATCGCCGTGCCCACGTCGACCGTGGTGCCCTCGGCGAAGCGGAGTTCGCGCACGATCCCGTCGTAGGGGATGGGGAGTTCGACGGCCGCCTTCGCGGTCTCGACCTCGCACACCACCTGTCCGTCGGTCACCGTGTCGCCGGGCTGGACGTACCACTTGAGGATCTCGGCCTCGGTGAGTCCCTCGCCGACGTCCGGCATCCGGAACTCGCGCACTGACGTGTCCGTCATCGTCGTCACGACCCTCTCCTCAGTACGCCAGGGCACGGTCGACGGCGTCGAGCACCCGGTCCAGGCCCGGAAGGTACTCCTCCTCCAGGCGGGCCGGCGGGTACGGCGCGTGGTAGCCGCCGACCCTGAGGACCGGGGCCTCCAGGTGGTAGAAGCAGCGCTCGGTGATGCGGGCGGCGATCTCCGCGCCCGAACCGAAGAACACCGGTGCCTCGTGGACCACGACCAGGCGGCGGGTCTTCTCGACCGAGGCCTGGACGGCGTCGAAGTCGAGGGGGCTGACCGAGCGCAGGTCGAGGACCTCCAGGGACTTGCCCTCCTCGGCCGCCGCGTCGGCGGCCTCCTGGCAGAGCTTCACCATCGGACCGTAGGCGGCCAGGGTGACGTCGGTGCCCTCGCGGACCACGCGCGCCCTGTGCAGCGGTCCGGGGATGGCCTCGGTGTCGACCTCGCCCTTGTCCCAGTAACGGCGCTTGGGCTCGAAGTAGATCACCGGGTCGTCGCTCTGGATGGCCTGCTGCATCATCCAGTAGGCGTCCGAGGAGTTGGACGGGGAGACCACCTTGAGACCCGCGACGTGCGCGAACAGGGTCTCCGGGGACTCGGAGTGGTGCTCGACCGCGCCGATGCCGCCGCCGTAGGGGATGCGGACGACGACCGGCATCTTGACCTTGCCGAGCGAGCGGGCGTGCATCTTGGCGAGCTGGGTGACGATCTGGTCGTAGGCCGGGAAGACGAAGCCGTCGAACTGGATCTCCACCACCGGGCGGTAGCCGCGCAGGGCCAGGCCGATGGCCGTACCGACGATGCCGGACTCGGCGAGCGGGGTGTCGATGACCCGGCTCTCGCCGAAGTCCTTCTGGAGTCCGTCGGTGACCCGGAAGACGCCGCCGAGCTTGCCGACGTCCTCGCCCATGACGACGACCTTGGGGTCGGCCTCCAGGGCGTGGCGCAGCGACTCGTTGATCGCCTTGGCCAGCGGCATCTTCTGGGAAGTCGTGGTGTCGGCCATCTCAGTTACCCCCCTCTACGTCCGCGAACGACGCCTGGTAGGCGGCGAACTGGGCCCGTTCCTCGTCCACGAGCGCGTGGCCGTCGGCGTACGCGTTCTCGAAGATGGCGAAGTTGTCCGGGTCCGGCATGGCCCGTACCGCTTCGCGCACTCGCCTGCCCAACGCCTCGGACTCGGCCTCCAGTTCCGCGAAGAATCCCTCGTCCGTGTGGTTTGCGGCCTCCAGGTACCGGCGCAGGCGCAGGATCGGGTCCTTGGCCTCCCAGGACAGCCGCTCCTCGTCGCCCCGGTAGCGGGTGGGGTCGTCGGAGGTGGTGTGGGCGCCCATCCGGTAGGTGTACGCCTCGACGAGGGTCGGGCCCTCGCCGCTGCGGGCGCGCTCCAGCGCCCACTTGGTGACGGCGAGGCAGGCCAGCACGTCGTTGCCGTCGACGCGGACGCCGGGGAAGCCGAAGCCCTGGGCACGCTGGTAGAGCGGCACCCGGCTCTGCTTCTCGGTGGGTTCGGAGATCGCCCACTGGTTGTTCTGGCAGAAGAACACCACGGGCGCGTTGTAGACCGCGGAGAAGGTGAAGGCCTCGGCGACGTCGCCCTGGCTGGAGGCGCCGTCGCCGAAGTAGGCGACGACCGCCGAGTCGGCGCCGTCCATGGTGATGCCCATGGCGTAGCCGGTGGCGTGCAGCGTCTGGGAGCCGATGACGATCGTGTAGAGGTGGAAGTTGTTGCTGTTGGGGTCCCAGCCGCCGTGGTTGACGCCTCGGAACATGCCCAGCAGGTTGGTCGGGTCGACCCCGCGGCACCAGGCGACGCCGTGCTCGCGGTAGGTCGGGAAGACGTAGTCGTCCTCGCGGGTGGCGCGGCCGGACCCGATCTGGGCGGCCTCCTGGCCGAGCAGGGACGCCCACAGGCCCAGTTCGCCCTGCCGCTGCAGGGCGGTGGCCTCGGCGTCGAAGCGGCGGGTGAGCACCATGTCGCGGTACAGGCCGCGCAGCTCGTCGGGGGTGATCCCGGCGACGTACGCGTCGTACTCGGCGTTCTTGACCCGCTTGCCCTCGGGGGTCAGCAGCTGCACGAGCTGGGGTTCGGTGCTCTGCTTGGCGGTGGTACGACTGGCGGTGCGGGTGGTGCGCTTGGTGCCGGTCTTGCCGCCGGTGGTACCGGCTTTGCCTGCGGCGCTGCGTCGCGGCTTGCTCGCGGCACTGCTGTCCACGGTCACGTGTGCTCCTCCGTCGGTCCGGCCCCCGGGGTTGCCGGGTGAACCAGTGCGGCTCACCTGCTCCGACACCCGTGGCACGGGGTGGGTGCCACTCGGCCGGGAACAGGCGTGACAGGTGCCCCGGCGAGCGCCCTGCAACATGCACGTTACCCAGTGCTCCACATTTCTGTGAAACCCCTCTTGACCTGCGTTTTTGCTTGGAAATCCAAGTATTTTTTGCTTGGGTTTCCTAGTATTTCGACGCTGGCCCAAAGGTCGCTGGTCACAGCCTTGCAGGAGGCCGGAGCAACGGCACGTTATCCCGCCGGACCGGACAACGGGAAGACTTCGCGTCCGGACTGGCGTCACACCCGGGTCGGTCACGGTCCACCGCGTGACCGAAAGCGACCAACAGCGACTGTCTGCGACGATCCCCAGCTCACAGGGGCATGGGGTGCCCTAGCATCTGGCGCGTGCCGCCCTTATGTGTACCACCCCCCGTGCCCCACGCGCCCCCGTTGGAGCCCTTGCTCCGGCTGTACTCCGCCGGTACCGCGCTCGCCTGCGAGCCCGTCGAACAGGGCCTGCTCAACCGCGGCTACCGCCTCTGCACCACCCGCGGCCGCTACTTCCTCAAGCACCACTCCGATCCGGACACCGCCGACCCGGCCGCCATCGAGCGCCGGAACCAGGCCACCGAGCGGCTGGCCGCGCTGGGCGTCCCGGTCGTCCCGCCGCTCGCCCACCGCGAGGGCCGTACGGTCGCCGTGGTCGGCGGCCACGCCTACGCGCTGCACCCCTGGATCGACGGCCGGCACCGGAACGGCGGCCAGCTCACGCGCGGCGAGTGCGCGCGGCTCGGCGCGATCCTGGGCGCCGTACACGCCTGCCTGGAGCAGGTGATGCCGCCCAAGGGCCGTACCCGCCCGGCCACGAGCCCCCACCCCGTAAAGAGCGCGGACCCGGCCGACACCTTCGCGCTCATCGACGACCTGCTCGCCCAGGTGCGGCGGCACCGGCCCGCCGACGCCTTCGACGAACTCGCCCGCCACCGGCTGCTGGAGCGCCGCGCGCTGCTGGAGCAGCACGCCGGCCGGCGCCCGCCGCGCGGTGGCTCGGTCGGCTGGGTGCACGGCGACTTCCACCCCTTCAACCTGCTCTACAAGGACGACGACGCGCCCGCCGCGATCGTCGACTGGGACCGGCTCGGTGTGCAGCCCCGCGCGGAGGAGGCGGTGCGCGCCGCGGCGATCTTCTTCGTCCGCCCGGCGGGCGCGCTCGACCTGCGGAAGGTGCGGGCGTACGCGCGCGCGTACCGGCGCGCGGCCGGCGCCACGCCCTCGGAGCTGGCCGCGGCCGTGCACCGCGTGTGGTGGGAGCGGCTGAACGACTTCTGGATGCTGCGCTGGCACTACGAGCGCGGCGACACCCGCGCGGACCCGCAGTTCCCGGCCGCCTCGGCCCTCGCCGTGTGGTGGACCAGGGAGTACGACGCGGTGTGCGACGCGTTCACGGCCTGACGTCCGACGGCCCGGCCCTCCCCGCACGGCCTGCCCGGCAGGACCGTCCCCGCACGGCGACGGCGCCCTTCGTCCGCCGAAGGGCGCCGTCGTCGTCGGGTCGGGGGGCGCGCCGGCTCAGCCGATGAAGGGCGTCGCCGAATGTGTCCTTCAACCGCCGCCCACGCCGGTGCCGGCGATCGTGCCGCCGTCGTCGCCGGTGCCGCCGTCCGTGCCGGTCGTGTCGGAGGGCTGGGTCTCCGGGGAACTGGCGGTGTCGGTCGGCTCCGAGGAGGTCGTCGTGTCGCTCGGCTCGCTGCTCGGCTCGCTGCTCTGCGTCTGGGACTGGGTGTACGACGGGGTCTGGGACGGCGTGTACCCGTTGTTGTTGCCGGTGCCCGAGCCGCTGTTGTCGGTCTCCGTGTCCGTGGCCGTGTCGCTCGCCTCGTCGGACGGGCTCGCGCTGGCGCTCTCGTCCTCGGTGGTCTGCGAGGTGGTCGGCGACTGCGTGCTGCCCGCGCCGCCGTCGCCGCCCCCGCTGCCGTTCAGCGCCAGGGCGACGCCCGCCGCGACGGCGATCACCGCGAGGACGGCCAGGATCCACAGCTTGCCGCGGCCGCTGCCCTGGTTGCCGTGTCCCTCGAAGCCGCCGTCGTCGCCGTTGCCGTAGCCCTGGGGCAGGATCGGCTGCGGGATCTGGGTGGTCCCGGCGGCCGCCTGGTGCGGCATCACGGTCGTCCCGGCGAAGCCGCCGGGCGGGGTGTGCCGGGCGTCGTGCACGGTGACCGGGCCGGTGTTCCAGGTGCCGGTGTGGGCGCCCTGGTCGTACAGCATCTGCAGGCCGTACTGGACCAGGCCGCGCATCTCCTCGGCGGTCTGGAAGCGGTCGTCGGGTTCCTTGGCGAGCGAGCGCATGACCAGGCCGTCCAGCTCCGGCGGGGCGGTGGCCTCGGAGCTCTGGGACGGCGGCACCGGGATGTCCTGGACGTGCTGGTAGACCACCGACAGCGGGGTCTCGCCGATGAACGGGGGCCGCAGCGCGAGGAGTTCGTACAGCAGGCAGCCGGTGGCGTAGAGGTCGGAGCGGTGGTCGACGGCCTTGCCGAGGGCCTGCTCCGGGGAGAGGTACTGGGGCGTGCCCATGACCATGCCGGTCTGCGTCATCGTCGTGGACGCGCCGTGCAGGGCGCGGGCGATGCCGAAGTCCATCACCTTGACGGAACCGGTCTGCGTGATGATCACGTTGGCCGGTTTGATGTCCCGGTGCACGATGCCGTGCTGGTGCGAGTAGGCCAGCGCGTCCAGTACCCCGGAGACGATGATCAGGGCCTGCTCGGGGCCCGGCGCCTCCGAGCTGATCAGCAGGTCGCGGATGGTGTGGCCCTCGACCAGCTCCATCACGATGTACGGCACCGACTGGCCGCCGACGACGTCCTCGCCGGAGTCGTAGACGGCGACGATCGCGTGGTGGTTGAGCCCGGCGACCGACTGTGCCTCGCGGGTGAAGCGGGCCTTGGAGGTCGGGTCCTCGGCGAGGTCGGCGCGCAGCAGCTTGACGGCCACCGTCCGGCCCAGCCGTACGTCCTCGGCCGCGAACACCTCGGCCATACCGCCCCGCCCGAGCCGATGGGTCAGCCGGTACCGGCCGTCGCCGACCAGGCCCTGGTTGCCCCACATCTCCGGCGCGTCTGACATACCGCCGCCAGTCGCCTCGGGGTCGGACGGGCCCTGGGCGCTGTGCGTCTGTGCCATCGGTCCTCGCCGTCGTTTCTGCCCGCGGTGCGCGCGGTGTTGTCACGGTCTCCGTCGGCCACGCTACAGCCTCGGGGCAACCCTCAGGTCCGGGTTCCGGCCGGTGGACGGACCGGCCATGAAACCCGTACCACGCACCGTCGTGCAAATTCTGTGTACCGGGCGTACGGCCGCTGTAACGCTTCCGCGACTCTTCCTTCGCGTACGGTCACGGAACGGGCACCGCGCTTGACGTGTCAGTGCCCTGGGGCAGACTTGGCCGGGAATGAGACATTCGATCAACAAGGGTGCCTGAGTACCCAGCGGGGGCGGGGAAAATGAGCCAGGACGGCACACAGGGCCGTTACGCGGGGCGGGCTCTTGCGGGCGGCCGCTATCAGTTGCGCGACCTGCTCGGCGAGGGCGGCATGGCCTCCGTGCACCTGGCCTACGACGCCGTCCTCGACCGCCAGGTCGCGATCAAGACCCTGCACACCGAACTCGGCCGGGAACAGGCCTTCCGCGAGCGTTTCCGCCGCGAGGCCCAGGCAGTGGCCAAGCTCACCCACACCAACATCGTCTCCGTCTTCGACACCGGCGAGGACGAGCTGGACGGCTCGACGATGCCGTACATCGTCATGGAGTACATCGAGGGACGTCCGCTCGGCTCCGTGCTGGAGGCGGACATACGTCAGCACGGCGCGATGCCCGCCGACAAGGCGCTGAAGATCACCGCCGACGTGCTGGCCGCGCTGGAGATCAGCCACGAGATGGGCCTGGTCCACCGCGACATCAAGCCGGGCAACGTGATGATGACCAAGCGCGCGGTCGTCAAGGTGATGGACTTCGGCATCGCCCGCGCCATGCAGTCCGGGGTCACCTCGATGACCCAGACCGGCATGGTCGTCGGCACCCCGCAGTACCTCTCCCCGGAGCAGGCGCTGGGCCGGGGCGTGGACGCCCGCTCCGACCTGTACTCGGTCGGCATCATGCTGTTCCAGCTGGTCACCGGCCGGCTGCCGTTCGACGCGGACTCCCCGCTGGCGATCGCCTACGCGCACGTCCAGGAGGAGCCGGTCGCGGCCTCCTCGATCAACCGCGCGCTGCCGCCGGCCGTGGACGCGCTGATCGCCCGCGCCCTGAAGAAGAACCCGAACGAGCGCTTCCCGACCGCCGAGTCCATGCGCGACGAGTGCCTGCGGGTGGCCGCCTCCCTGCAGCCGGCCGCGCCCAGCATCGTGCCCGGCGTCCCGCAGCCGCAGAGCGGCTCCGGCGTCGGTTCCGCCGTGTTCCCGCCGGTCGGCCAGGCCACCCCGGCGCCCACCGGCCCGGTGCAGACGCCCTACCAGCCGGCGCCGAACCCGTACGGGACCCCGGCGCCCGGCCCGGCCGGCGCACCGGCCTACGGCTATCCGCAGCAGGCGGCCTACCAGACCCCGGCCGGGTACGCCCAGCCGGGCGCGTCGACCCCGCCGCCGTACAGCCTCACGCCCCAGACCGCGATCTCCGGCTCCGGCGGCGGTGGCGGCAAGGGGAACCGGCCGGTGGTCATCGGGGCGGTCGTGGTGTCGCTGGTCGCGGTGGTCGGGTTGATCGCCGTACTGGCGCTGAACGGCGGCGGGACGGGCAGCACCGGGGGAACCGGTGGCAGCAGCGCGAGCGCGTCGGCCTCGCACGCGTCGGGCTACCGCGGGCCGGACACCTCGAAGACCATCGAGAAGACCGAGTGCACCGAGCCGCAGGAGTCGTACGACGACCCGGACAAGATCCAGGTGCCGAACTTCAAGTTCAAGTACATCAAGTCGGTCAAGGAGTGCTTCCAGGCCGCCGGCTGGCAGATGAAGATCACTTACGTGGACGAGAACACCTACGGCGACGGCACGATCATGGACCAGTTCCCGTCCTCCGGCACGGACGTCGACCCCGAGGACATGCCGACCATCGAGCTCAAGGTGTCCACGGGCAACCCGGCGACCGGCTGAGCCGCGCCGCGGGCCCACGGCCCGCAGCGGACCCGCGCACATAGGAAGGGCCCGGCGCTCGATGCGCCGGGCCCTTCGCCGTCTCGGTGGTTCCGCGGATCGGGGTCTGTCCTCCGGCGACCCGGGGTCCGCCGGGGACCGGGGTACTAGAGGTACGGCCCGCCGGAGCGACCGGCCGGGCCCTGCTCCTCGCCCTCGTGGCCGACGCCCGGCGGCAGCGCGCGCCGCATCTGCTCCAACTGGGCGCGGGCGGCCATCTGCTGGGCGAACAGGGTCGTCTGGATCCCGTGGAAGAGGCCCTCCAGCCAGCCCACCAGCTGGGCCTGCGCGATGCGCAGTTCCGCGTCGGACGGCGTCGAGTTCTCGGTGAACGGCAGCGAGAGCCGCTCCAGCTCCTCCACCAGCTCCGGCGCCAGCCCGTCCTCCAGCTCCTTCACGGAGCTGGCGTGGATCTCCTTGAGCCGGACCCGGCTGGCCTCGTCGAGAGGAGCGGCGCGCACCTCCTCCAGGAGCTGCTTGATCATGCTGCCGATCCGCATGACCTTGGCGGGCTGTTCCACCATCTCCGTCACCGGGATCTCGCGGGAGTCCTCGTCCCCGTTGCCGCCGCCGAGCGCCATCCCGTCCTGGCCCACGACCAGGATCTGGGGGTTCTCGGGCGACCTTTCGTTCCTCGGCATCTCCATGCCGTCATTCTCTCGCACCCGTACACCTCACCACCGTGGCGCCCCCCGTTGGGACGGATCCACCGTTCCGGGCCGGGCGCGGGCCGGGCCCGACCCTCCATCGGCCGAACAGGAAATGCCGGGTTCGCGGGCGAATGTGAAGCTGGTGACCGTCGGCTCCGACGACTGTGTTCCAGGAGGTCACCGACGTGACTCCAAGGCCGCGACCCACCCCCGGCGGTGTACGGCTCGCGCTCGTTCGTCTGCTGCTCGTCCTCGCGGCGGCCCTGCTGCCGCACGGCACGGCGGCCGCCTACGACCCCGAGCCCCTGCCCTCGGACTCCGCCAGCGCCTCGGCCACCCCCGAGCCGTCCCGGGCCGGGACCCTGGCCGGCGAGGGCCGGGTGCGGCCGGGGCGGCCCCAGGGGCCGGCCGTCCGGGTCGAGGGGGACGACGAGGACGAGGACGAAACCGAGGGGACGGCGGCGCCCACGAGCGAGCCGGAGCAGGCCGGCGCCGAGACCCCGGCCGCCGGCTCCGCGCAGCCGGCCCAGGACACCGGACCGGACCCCACGGCACCCCAGCCCCAGCCCGACCCCGCGCACCAGGCCCTGGCCCCCGACGGCGAGGACGGCGCCTCCGGGTCCGTGCCGCACATCCTTCCGCTGGGCAGCGGCCTCGTCCTGATCGGCCTCGGCCTCGGCCTCGCCTTCGTCGCCCTGCGCGTGCGAAGGGACTGAGCGCCCTGCGAGGACGTGATCCGCGCCGACTCCGCGGGGCGTGATTCGCTAAGGGGCGACCAGCAGGACCTTGCCGATGTGCTCGCTCGCCTCCACCAGGCGGTGTGCCCGCGCGGCCCCCGCCATCGGCAGCTCCCGGTCGACGACCGGGCGGACGTGGCCCTGGGCGATCAGCGGCCACACGTGCTCCCGTACCGCCGCGACGATCGCCGTCTTCTCGGCGAGCGGACGGGCGCGCAGCGAGGTCGCGCTGATCGCGGCGCGCTTGCCGAGCATCGCGCCGATGTTCAACTCGCCCTTGACACCGCCCTGGAGGCCGATGATCGCGAGCCGGCCGTTGACGGCGAGCGCCGTCACGTTCCGGTCCAGGTACTTGGCGCCCATGTTGTCGAGGATGACGTCGGCACCCGCGCCGCCGGTGGCCTCCCGCACCTCGGCGACGAAGTCCTGCTCGCGGTAGTTGACGAGGATCTCCGCGCCCAGCCCGGCGCAGAAGTCCAGCTTCTCCTTCGTCCCCGCGGTGACCGCGACCCTGGCGCCGACCGCCTTGCCCAGCTGGACCGCCATGGTGCCGATGCCGCTGGAGCCGCCGTGCACCAGCAGCGTCTCGCCCGGCCGCAGGTGGGAGATCATGAAGACGTTCGACCAGACCGTGCAGGCCACCTCGGGCAGCGCGGCCGCCTGCTTCAGGTCCACGCCCTCGGGCACCGGCAGCAGCTGCCCGGCCGGGACGGCGACCTTCTGCGCGTAGCCGCCGCCCGCGAGCAGCGCGCACACCTCGTCGCCGACCGACCAGCCGGAGACTCCGGGGCCGAGCGCGGCGATCCGCCCCGCGCACTCCAGACCGGGGTACACGGACGCGCCCGGCGGCGGGTCGTAGAAGCCCTGCCGTTGCATGATGTCGGCGCGGTTGACGGCGCTGGCCACCACCTCGACCAGCACCTCGCCCTCGCCGGGCACGGGATCGGGGACCTCGTCCCACACCAGCGCCTCGGGCCCACCAGGTTCGGGAATCGTGATCGCATGCATGGACGCGACGCTACTCCCCGGCCCGGCGGACCCGGACGGCGACGGTACCGGCCGCTCGCCCGGTCAGGCGCGCGGCATCGGCCGGATGTCCGGCGCGACCTGGTTGCCCGGGGAGGCCCGCACGATGGTGATCAGACGGTCGGTCGGCTCGATGGTCCCGACGCCCGGATCGTCGTAGCCGAGCACCCGGTGCCCGCGGACGACGCTGACCACCAGGTCGGCCGTCTCGCGCGGGCTCTTGCCGACCTCGGCCTTGACCGCCGGGCGCTCCACCAGGTCGAGGCCGCTGCCCTGCTGGATGAGGTCCTCCATGACCATGCCGGCGGCGGGGCTGAGCACGGAGAGGCCGAGCAGCCGGCCGGCCGCGCTGGCGCTGGTGATGACGGCGTCGGCGCCGGACTGCTTGAGCAGCGGCGCGTTCTCCTCCTCGCGGACCGCGGCCACGATCTTCGCGCCCCTGTTGATCTGGCGGGCCGTCAGGGTGACCAGGACGGCGGTGTCGTCGCGCTGGGTCGCGATGATGATCTGCCGGGCCCGGTGCACCTCGGCCCGCCTGAGCACATCGCTGCGGGTGGCGTCCCCGACGACCCCGGCGTATCCCTCGGCGGTGGCCGCCTCGACCGCCTTGGAGCTGGGGTCGACGACCACGACCTGCTCCTTCTTCAGGCCGGTCGCACAGACGGTCTGGACGGCCGACCGCCCCTTCGTGCCGAACCCGACGACGACGGTGTGCTCGCGCAAGGTGGACCTCCAGCGGTTCAGGCGCCATTCCTCCCGGGTGCGTTCGGTGAGGACTTCGAGCGTGGTGCCGACCAGGATGATCAGGAACAGCACGCGCAGCGGCGTGATGACGAAGATGTTGGTGAGCCGGGCGCCGTCGCTCACCGGGGTGATGTCGCCGTAGCCGGTGGTGGAGAGGGTGACGGTCGCGTAGTAGAAGGCGTCGAGGAGGTCGACGGAGCCGTCCGAGGTGTCGTTGTAGCCTTCGTGGTCGGCGTAGACGATCAGCGCGGTGGCGACCAGCACCAGCAGGGCCAGCGAGAGCCGCTTGGCGACCTGCCGGATCGGACGCTCCACCACCTTCCTCGGCAGTTCCACCCGATGGGTCACCAGGTGTTCGTCCGCCTGGCGGGCTATGGCGTCGTGGCCCGGAAGTTTCACGTGAAACACACCCCGATACCCGCGGTGGCCCACGGAAGGTCCAGTAGTTCCGTCTCCTCGCCCTGGCGCACCCCGCCCGGCGGCACGACCGCGAGCGCGTCCGCGGCGGCGACACCCCGGAGCATCGCGGGGCCGTTGTAGTGCAGCGGCACGGCGGTAGCGCCGCGCAGGACCACCGGCACGAGCCGGGTGTCGTACGGGTGCCCGTGCGTCGTCTCCGTCAGCGGCAGGGTGTACGGCTCGGGGGCCGGGCGGGCGGCGAGGGTGCGCAGCAGGGGTTCGGCGAGGGTGAGCAGTCCGGAGACGGCGGCGAGGGGGTTGCCCGGGAGCCCGACGAGGTGCTGGTCCGGCTTGGTGCGGGCCAGCAGCATGGGGTGGCCCGGACGCACCTTCACTCCGTCGACGAGGAGTTCGGCGCCGATCCGCTCCAGAGTGGGGTGGACGTGGTCGACCGGGCCGGACGCGGTGCCGCCCGTGGTGACGACGAGCTCGGCCGTCGACGCGGTGATCGCCTTGCGCAGGGCCTTGGCGTCGTCCCCGAGCCGGCGTACGGCGGTCACCTCGGCGCCGAGCGCGCGCAGCCACGGCGGGAGCATCGGGCCGAGCGCGTCCCGGATCAGCCCGTCGCGCGGGAGCCCCGCGGTGAGCAACTCGTCTCCCAGGACCAGGACTTCGGTGCGGGGCCGGGGGACGGCGGTGACGGTGTCGTATCCGGCGGCGGCGGCGAGCCCGAGCACGGCCGGGGTGACCAGGGTGCCGACGGGCAGCAACTGGTCGCCGGTACGGCACTCCTGGCCGCGCGGACGGATGTCCTGGCCGTGGACCGTCTCACGGGTGGGGTGCAGCCGGCCCTGGGCGTCGGTACGGCCGTGCTCGCTGCGCAGTACCGCGGTGGCGTCCGCGGGGACCCGGGCACCGGTGGCGATCCGGACCGCCTCGCCGTCGGTGAGCGGCCGGGGCTGGGTGTGCCCGGCCAGCACGCCCTCGTCGCGGACGTCCCAGGGGCCGGGGCCCGCCACCGCCCAGCCGTCCATCGCGGAGGTGTCGAAGGAGGGCAGGTCGGTCAGGGCGTCCAGCGGGGCGGCGAGGGTCAGGCCCAGGGCGTCGGCCAGTGGCACGGAGGCGAGGGTCCGGCGGGCGCCGGTCCGTACGGCACGGGCGGCGATCTCGCGGGCCTGGGGCCAGGGGGTGGCGCGGTGGCGGTGCGCCGACGGGGCGCCGTGCGCGTGCTCGCCGTGGGAGGCGGCGGGGGCCGCCCCTCCTCGGGTCTCCCGGGAGTCCCCGGGCTCTCTGGGCTCTCTGGGCTCTCTGGGCTCTCTGGGCTCTCTCACGAGGGCGAGTGCCTCCTCGACGTCGAGATCGTCCTCGGTGTCGCCTGCCCGGATACCGGGGGCGCTCACCGGCCGGGCCCGGGGTCGGGACTGTCGGAGGCCGGCTTCTCCGCGGCCGGCTGCCCGGCGCCCGCCTCTTCCTCCCAGCGCAGGGCCAGCGCGGCGGCCTTGCGGGCGGCCTCGGCGACCGCCTCGGGGCCGCCCTCCGCCCGCGCGGCCGCGTAGCCGACGAGGAAGGTGGTCAGCGGGGCGGCGGGGCGGGCCACGCCGTGCGCGGCGTCCCGGGCCAGGTCGAGCAGGACGCCGGTGTCGACGTCCAGGTCGATGCCCAGCTCGTCCTTGACTGCGGAGATCCATTCATCCAACACGTGCCCATGCTCCCTGATGCGTGCCCTGGCGTCGGCGATGTCGTCCCAGGTGTCGCAGTCGAAGGACGCGAGGGGGTCCGGGACGCGGGTGAGGTTCAGTGCGGCGGTGAGCCGCCGCAGGGGGAGGCCGGTGAGGCCGTGACCGCCTTCGGCGAGGGCCGACAGGGCGCGGCGCAGCGGCTCCGTGCGGTAGGCCGCGACGAGGGGCTGGTCCCGGCCGTCGGCGTCGGTGAGCAGTGCGGCGTCGGCGCCGGAGGTGTGCAGAGCCGACAACAGCCTTCGCACGGTGGCCGCTTCGAGGAACGGCAGGTCCGCGGAGAGGACGACGGCGCAGGCGGCGCCGGTGTGGCGCAGCCCGGCGTCGAGGGCGGCGACCGGGCCACCGCCCGGGGGGTCCTCGCGGGTCCAGTGGACCGGGCGGGAGGTGGGGCGGGGGGCTGCCACGACGACGGTCCGCCGGGCGTCCGCGCAGGCCGCGAGGACGCGGTCCAGGAGGGGCCGGCCGCCTACCCGCACGGAGGGTTTGTCGGCCCCGCCGAGGCGCCGGGCGGCGCCGCCGGCCAACACGATCGCGTCGTGGGGCGGTGGGTCGGTGGCGGTCACCTTTCGAGTATGGGGGGCTTTCCGATCACGGGGAACACAGGGGGGCGGGGTGCGCCCGGGCGGCCTCCCCCGCCGGGGTGGAGCGGTTAGAGCGTGCGGAGCAGGACCGCCGGGTTCTCCACGCAGTCGGCCACGTGGCGCAGGAAGCCGCCCGCCGTGCCGCCGTCGCAGACCCGGTGGTCGAAGGTCAGCGACAGCTGGACCACCTGCCGGACCGCCAGCTCTCCTTCGTGCACCCACGGTTTGGGGACTATGCGGCCCACTCCCAGCATCGCCGCCTCGGGGTGGTTGAGGATCGGGGTGGAGCCGTCGACGCCGAAGACGCCGTAGTTGTTCAACGTGAAGGTGCCGCCGGTGAGTTCCGCCGGGGTGAGGGTGCCGGTGCGGGCCGCCTCGGTCAGCCGGGCGAACTCGGCCGTGAGCGACTCGGCGTCGCGGGTGTGGGCGTCGCGGACGACGGGGACGACCAGGCCGCGCTCGGTCTGGGCGGCGAAGCCCAGGTGGACGTGGTCGAGACGGACGATCTCGCGGGCCTCCACGTCGACGTAGGAGTTCAGCTCGGGGTGGCGGGCGAGAGCCGCCGTGCAGATCCGGGCCAGGAGGGCGAGCAGGGAGATCCTCGGGCCCGCCGCCGCGTTCATGGCGGTGCGGGCGCGCATCAGCTCGGTCGCGTCGGCGTCCACCCAGCAGGTGGCGTCCGGGATCTCCCGGCGACTGCGGGAGAGCTTGTCGGCGACCGCGCCCCGGATGCCCTTGAGCGGGGTGCGGGTGCCCGCGGTCGCGGGCTGCGCGGTCGCGGGCTGCGCGGTCGCGGGCTGCGCGGTCGCGGGCTGCGCGGTCGCGGGCTGCGCGGTCGCGGGCTGCGCGGCCGCGGAGGTCGCGCGGGCCGCGCCGGCGCGCAGGGCGTCCTCGACATCGGCGCGGAGGATGAGCCCCTCGGGGCCCGAGCCCTCCAGCCGGCGCAGGTCCAGGCCGTTGTCGCGGGCGAGTCGGCGGACCAGCGGGGAGATCACCGGGACGGGGCCCTCGGCGAGGAACTGCGGTGCGGGCACACGCGCGTGGGGCGCCGCTTCCGTGACCGCGGTGCGCGGGGCCCGTTCGGGGGCGGCGGCCCGGCCGGTTGCGCCGTCGGCCGGGGCGGCGGCCCGGCCGGTTGTGCCGTCGGCCCGATCCGGGGCGGTGGCGCGGACCCGTGGGCGGCGGGCCGGCGGTGTCCCCGTGCCGTAGCCCACCAGGACGTTGCCGGAGCCCTCGGGCTCGGGGAGCGCGGCCGGTTCGCCGACGGCGACCGTGAGCAGCGGTGCGCCGACCGGCAGTTCGGCGCCCTCCTCGCCGAAGCGGGCGGTGACCACGCCGCCGTAGGGGCAGGGCACCTCGACCATCGCCTTGGCCGTCTCGACCTCGACGACCGGCTGGTCGATCGCGACGACCTCGCCGACCTGGACCAGCCAGGTGACGATCACCGCCTCGGTGAGCCCCTCCCCGAGGTCGGGCAGTTTGAACTCCAGCACCTGTGCCATCAGCCCTCGGCCTCCCACTGCAGACGCGCCACCGCGTCCAGGATGCGGTCGACGCCGGGCAGGTGGTGGCGCTCCAGCATCGGCGGCGGATAGGGGATGTCGAACCCGGCCACGCGCAGCACCGGCGCCTCCAGGTGGTGGAAGCAGCGCTCCGTGACCCGGGCCGCGATCTCCCCGCCCGGTCCGCCGAACCCGCCCGACTCGTGGACGACGACCGCTCGCCCGGTGCGCCGTACCGACGCGCAGACCGTCTCGTCGTCGAACGGCACCAGGGAGCGCAGGTCGACGACTTCGAGGTCCCAGCCCTCCGCCTGGGCGGCCTCGGCGGCTTCGAGGCAGACCGGTACGGACGGGCCGTAGGTGATGAGCGTGGCACCGCGCCCGGTCCGGCGCACCGCCGCGCGGCCGATCGGTTCGACGTCCGCCGGGTGCTCGGGGTTCCAGGTGTCCTTGGACCAGTACAGGCGCTTGGGTTCTAGGAAGACCACCGGGTCGTCGGAGGCGATGGCCGCACGCAGCAGGCCGTAGGCGTCGGCGACGGTGGCGGGGGTGACGACGTGCAGGCCGGGGGTGGCCATGTAGTAGGCCTCGGAGGAGTCGCTGTGGTGCTCGACGCCGCCGATGCCGCCGCCGTAGGGGACGCGGACGGTGATCGGCAGGGGCATCCGGCCGCGGGTGCGGTTGCGCATCCGGGAGACGTGGCTGACGAGCTGCTCGAAGGCGGGGTAGGCGAAGGCGTCGAACTGCATCTCGACGACCGGGCGCAGTCCGTACATGGCCATGCCGACGGCGGTGCCGAGGATGCCGGCCTCGGCGAGGGGGGTGTCGGTGCAGCGGGTCTCGCCGAACTCCGCGGTGAGACCTTCGGTGACCCGGAAGACCCCGCCGAGGGTGCCGACGTCCTCGCCCAGGACGTGCACGGCGGGGTCGGCGGTCATCGCGTCGCGCAGGGCGCGCGTGAGGGCCTGCGCCATGGTGGCGGGCTTGACGGCGACGGTCGTCATCGGTCGCCGCCTTCCCGCTCGGCGTCCAGCTCGGCCCGCAGCAGGGCGCGCTGTTCACGCAGTTGGGGGGTGGGCTCGGCGTAGACCTGGTCGAAGAGGTGCATGGGGTCGAGCCCGGGGTCGCGGTTCATGCGCTCGCGCAGGTCGGCGGCCATGGTCTCGGCGTCCTCGCGCGCGCGGCGGACGGTCTCCTCGTCGAGCAGCCCGCGGTCGGTCAGCTCGCGCTCCAGCAGCAGGATCGGGTCGTGGTCGCGCCAGGCCGCTACCTCGGCGTCGCCGCGGTAGCGGGTGGCGTCGTCGGCGTTGGTGTGGGCGTCGACCCGGTAGGTGACCGCCTCGACGAGGGTGGGGCCGCCGCCCTCGCGCGCGTGCCGCACGGCGTCGCCCAGGACCTCGTGCACGGCGACCGCGTCGTTGCCGTCGACCAGGCGGCCCGGCATGCCGTACCCGACGGCCTTGTGGGCCAGGGAGGGGGCGGCGGTCTGCTTGGCGAGCGGGACGGAGATGGCGAAGCCGTTGTTCTGGACCAGGAAGACGACCGGGGCCTGCCAGACGGCGGCGAAGTTCAGGGCCTCGTGGAAGTCGCCCTCGCTGGTGCCGCCGTCGCCGACCATGGCGAGCGCGACCACGTCGTCGCCCTTGAGGCGGGCCGCGTGGGCGAGGCCGACGGCGTGCGGGAGCTGGGTGGCGAGCGGGGTGCAGAGCGGGGCCACCCGGTGGGCGTAGGGGTCGTAGCCGGTGTGCCGGTCGCCGCGCAGCAGGCTGAGCGCCTCGACGGGGTCCACGCCCCGGGCGACGACGGCGAGGGTGTCGCGGTAGCTGGGGAAGAGCCAGTCCCGCTCCTGGAGGGCGAGCGCGGCGGCGACCTCGCAGGCCTCCTGGCCGGTGCTGGAGGGGTAGACGGCGAGGCGGCCCTGTTTGGTGAGGGCGGTGGCCTGCGCGTTGTAGCGGCGGCCGCGCACGAGCCGGGTGTAGAGCCCGCGCAGCAGTTCCGGGTCGGCCTCGGCGGCCGCCGGCGTTCCCAGGACGCGGTACGGGCGCTCGTCGGGCAGCAGCGGCGCGGGGTCCGTCCGGGGCTGCCAGGCGGGCGGCGGCGACGGACGGTACGCGCCGCGCTGCTCCATGACCGTCATGACGGCACCTCCTCGTGGGGGTACGGGAGACGGATCGGGCTGTGACCCGTCTCACCTACCGATTGTTCGGTCGTTGGCACATTTTGGCTACAGGCGGCATGAGGCTGTGGACAAACGGTTCTCCACAACCTGGAATGAACGCAGTACGTCCATGGCAGGAAGGCGGGGGGACATGGCTCCTGAACAAATGGCCGAGGGCCCGCGGGACCGCGGCACGCTGCCGCCCGCGCGCCCGCTGGACGTCATCGATCAGGACATCCTGCAGATCCTCCAGGCGGACGGCCGCGCGTCGATACGGTCCGTCGCCGAACGCGTCCACGTGTCGCGCGCCAACGCCTACGCCCGTATCAACCGG
Organism: Streptomyces sp. NPDC104367; assembly: GCF_055583825.1. Taxonomy (NCBI): domain Bacteria; kingdom Bacillati; phylum Actinomycetota; class Actinomycetes; order Kitasatosporales; family Streptomycetaceae; genus Streptomyces; species Streptomyces sp. NPDC104367. Next base: position 22,828 of record NZ_JBVJND010000024.1, on the reverse strand, counting down.
CTCGTCGAGGACGGCGTGATCCGCGGTTTCGGCGCCCGCGTGGACCACGAGCGGGCGGGCCAGGGCACCTCCGCCTACATCACGCTGAAGATCGTCCAGAACTCCTGGCGCACGGTCCGCGAGCAGCTGCGCCAGCTGCCCGGCGCCTCGCACATCGCCCTGGTGGGCGGCGACTTCGACGTGCTGCTCCTGGTGCACACCCCCGACAACAAGGCGCTGCGCGAGCTGGTGCTGACCCGGCTCCAGGCCATCCCCGAGGTGCTGAGCACCCGCACGCTGCTGGTGTTCGAGGAGGAGGACCTGGATCCGGACGGCAGCTGACGTCAGTGCGCGCGCAGGCCGGAGAAGACCAGCCGCACCACCGCGTCGGAGACCTCGCGCTCGCTCGCGCCGCGCCCGTCCGGGCGGTACCACTCGACGATCGAGTTGACCATGCCGAAGACCAGCCGGGTCGCCAGCCGCACCTCGACGTCCGCCCTTATGTCCCCCTCGGCGGCCGCCGCCCTCAGCAGCTCGGCCACCCGGTGGTCGAAGTCCCGGCGCCGCTCCAGCGCCCAGCGCTCGGTGCCGGTGTTGCCCCGCACCCGCAGCAGCAGCGTCACGTAGGGCAGTTCCGAGAGCAGCACCTCGACCATGCGCCGTACGACGTACTCCAGGCGGTCGGCGGCGGCCCCCACGCGCGCGTGCTCCTCGTCGAGGATCCCGAACAGACCGTCCAGCGCCCTGCTGACCGCGCGGCGCAGCAGCTCCTCCTTGCCGGCGACGTGGTGGTAGATCGACGACTTGGAGATGCCGGCCGCCTTGGAGAGGTGCTCCATGGAGGTGCCGTCGTAACCGCGCTCGTTGAAGACCTGGACGGCCACCGAGAGCAGCGTCTCGGGCGTGTAGGTGTCGCGCTTGGCGGTGGTCACGAGGCGCCCTCCCGCTTCTCGGTGGCGTAGGCGTGGCGGTAGAGCGCGAGGGAGGGCGCGTAACGGCCGCTCGGGTCGCGCAGGTGCAGGTCGTCGAGGAGGTCGTAGGCGAAGCCGCGGCCCAGGCGGCGGCTCCACTCGAAGGGGCCGAGCGGGTAGTTGACGCCCAGCCGCATCGCGGTGTCGATGTCCTCCTCGGTGGCGACGCCCTTGGCGACCGCGTCGTGGGCGAGGTCGACGATCCGGGCGACCGTGCGGGCCACGATCATGCCGGGGACGTCGCCGATGACGCTGACCTGCTTGCCGAGCGCCTGGAAGAGGCCGATCGACTCCCTCAGCGTCTGCGGCAGGGTCTCGTGGCCGGCGGACAGGGCGACGCGGGTGGCGCGGCGGTAGTCGAGCGCGAGGTCGAAGTAGACGACGTCACGGAACTCCACGGAGGTCTGGCCGTCGGCGAGGACCAGCTGGCCGCCGCTGGGCAGCACCAGGCGGGTGCCGTGGTCCTCGTCCTCCTCGCGGACCTGGATGCCCGCCTCGCGGATCATCGCGAGCAGTTCGGCCGCCGGGCCCATGCCTCCCTCGGCGACGACGTAGGCGGGCCGGTCGGCGGGCTCCGCGGTGTGCGGCTCGGCACGCTCCTCGCCGTCCTCGTAGTCGTACCAGCCCTGCCCGGTCTTGCGGCCCAGGCGGCCGGACTCGACGAGCCTGCGCTGGGCCAGGGAGGGCGTGAAGCGGACGTCCTGGAAGAACGCCTGCCACACGGAGTGGGTGACGGACTCGTTGACGTCCTGGCCGATCAGGTCGGTCAGTTCGAAGGCGCCCATGCGGAAGCCGCCGCACTCGCGCAGCACCGCGTCGATGGTGGCCGGGTCGGCGGCCTGCGCCTCGTAGACCGCGAACGCCTCGGCGTAGAAGGGCCGCGCGATGCGGTTGACGATGAAGCCGGGGGTGTCCGCGCTGGCGACCGGCGTCTTGCCCCAGGCGCGGGCGGTCTCGTACGCGCGCGTGGCCGACGTGACGTCGGTGGCGAACCCGGAGACCACCTCGACCAGCGGCATCAGCGGGGCCGGGTTGAAGAAGTGCAGGCCCACGAGGCGGGAGGCGGCGCGCAGGCCGCCTCCGACGGCCGTCACCGACAGGGAGGAGGTGTTGGTGGCGAGCAGGCAGTCCTCGCCGACGATGTCCTCCAGGGCCCGGAACAGCTCCTGCTTGGCCTCCAGCCGCTCCAGGACGGCCTCCACCACCAGGCCGCAGTCCGCGAACTCGGTGAGTTCCCCGGCGGGCAGCAGCCGCGCGCGGGCCGCGTCCCGGTCGGCGGCCGTCATCCGCCCCTTCTCGACGAGCCGGTCGAGGCGGGCGCCGATCGCCGAGGCCGCGTCCCCGGCCCGTCCCGGGACGGCGTCGTACAGCCGAACGGGATGGCCCGCGACGAGTGCGACCTGGGCGATGCCCTGGCCCATGGTGCCGGCGCCGGCGACGCCCACGGGGCTGCTGAGGTCGAGTGCTGTCATGTGCGCGATCCTCCCGCACGGGGTTTTCCACAGATGCGGCAGGCCCCCTTGTCCCGACCGATCGTTCGGTTACTCTAACTCTGTCCGGCCGTTTCCGCCCAGGTCATGAGCTCGAAGGGGAGCTCATCAGACGAGGAGTTGGTCCCGCATGACCGCCGAACTCACCGTGCACGAGCTGATCGCCAAGCACCGGCCCACGCTTGACCAGGCGCTCGAGGCGATCCGCACGCGCGCGTACTGGTCGCCGCACCCCGAGCACCCCAAGGCCTACGGCGAGCACGGCAGCCTGGACGCGGCGGCCGGCAAGGCCGCCTTCGACGCCCTCCTCGGCACCCGCCTCGACCTCGGCCAGCCCGGCACCGACGACTGGGTCGGCGGCGAGGTATCCCCCTACGGCATCGAGCTGGGCGTGACCTACCCGCACGCCGACATCGACACCCTGCTGCCCGCGATGCGCACCGGGCAGGCCGCCTGGCGCGACGCGGGCGCGGAGGCGCGGGCGGTGGTGTGCCTGGAGATCCTCAAGCGGATCAGCGACCGCACGCACGAGTTCGCGCACGCGGTCATGCACACCAGCGGCCAGGCCTTCATGATGGCGTTCCAGGCGGGCGGCCCGCACGCCCAGGACCGCGGCCTGGAGGCCGTGGCGTACGCGTACGTGGAGCAGGTCCGCACCCCCGACACCGCCGAGTGGACCAAGCCGCAGGGCAAGCGCGACCCGCTCGCCCTGACCAAGACGTTCAGGCCGGTCCCGCGCGGGACCGCCCTGGTCATCGGCTGCAACACGTTCCCGACGTGGAACGGCTACCCGGGCCTGTTCGCCTCCCTCGCCACCGGCAACGCGGTCCTCGTGAAGCCGCACCCGCGCGCGGTGCTGCCGCTCGCGCTCACCGTGCAGGTCGCCCGCCAGGTTCTCGCCGAGGCCGGCTTCGACCCGAACCTGGTGGCCCTGGCCGCGGAACGCCCCGGCGAGGGCATCGCCAAGACCCTGGCGACCCGCCCCGACATCAGGATCATCGACTACACCGGTTCCACCGCCTTCGGTGACTGGCTGGAGGCCAACGCCCGGCAGGCGCAGGTCTACACCGAGAAGGCCGGCGTCAACACCGTGCTGGTCGAGTCGACCGGCGACTACAAGGGCATGCTCTCCAACCTGGCCTTCTCGCTGTCCCTCTACAGCGGCCAGATGTGCACGACCCCGCAGAACCTGCTGATCCCCCGGGACGGCATCCGCACCGAGGAGGGCCCCCGGACCTACGACGAGGTGGTCGCCGACCTCGCCCGCGCGGTCGACGGCCTGCTCGGCGACGACGCCCGCGCGGGCGCGCTGCTCGGCGCGATCGTCAACCCCGACGTCAAGGCCCGTCTGGAGGCCGCCGCCGGTCTCGGCGAGGTCGCCCTCGCGTCCCGGGAGATCACCGACCCCGAGTTCCCGGACGCGGTCGTCCGGACGCCGGTGATCGTCAAGCTGGACGGCGCCAAGCCGGACGACGAGGCCGCGTACATGAGCGAGTGCTTCGGCCCGGTGTCCTTCGCCGTCGCCGTCGACTCGGCCGCCGACGCGGTGGAGCTGCTGCGGCGGACGGTGCGGGACAAGGGCGCGATGACCGTCGGGGCGTACACCGTGGACGCCGACGTGGAGCGCGCCGTCGAGGAGGTCTGCCTGGAAGAGGCGGCGCAGCTGTCGCTGAACCTGGTCGGCGGGGTGTACGTGAACCAGACGGCCGCGTTCTCCGACTTCCACGGCTCGGGCGGCAACCCCGCGGCCAACTCCGCGCTGTGCGACGGGGCGTTCGTGGCGAGCCGGTTCCGGGTGATCGAGGTGCGCCGGGAGGCGTAGGACCGGCCCGGGCCGCCTACAGAGCGCTCCAGTGGTACAGCGTCATCGCCACGCTCGTCGCCAGGTTGTAGCTGCTCACCTGCGGGCGCATCGGGAGCCGTAGCAGGTGGTCGGCCCTCGCCCGCAGCTGCGCCGACAACCCCGTCCGCTCCGAACCGAAGGCGAGGATCGCGTCGTCCGGGAGCTTCGTGCCCCGGATGTCCTCGCCCTCCGGATCCAGGGCGAACAGGGGGCCCGGCGGCAGCTCGGGCACCGTCAGCCGCTCCACCGCCGTGGCGAAGTGCAGACCCGCGCCGCCCCGGACGACCGTCGGATGCCAGGGGTCGAGCGTGCCGGTCGTGATGACCCCGGTCGCTCCGAAGCCCGCGGCCAGCCGGATCACCGCGCCCGCGTTGCCGAGGTTGCGGGGCTCGTCGAGGAGCACGATCGGAGCGGTGCGCGGGAGCCGGTGCAGCGCGCGGAGACGGGCCTCGCGGGGTGGTCGTACGGCCAGGGCGGCGACCCCCGTCGGATGCGGGCGCGCCACGAGCCGCGCGTACGCCTCCGGGGCCACCTCGGTCAGCAGCGCGGCCAGCGGCTCGCGGACGTCCGGGGCGAGGTCGTCCGCCAGTGCCAGTGCCGCCGTGCGGTCCGTGGTGAGCGCCACCGGCACCTCCGCACCGAAGCGCAGGGCGTGCTTGAGGGCGTGGAACCCGTCGAGCAGCACGGCGGAGCCGGCCAGCCGCGCCCAGTGGTCCAGGGGGTCGGTCATGTCCCGAAGCCTACGCGGGGCCGGTCGTCGCTCTCCGGGGAGCGGGGCGGGGGCAGCACCGGGCCGGGCCGCCGCAGGACGCGGTCACGCGCGCGTGCCGCCAGGCGGCCGAGGCGGTGCAGGAAGGACGTCGGCAGGAAAACCGAGTCCGCCGCGATCATGGCGAGCGAGAAGAACGGCAGGCCGAGGACGACCGCGATCACCGCGTGCTCGGTCATCATCGCGGCCAGCAGCACGTTCTTGGCCCGCCGGTTGAGCAGCGTGAACGGGAAGGCGACCTGGACGATGACCGTCCCGTAGGTCACCAGCGTCACCATCGTGCCGTTGGCGGACAGCAGGTCGGCGAGGGCCGGCCAGGGCGAGAAGTAGTCGAGGTGGAGCGGGTAGTAGACGGCGGTGCCGTCCTGCCAGCGGGAGCCCTGGATCTTGTACCAGCCGGCCGTGGAGTAGATCAGGCAGGCCTCGGCCATGATCACGAACAGCGCGCCGTTGTGCAGGATGTCGGCGATGACGTCCAACAGGATCCGGGGCTCGGGCGTGCGCGCCAGACGGCCCGCCGCCCACCACAGGGCGGCGCCCGCCCAGCCCGTCCACAGCAGGGCCGGTACCAGCCAGCCGCCGCCGGTGCGGCCGGTGAGGGCCGCCGCGGCCAGCAGGAGACCGGCGGCCGCCCACAGGGCGGGACCCACCCGGTCGGGGGCGACGCGCTCGCCACGCGCGCGTGCCGCGTCCGCGCGGGCCGCGCGGCGCGCGTCCAGGGACCACACCTGGCCGCAGCGCGTGAAGACCAGGTAGATGGACATCAGGTGCAGCACGTTGTCGCCGCCGTCGCCCACGAAGACGCTGCGGTTCTGCAGGGACAGCACGCCGACCATGAACAGCAGGGACATGGCGCGGGTGCGCCAGCCCACCAGCAGCAGGGCGCTGCACAGGACGGCCAGGAAGTAGAAGACCTCGAAGAAGACCCGGCTGTCGGAGGACAGCAGCAGCGTGAAGGCGTGGTTGTCGGCGGTCAGCCGCTGGGCGAGGGCGAAGCTCCAGGGTCCGTCGGGGCCGTACAGCTGCCGGCGGTGCGGGTACTCGCGCAGCAGGAACAGCAGCCAGGTGGCGGCGAAACCGATGCGGACGACGGCCGTCTGGTACGGGCCGAGCGCCGACCCGGTGACCTTGGCGATGGCGCGGGACAGGCACAGGGCGAGCCGGCTCACCGGACACCTCCGTCGGCCTCGTCGGTCCGAACCGTCCACCAGGGCAGCACGCGATAGACGGGGTTGTCGGAGACCTTCTCGTCACTCCAGTCGGGCGGGGGCACGTTGGTGGTGCTGGAGCGCACCTGGACGCGCTGGATGACGCCCTTCTCGCTGGTCGCGTCCTGCTCGTACATGCGCATCACGACGATCCGGCGCAGGTACTGCTCGGAGAGGGAGCCGCGCAGGCCGACCGGGCGGTTGTCGGTGCCGTGCGTGGTGACGAAGAAGTCCCAGGCCCGGCGCAGCTGGTTCTGCACGGTGTGGCTCGGCAGCAGGCTGCCGTCGATGGCCTGGCCGTCGCGGACCGACAGGTCGTTCCACCCGGTCGTGGCCGTCGTGCCGTCCCGCATCAGCACGTCGGCGCGCACCTGCACGGCGATGTTCTGCTGCAACGGGTTGGGGGCGAAGAGCTTCCAGTTCTGCTCGAACTCCGGGTACACCCAGTCCTCGATCGCCGTGCCGTGGTTCTTGGTCACGGTGTTCGCCGGAGCGACGCTGAGGAACACCATCCCGAGGTGCACACAGGCGGTGACCGCGACCAGGGCGAGGGCGAGGGCCGCGCCGACCTGGTAGGGGGGCGAGAGGGCGGCGACACCGGTACGGAGGGGCTCGGGGGGCCGTGACGCCGGATCCGGCGTCCCGCCGGGACCGACCGGATCCGCCGGACCGACCGGATCCCCCGGACCGCCCAGACCGACCGGACCGCCCAGACCCCCCGGATGGCCTAGACCCTCGGGATGGCCCGGACCCTCGGGACAGCCCGGATCGACCGGATGGCCCGGACCTTCGGGACCGTCCGGTCCGTGCCGGGCCTCCGAGTCCTCTTCCTGCGCGTCCATGCCCGCCCCGTTCCCCGATACCGCCGCGTCGTCCGGACGGCCGGTCCGGGACCCTCCGGGGTGCCGCTGCCCGGCACCCGCACGGAACGGTACTCAGCACCGGCCACCGGGCGCAGCCCCGGGGAAGGGCGGACGGGCGTGGCCATCGCCACTCCGGGCGGTTCCGGGGACCGCCCCGGCCCATCGCGCCGATCCCCTCCGCCCGAGGTCATCGCAGGTCGCGCGGTGTCCGAGCCCGGCCCGCGGAACCCGCTCGACGGGTTTTCCACAGGCCGCCGCGGACGTTTTCCACAGTGGTTGACCCGTCGTCCGGACCCGGCGACCATGGAAACCGATCGAACCGAACGATCGGTCGGGTCGGGCATCTGCCCCCCGGAGGACACCGGAGACACCGGAAACACCGGAGACGCTGGGGGCGCTGGGGGCGCTGGGGGCGCTGGGGGCGCAAGGGATACCAGGGCTATCAGGGGCGACAGAGGTATCGGAAGGGGGTTCTGGAGTACCGGGGCACCGAGGGTCAGCCGCGGGACCGGAGCATGCGGCGGACCGCGTCCGAGCGTTCCAGGAGGGTGCTGTGGACCGCGGGAGCCGCCTCCTGGGACACCCGCCGGGCCGTCTCGATGTACGCGGGGTCGATGGCGTGCGACGGGAAGAGGTGGCTGGTGAAGGTCATCGCCGGGATCATCGCGCCGCGGTGCAGTTGGGGGACCACCTCCAGGTAGCGCTGGGCGAAGGGGGCCAGCACGGTGTCCTGGGCGGGGCGCCAGAAGGCGGCGGCGACCTGGGCGATCGCCGCGACGGGCACCACGCGGTCCACGGCCAGCCGCTGCCAGACCTCGTCCTTCGCGGCGGCGTCGGGGAGGGCGGCGCGCACGGTGAGGGCGCGGATCCAGGCGTCGGGGTCGGTGTCGCGTTCGAGCAGGGCGGCGGACTCGGCGCTGACGTCGCCGCCGAGTTCGGCCTCGCGGACCAGGGCGCGCCAGCGCAGGTCGATGTCGTCACCGGCCTGTTCGCGCAGCCAGGCCAGGTCGTCGGCGCCGGTCGCGGTGCGGGCGAGACCGCGCAGCGCGACCTGGCGGCGGCCGGGGTCGGCGGCGAGCCGGCGGCAGACCGCGGCCACGGCCTCGGTGAGTTCGGCGCGCTCGGCGGGCGGAGCCCAGAGTTCGGCGACGGTGGTGGCGAGGTTGAGCCAGGGCTCGATCACCGCGTCGGAGGTCTCGGCCGCCAGGACCCCGGTGAGGCAGCGCCCGGCCTCGGCCGCCGTGGCCTCGCCGGCCGTGAGCATGTCCCAGACGGTGGCGGCGGCCACGCCCCGGGAGACGGCCGTGGGCAGCTCGGCCGCCGCGCGGAACAGGGTGTCCCGGGTCGCGGGGTCCGGGCGGGTGGTGGCGAAGGTGAGGTCGTCGTCGTTGACCAGAAGGAGGTCGTAGGTGGTGGGAAGGCCGGTGACGGGGGTGCGGGGCCGGGTCACCTCGGTGCGGATCAGCGCGGTGCGCCGCAGCGCGTCGCCGTCGCGGTCGTACGCGCCGACCGCCAGGACCTGCGGGCGCGGGGTGCCGTCGGCGACCAGGGTGACGGTGGCGCCGTCGCGGTCCAGGGTGAAGCGGTCGGTGCCGGCCGTCCCCAGCCAGGCGGTGCGCCAGGCGGCCAGGTCGCGTCCGCTGCTCTCGGCGAGGGCGTCGATCAGGTCCTGGAGGGTGGTGGTGCCCCAGGCGTGGCGGGCGAAGTACGCGGCCATGCCGGCCCGGAAGCGGTCCTCGCCCACGTACGTCATCAACTGCTGGAGGACGGAGGCGCCCTTGGGGTAGGTGATGCTGTCGAAGATCGACGCGGCCTGGGCGACGTCGTGGATGGGCTGGTGGATCGGGTGCGAGATCGGGCCCTGGTCGGCGAGGTACGCGCGGAGCTTGCCGGTGGCGAGGTGGCCCGCCCAGGCGTCGGTGTAGCGGGTGGCGCCCTCGGCGGCCCAGTGGCAGGCGAACTCGGCGAAGGCCTCGTTCAGCCAGAGGTCGTCCCACCAGCGCATGGTGACGATGTTGCCGAACCACATGTGCGCCATCTCGTGCAGCAGCACGACCGCGAGCAGCTCGCGTTCCGCGGGGGTCGGCTCGGCCCGCCGCAGGAAGGTGTCGGACCAGGTCACACAGCCGTAGTTCTCCATCGCGCCGCCGAACTCCGGCGTGAACACCTGGTCGTACCTGCGCTGCGGGAACGGCATCGCGAAGGCCTCGGCGTAGAAGGCGAGGCCCTGGCGGGTGAGGGTGAAGATCTCGTCGGCGTCGCGTTCCAGGAGTTCGGCGAGCGAGCGGCGGGCGAAGATGCCGAGGTCGTGGCCGTCGGCCTCGCGGCGGATCTCGTGGAAGGGGCCCGCGTTGACGACGGTGTTGTACACGGACAGCGGCGGGGTGTCCGGGAAGGTCCAGCGGCGGGCGGCGCCCCGTTCCTCGACGCGGGCGTCACCGGAGTTGCTGAGCACGGTCCAGGCGGCCGGGGCGGTGACCGTGAAGGCGTGCGGGGCCTTGAGGTCGGGCTGGTCGAAGCAGGCCCAGACGAAGCGGGCCTCGTCGGGTTCGAAGCTCGTCCAGACGTAGACCTCACCGTCGGCGGGGTCGGTGGCCTTGTGCACGCCCTCGCCGGTGGCGGTGTCGGCCTGGACGCTCTCGACGCGCAGCACGTTGTGGGCGGCGAGGCCGGGCAGCGGGATGCGGCCGTCGCCGGACGGGGTGAGCGGGGCGCCGTTCAGGGTCGCGGAGCGGACCTCGGCCGCGCAGTCGACGAAGGTCTCCGCGCCCGGCTCGGCGCAGGCGAAGGTGACGGTGGAGACACAGCGGACCTCCGGCCCCTCGGGCAGGGCGGTGAGGTCGATGTCCACGTCGTAGCGCTCGACCGTGACCAGCGCGGCGCGGTGCTCGGCCTCGGTGCGGGTCAGGCTCCGGATCCCCATGTGTCCTCCTCGTGCGTCCGTCCCCCGTCGGCGGACAGCGGCCGAGAGCGTACGACGGCGGAAGCCGGTGATCGCAGGGGTTTTAGGTTCCCTTCTTCTAGAACCTGTTCTATCTTGACGGACCGTCAGATCAACCATCGGATCAACCGTCAGATCGCCGGATCCGCCGGGAGGACAGGACCGTGGACTTCACCTTCGCAGAGGAGCAGTTGGCGGCGGCCGAGGCGGCGCGCGGGGTGTTCGCCGCGGTGGCGCCGGACGCAGTGCCCAGCCCGTCGCTGACCACCGGTGCCGTGGCCGAGGGCTTCGACCGGGAACTGTGGGACCGGCTGGCGGGCGCGGATCTGCTGAGCCTGCTGCTGGACGAGGAGCACGGCGGGGCCGGCCTGGACGCGATCGCGCTCTGCCTGGTGCTGCGGGAGTCGGCGAAGGTGCTGGCGCGGGTGCCGCTGCTGGAGAACAGCGCGGCCATCGCCGCCCTGTCGGCCCACGGCGGGCCGGAGCTGGGGGCGCGGGTGCTGGCGCCGGCCGGGCGCGGGGAGCTGGTGCTGACCGTCGCCGCGAGCGGGCGCACCGGACACGACCCGGCCGAACTGGCGGTGACCGCGCGGCGGGACGGGGACGACTGGGTGCTGGACGGGGTGCAGACGGCGGTGCCGTGGGCGTACGACGCCGATCTCGTCGTCGTACCGGCGCACACGGACGGCGACCGCGGGGTGCTGGCGCTGGTGGCACCCAACCGGGGCGGGGTCGCGCTCGCGGAGCAGGTGTCGACCAGCGGGGAGCGGCTCGGTGAGCTGCGGCTGGAGTCGGCGCGGGTCGCGGGGCGGGACGTGGTGACGGCGGAGGGCGCCTGGGAGTGGCTGCGCGCGCTGCTGACCACGGGGACGTGCGCGCTGGCGCTCGGGCTCGGTGAGCGGGTGCTGCGGATGACGGCCGAGTACACCGGGAAGCGGGAGCAGTTCGGGCATCCCGTCGCCACGTTCCAGGCGGTGGCCGTGCAGGCCGCCGACCGGTACGTCGATCTACGGGCCATGGAGGCGACGCTGTGGCAGGCGGCCTGGCGGATCGCGTCGGGGGCGGCCGGGGCGCTGCCCCCGGCCGGGGACGTGGCGGTGGCGAAGATCTGGGCGGCGGAGGGGGTGCGGCGGGTGGTGCAGACCGCGCAGCACCTGCACGGGGGGTTCGGCGCCGACACGGAGTACGTGCTGCACCGGTACCACGCGTGGGCGAAGCAGATCGAGCTGGCGCTCGGCGGCGCGGGGGCCCACGAGGAGGCGCTGGGGGACCTGCTGGCCGCGCACCCGCTGGGGTAGACGGGCCGGACCCAGCAGCCCTGCGACGACAGGAACCGACCCCCTCAGTCCTACGGAGGACAGGAACCGGCCCCAGCAGCCCTACGGAGGACAGGAACCGGACCCCCTCAGTCCTACGAAGGGGCAGGGACCGGCCACCTCGGTCCTACGGAGGGGCAGGGACCGGCCGCCTCGGTCCTGCGGGGGGCTCAGACCACGAACCCCGGTTCGCCCGCGTCCGTGACGACCTCACGGCCCACCGCCTGCCAGACCTGCATGCCGCCGTCCACGTTGACCGCGTCGATGCCCTGCTGGACCAGGTACATGGTGACCTGGGCCGAGCGGCCGCCGGAGCGGCAGATGACGTTGACACGGGCGTCCTGGGGGGCCGCCTCGGTCAGTTCGCCGTAGCGGGCGACGAACTCGCTGATCGGGATGTGCAGGGCGCCGGCCGCGTGGCCCGCCTGCCACTCGTCGTCCTCGCGGACGTCCAGCAGGAAGTCGCCGTCCTTGAGGTCCGCGACCTCGACCGTGGGCACACGCGCTGCGAAGTTCATGGCTCCGACGCTACCGGACCGCTACTCCTGCGTGAGCAGCGCGGCCAGCTCCGTCTCCCGCTCGGCCACGTCCTTGTGGAGCCGCTCGCCGATCTCCGCCAGGAGGCTGTCGGGGTCGTCGGGCGCCAGCCGGAGCAGACCGGCGATGGGACCGTCCTCCAGCTCCTTGGCGACCAGGTTGAGCAGCTCCTTGCGCTGGGAGAGCCATTCGAGGCGGGCGTAGAGCTCCTCGGCACGGCTCGGCCGGCGCTCCGGCGGGACCGGGCCGGCCGCCCACTCCTCGGCCAGTTCGCGCAGCAGGGCCTCGTCGCCGCGGGCGTAGGCCGCGTTGACCCGGCTGAGGAACTCCTCGCGCCGCTCCTGCTCGGCCTCCTCCTGCGCCAGGTCGGGGTGGGCCTTGCGGGCCAGTTCGCGGTAGAGCCGGCGGGCCTCCTCGCTGGGCCGCACCCGCTGCGGGGGCCGCACCTCCTGCTCGGTGAGCATCGCGGCGGCCTCCGGGAACAGGCCGTCGCCGTCCATCCAGCCGTGCAGGAGTTCCTCGACGCCGGGCATGGGCATGACCCGGGCGCGGGCCTCCTCGGCGGCGCGGATGTCCTCGGGGTCGCCGCTGCGGGCGGCCTTCGCCTCGGCGATCCGCGCGTCCAGTTCCTCGAGACGGAGGTAGAGCGGGCCGAGTTTCTGTTCGTGGAGGCGGGAGAAGTTCTCCACCTCGACACGGAAGGTCTCGACGGCGATCTCGTACTCGATCAACGCCTGTTCGGCGGTCCGTACGGCCCGTTCCAGCCGTTCCTCGGGCCGCGGTGCCTGGGACTGCTCAGCTTCCGGGGTCGTCACCCGCCCAGCCTAGGGCCTGTCGTCGCCGCCGGTGGCCGGGACCCACTCGGCGGTCAGGTCCGCGCAGGCCATGACCAGGGTGCCGGGGCGGCAGGCCAGCTCGTGGGTGCAGCCGTCGGGGTGCGGGAGGATCTCGTCGAGGATGACCCCGCCGAGCGAGGCGAGATCGCAGGCGCCCAGGACGTCCGACTGGAAACGGGAGACTCCCGTGTAGCGGATGACCAGGTCCTCGTCGTGGGCGAGACCGTGGTGGCGGAAGCGGATCTCCACGGCGCCGGGGGTGGTGCGGTGGACGTCCAGGGGGTGCAGGTCCCGGACGCAGTGGCGGTCGCCGAGGTCGTAGTGGCGGGGGTCGGTGGCGAAGGCACGGGCGCCCGGTGGCAGGCCGCCGGCGAGTTCCGGCAGCCTGGCCAGGTAGGGGCGGGGGTCGACGGAGACCGGCTCCTCGCCCTCGCCGCCACCGCCGATTGCGACGTACTTCACATCAGCACCTCATCCGGAGATCACACCCCGAGCTCCGCCGCGATCCGGCCGGACCGCACCGCGGCCACCAGTTCGCCGTGGTCCGCCTCCGTGCGGTCGGCGTAGGCCACCGCGAACGCGCCGACCGCCTCGTCCAGCTCCTCGCTCCTGCCGCAGTAGCCGGCGATCAGGCGCGGGTCGGCGCTGTGGGAGTGGGCACGGGCCAGCAGGGCACCGGTCATCCGGCCGTAGTCGTCGAGCTGGCCGGGGGACAGCGCGGCCGGGTCGACGCTGCCCTTGCGGTTGCGGAACTGGCGGACCTGGAAGGGACGGCCGCCGACCGTGGTCCAGCCGAGCAGGATGTCGCTGACCACCTGCATCCGCTTCTGGCCGAGGACCACCCGGCGGCCCTCGTGGCCGGCGGGTGGGGCGGCGAAGCCCGCGGTCGCGAGATGCGGCACGAGCGCGGACGCGCGGGCCTCCTTGACCTGGAGGATCAGCGGCTCGCCGCGGTGGTCGAGGAGGAGGACGACGTAGGACCGGGTGCCGACGCTGCCGGTGCCGACGATCCGGAAGGCCACGTCGTGCGGGGTGTGCCGGGCGAGCAGCGGGTGGCGGTCCTCGGAGAGCGTGGTGACGTAGTCCTCCAGGGCCGCGGTGACCGCCGCCGCCTCCGCGTCCGGGACCCGGCGCAGCACCGGCGCCGCGTCGACGAAGCGGCGGCCGCCGTCCTCGGTGGCCTCGGTGGAGCGGGCGGCGAACCGGCCGCTGGTGTTGGCCCGCGCCTTCTGCGAGACCCGGCGCAGGGTGCCGACCATGTCGTGGGCGTCGGAGTGGGAGACCAGTTCCTCGTCCGCGATGGCGTTCCACGCGTCCAGCACCGGGAGCTTGGCCAGCAGGCGCATGGTGCGGCGGTAGGCGCCGGCCGCGTCGGCCGCGGCCCTGCGGCAGGTGTCCTCGTCGGCGCCCGCCTCCCGGCCGGCCAGCACGAGGGAGGCGGCGAGCCGCTTGAGGTCCCACTCCCAGGGGCCGAGCACCGTCTCGTCGAAGTCGTTCAGGTCGATGACCAGGCCGCCGCGCGGGTCGCCGTACAGACCGAAGTTGGCCGCGTGGGCGTCGCCGCAGATCTGGGTGGCGATCCCCGTCGTCGGGGTGCGGGCGAGGTCGTGCGCCATCAGCCCGGCCGAGCCGCGCAGGAACGCGAAGGGACCGGCCGCCATCCGGCCGACCCTTATCGGGATCAGCTCCGGGATCCGGTCCCGGTTCGACTCCTGGACCGCGCTCACCGCGTCCGGGCGGGAACCGTCCGGGTCGAGGGCGCCGTGCACGCGCCGCGGGACCGCCGAGCGCAGCGCCTTGCCCTCTTCCTTGGGGGAGCCCTTCGCGGGCCAGGGCGCGAAGCCCTTCGGCGAGGGCAGTTCACGTGCCCCGGCCGCTGCCGCCTCGTCCAGTCCGGTCATGTCGACCGCCTCCCCGTACCGCGCCCGTGCACACGCTCGAACATCAACTCGTGGAGACGGTACAGGCGGAGGCCGGAAAGCGTCAGAGCCTGTGGACAACTTCGGGCCGGTTCGACCGGGTTGGGCCGTCTCCCCCGTATGTCCGCGAGCGTCCCCCCACCGACCACCGCCCGGTCCCCGCCGCCCCCACCGACCACCGCCCGGTCTCCACCGTCCCCTCCCGACCCGTGGCCGGCGGAGCCCGGCGTCGGGTCCGTCGGCCGCGTCCCCGGCCTCACGGGTCAGTACGCCTGGCACACCACGGCGACGGCGGCGACGGCGACACCCCGCCCGACCTGCCACCGCCCCGTGAACCCGTCGCCGGGTACCGCGGGATCGTGATCCAGGATGCGGGCGGAGAACGTGCCGTCGTGCTCGACCGTGATGTCCGCCCGGGTGAAGTCCAGCCAGCGGCGGGTGAGCGGGAACCAGGCCTTGTAGACGCATTCCTTCGCGCAGAACAGCAGACGGTCCCAGTGGACGCCGGGCGCCAGGCGGCGCAGTTCCGCGTCCCGGCGCCGCTCGGCGGGCAGGGCTATGGACGCGAACACCCCCTCGGGGAGCGGGAGGTGGGGCTCGGCGTCGACGCCGACACCGCGCACCTCACCGGCGTGCGCCACGGCCGCCGCCCGGTATCCGTCGCAGTGCGTCATGCTCCCGACGACACCGTCCGGCCACACGGGGGCACCGCCTTCGCCGGTGAGGATGGGGACGGGTGCGACGCCCAGGTCCGCGAGGGCCCGCCGGGCACACCAGCGCACGGTGGCGAACTCCCGTCTGCGTTTCCCGACGGCACCCGCCACGATCCCGGGCTCGGCGCCGAGCAGCGGGGTACGGGCCGGATCACCGAACGACTCCGCCACGGCGACCGAAGGAGGCAACAGCTTCTCGATCATGGTGTTCGTTCCCCCCGGGCACTCCGCCCCAGGCGGAATCAGCCGTTCGCCACCGAGGCGGCGGACACGACCGCGGAGAAGACGTCCTTGTCCTGCTGCCGGCTGGTGACCAGCACCCTGCGGTTGCCGTTCACGTCGTCGGGGAGCAGGGCGGACTCGATCCAGCAGGCGGTGTCGAACTCGGCGTAGCGGGCGAAGACGACGCTCATCCCCACCACCACGGCGGGGTTCGGGTGGACCGCGGCCTGGGCCGCCTGGCGCGCGGCTTCGAGCAGCAGCATGCCGGGCACGTGGTCCACGGGGTGGTCGAAGAGGATCGGGTGCGCCCGGTCGACCCGCAGCTGCCAGCGGGTGCCGAAGTCGGTGGGCGAGAGGACCACGTCCTCGAAACCGCTCCGTCCCACGCGCTCGGGCGACGCGGGGGAGGGCAGGGGAACCGCACGCAGGCCGGACAAGTCGGCGTAACGGCCCCGCAGACGTTCGTAGACGGCCTGGCCCTGGATCGCGAAGCGGGTGCGCGCGACGGCGAGGACCGTGCCGTCCCGCACCGCCTCGAAGCGCAGCGCCAGGGCCGAGACGCGCGCCTTGCTGCGCTTGACGTCCGTGCACGTGATGCGCAGGTCTATGCCGACCGCGCCGCCGTCACTGCGCAGGGCGTCCGCGTCGATCTCCCAGGCGAAGTCCTGCCAGAGCAGGTGGTGTCCGAGCGGTACCTCGTAGGCGCCGTGGGACAGCAGGGGCAGCGTCTGGCGCACCGTCTCGCAGAGCAGCATCGGGTCGTGCATGCCGAGCCGGGTCTCGTAGAAGGCGTGCTGCGCGGGCCAGCCGGCCTCCACCGCGTAGGAGTCCTCCCCCTTGCGGCACCAGTTGCTCAGCAGCACCTCGAACGCGTCGCGCTTGTGCGTGTACGACCGAGGGATGGCACTAGGCATTTCCGTCACAGGCAGATGAGCAAGCTGAAGAGACACGGCAGTCCTCCCCTTGGGCTGCTAGCGAATGCCAAAGCGATACCGAGCGGACACTCGTGCGTGCCGCTCGGATAACATAGAGGTCGTTCTTTTTGTTTGTCGAGAGGTGGGGCGGTCTGTGATGGCACAACGCAGGCAGGAGCGTGCCGTTCGTACTCGAGAAGTGCTGCTCAGGGCGGCGGCCGAGGTCTTCGACACGGCCGGGTACTCCGGCGCGAGTGTCAACAAGATCCTGGAGCGGGCCGGGCTGACGGCCGGGGCCATGTACTTCCACTTCAAGAACAAGGAAGCTCTGGCCAGAGCCGTCATCATGGAGCAGGCCGCCGATCTGGAGTTCCCCACGAGCAAGCCCGGCCTCCAGCAACTGCTCGACATGACCGGCTACCTGGCGTGCGAGCTGAAGACCAACACGCTGCTGCGGGCCGGCGTCCGGCTGGCCGTGGAGCAGAACGAATCGGGTCTCCAGGAGTACTCGATCTACGAGTTCTGGATCGACCAATTCCGTGAAACCCTCGTCGAGGCGCGCACCAGGGGGGAGTTGCGCCCCTCCGTCAACGAGGCGGACTTCGCGCGCGTGATCGTCGGCGCCTTCACCGGTACGCAGATAATGTCCGAGATCTCCAGCGAGCGGGCCGACCTGCCCGAGCTGATCGGCGCCATGTGGCACTGTCTGCTGCCCGCCCTGGCACCGGACGAGGTCGTCGCCCGACTCGTCATCCCCCGCGACGAGTCGGCGGCCACCGCGTGAGACCGCCCCGCGTGGCGGTCACCGGAGCCACGGGCTTCGTCGGTTCGGCGGTGCTGCGCGGGCTCCTCGAAGCGCGTGCCGACGGCCGCGTCGCCGACGTGCGCGCCCTGGTGCGCACGCCTCCCGGGGGACGGCCCCGGGAGGAGGCGGGCCCGTCGTGGCACCCCGCGGACCTGACCGATCCGTCCTCGCTGTCCGGAGCGCTCAACGGCGTGGACGTCCTGGTGCACCTCGCGTCCCGGGTGTCCGGCGAGGCGCCCGTGTGCGAGGCCGTCAACGTCCGGGGGACCGCGACGCTCGCCGAGGAGGCCCGCCGCAGCGGTGTCCGACGCGTCGTCCAGCTCTCGACGACCGCGGTGTACGGAGCCGGGCCGCACCGCGGGCTCGTCGTGAACGAGATCGCGCCGGCGCCTGTCTCCGCGGCCAGTTCCACCCGGCTCGCAGGCGAGCGGCATGTGCTGGCGGCGGGCGGCACGGTGCTGCGGGCCGGTCTGGTCGTGGGCCGGGGCGACCGCTGGGTCGTCCCGGCGCTGGCCGAACTGCTCGCACGGGTTCCGGCCCTCTGGGACGGCGGAGGCGGCCTGCTGTCCCTCGTCGACGTCGAGGACCTCGCACGGCTGATCACGACGACGGCCCTCATGCCGGACGCGCCGCCCACGGGCGTCCATCACGCCGTCCACCCCCGCCCCGTGCGCGTCCGCGACCTGCTGACCGCACTCGCCTCCCTCGGCGTGCTGCCGGGTGTGACCGAGTCATGGCCCTGGGACGCCTGCGTACGCCGGCTGCGCGAGGTGCCGGGTCCGATGAGCGAGCGCCAGCTCTCCCTCCTCGCCCTCGACCACTGGTACCGCGGCGAGGAGATCTGGCGCCTCACCGGCTGCCCGGAGGGCCCCGGCCCGCTCGCCCGCCTCACCTCGGCGTCCGCGTGGTACCGGTCGTTCCTCGCCGAGCACCCCTGGAGCCCGTCCGGCGGACCGGGTCGCGGCGAGGAGACGGGGGCGACCGGACACCGGTGAGCGGGGTGCGGTGCGTTCAGCCGCGAGGCGGAGGAGGCCGAGCCGATCAGCGCCGCCGCGGCGGGCGACGCGGTGGCGGCACCTCCCGGTCGAGGACCGGGGGCGCCGGCGCGTGACGACGACGCGGCGGCCGCGCGGGCCGCACCCCGCGTCCGCGGCAGGATCCGCCGGACGGGCTCCGGGGCCCTCAGGCGGTGCGGGACAGCGGGGCGGGGGCATCGGGCGCGGCGAGGGCGGGGGCGGCCGGGGCGTGGAGGCGGCTGTAGGTGTAGGCGGCGGAGACCAGGGTCATGTGGTGGTGCCAGCCGGGGTAGGAACGGCCCTCGAAGTCGAGCAGGCCGCAGTCCTCCTCGAGGCAGCTCACGGTGGCGGCGGCGCCGGAGGTCAGCTGGGCGAGCGCGGCGATGCGCCCGGCTCGCTCGTCGAGGAGGCTGGAGAGCCATGCCCGCGGAGGGCCCTGCCGGGTGGGGTCCCACTGGGCGAGGAGGCGGTGGGTCTGTCTGCTGCCGGGCAGCCGGACCCGGGTGGACACCCTTCTCACCTCGCCTCGGCCCGGTGCGTGCACGGTGGCGTACGTCGGGCGGGTGGCGTGCCGGTGCAGGAACTCCTTGACGGACAGGGCGTCCTGGGCGTCGGGGGCGGCGGCACGCGGGCCGAGCGGGAGTATCCGCAGACCGGACGGCACCGCCACCACGAAGTCCTGCCCGCGCCGGCTCAGGCCGTTGACCAGGGGGTGCACGTCCGGGCACTCGCTCATGTCCACCACCGCGGGGACCGCGGTGAGCCCCGCGCGGGACGCGACCGCATCGAGCAGGTCGAGGATGTGCTCCCCGTACGGACGGTGGCGGGCCGTACCGGGGATCCTGGCCCGCTCACGCAGGTCCGCGTCGTCGCTCCACCGCTCGGGAAGCATCAGACGCCAGTCCACCGGCAGGTGCATGTCCCCTGACGAGAGGAACAGCCCTACCCCCATCTGGCAGTTGATGGTCCGGCCCAGCCGCGGCACGAAGCGGCGGTGCACCCCGCACGAGTGCGCGCCGCGCTTGGGCAGGAACGCCGTGGCGAACGTCAGGGCCAGGGGCGTGGTGCGCCTCTGTACGACCCGGGTCAGTTCCTCACGGGCCGGTTCCCAGTCCCAGGGGCTGGTGTTGATGAACTGCTGCAGGGACTGCGACGCCGTCGGCGACGCCGAGATCGCGGCGGCCAAGCGGCGTATGGACTTCTTGCCCGGCGTCGTGAGCAGCCCGCGCAGGTAGCCCAGGGCCCACCTTCGCTGGTCGGCCCGCGGGAGATGTCCGAAGAGCGTGTCGCTGAAGGTGTTCAGCGAGGTCTTGCTCCACTGCGGCGGCAGAACCATGTGCTGCCCGGCCATGATGCGCTCCCTCCACGTGCATGCCCGATGAGAAAACAATAGCGAACGTTCTCTTTGTTTTTGAGAGGGCGGACGCATTCGGCGAGACTTCGGCAAGTCGCTGAAGTGGTTGCGGTCATTTCAGTAAAAAACGGCCACTGGTGCAGATGCGGCCTCCGAACCCCGTACATCTAGGAGGAAGTCGGCGTTGTGACGGAGCTCCCCCACCGGAAGCTGGTCGGCAACCCGGCCCGTCCGATCGAGAGGAGACCAGCGGTGACGCGATCGCCGATGTTCGCGGGACGCGACGAGCGCCCGGCTCCCGGAGGCTGTCCACGGTGAAGCAGGGACGAGCGGTGCAGACCCGGGAGTCCCTCATCCGGGCCGCCGCCGACGCCTTCGGCACCGCGGGCTTCGAGGCCACGTCACTGGGACGGATCTGCGCGGGGGCGGGCACCTCCATGGGCGCGCTGACCTTCCACTTCCGCTCGAAGGACGCACTCGCCGACGCGGTGCAGCAACGCGGCATCGCGCTCACCGACGAAGTGGTGCAACAGATCCTCGGAACACGTCAGCCGCCGCTGGAGACCGTCATCGCCATCACGCTCGGCGTCGTCGGTCTGCTGGAGAAGAGTTCCGTGGTCCGGGCCTCCGCCGGGCTCAGCCGCGAGCGCGTGGCGACCGCCTCCGCCTGGCCCTCCTCGTGGATCCCGGTGATCGAGGATCTGGTGACACGTGTGCCCGAGTCGGCCCTGAGCTCCGGCACCCATCCGCGTGCGCTCCTCTCCCTGGTCACGCATCTCGTGACCGGCGCCGAGGTGCTCATCCACACCGGCGGCGAGGCCGCGGGGCCGGACCGCGTCCGCGCGGTGACCCAGGTCGCCGAGATCTGGGACCTCACGCTGCGCGGGGTCTCCCCGACCTCGCGCCTGGTCCGGCAGCGGTGAACCGGGGCCCGCGCGCGAAGCGTTCCGGAACGGGCACGAACAACACAGGACGGCGCGGTTCTGGCGACTTGCCAAGATCGGGAGCGGACTTGGCCGGAGGCTGGGACGCGCCCCCTCTCGCCCCCTAGTTTCGGCTGCGGCTTCCATCCGAGCGCGACGAGAGGGGCACCCCGTGTACATCAAGGAAGTCCGCCGGCTGGACCGGGTGATCATCCGGTTCGCGGGGGACTCGGGTGACGGCATGCAGCTCACCGGCGACCGCTTCACCGCGGAGACCGCGTCCTTCGGCAACGACCTCGCCACCCTGCCGAACTTCCCCGCCGAGATCCGGGCCCCCGCCGGCACGCTGCCCGGGGTCTCCTCCTACCAGTTGCACTTCGCCGACCACGACATCCTGACGCCGGGCGATGCCCCGGACGTACTCGTCGCGATGAACCCGGCGGCGCTGCGGGCGAACATCGGCGATCTGCCGCGCGGCGCCGAAGTGATCCTCAACACCGACGAGTTCACCGGGCGGGCGATCCAGAAGGCAGGCTACGCGGCCTCGCCGCTGGAGGACGGCTCACTGGACGGCTACCGCCTCCACCCGGTGCCTCTGACCACGCTGACGGTGGAGGCGCTGAAGGAGTTCGGCCTCTCCCGCAAGGAGGCGGAGCGCAGCAAGAACATGTTCGCGCTCGGCCTGCTGTCGTGGATGTACCACCGGTCCACGGAGGGCACCGAGAAGTTCCTGGAGTCGAAGTTCGCCAAGCGGCCCGACATCGCGGCCGCCAACATCGCGGCGTTCCGGGCGGGCTGGAACTTCGGGGAGACGACGGAGGACTTCGCGGTCTCCTATGAAGTCGCCCCGGCGGCCACCGCGTTCCCGGCCGGCACGTACCGCAGCGTCTCCGGGAACCTCGCCCTGTCCTACGGGCTGGTCGCCGCGTCCCGGCAGGCGGATCTGCCGCTGTTCCTGGGGTCGTATCCGATCACTCCGGCCTCCGACATCCTGCACGAGCTGTCCCGGCACAAGAACTTCGGGGTGCGGACCTTCCAGGCGGAGGACGAGATCGCCGGGATCGGGGCCGCCCTCGGAGCCGCCTTCGGCGGGTCGCTGGCGGTGACGACGACATCCGGCCCGGGGGTGGCGCTGAAGGCGGAGACGGTGGGGCTGGCGGTGTCGCTGGAGCTGCCGCTGCTGGTGGTGGACATCCAGCGGGGCGGGCCGTCGACGGGACTGCCGACCAAGACAGAGCAGGCGGACCTGCTCCAGGCGATGTTCGGCCGCAACGGCGAGGCCCCGGTTCCCGTGGTCGCGCCACGGACCCCGGCGGACTGTTTCGACGCGGCGATCGAGGCGGCCCGGATCGCGCTGACGTACCGCACGCCGGTGTTCCTGCTGTCGGACGGCTACCTCGCCAACGGCTCCGAACCCTGGCGCATCCCGGAGCCGGACGAACTCCCGGACCTGCACGTGCGGTTCGCCCAGGGTCCCAACCACACGCTGGAGGACGGCACCGAGGTGTTCCGGCCCTACAAGCGCGACCCGCAGACCCTGGCCCGGCCCTGGGCGGTCCCCGGCACGCCCGGCCTCGAACACCGCATCGGCGGGATCGAGAAGCAGGACGGGACCGGCAACATCTCCTACGATCCCGCCAACCACGACTTCATGGTCCGTACCCGGCAGGCCAAGATCGACGGCATCACGGTTCCCGACGTCGAGGTCGACGACCCGGACGGCGCCAGGACCCTGGTCCTGGGCTGGGGCTCCACCTACGGGCCGATCACGGCCGCGGTACGGCGGCTGCGCGCGGCCGGCGAGCCGGTCGCGCAGGCGCACCTGCGCCACCTCAACCCCTTCCCACGCGACCTCGACAGCGTCCTGCACCGGTACCAGCGGGTCGTCGTGCCGGAGATGAACCTCGGGCAGCTCGCCACCCTGATCCGGGCGAAGTACCTGGTCGACGTGCGATCCGTCACCCAGGTGAACGGCATGCCGTTCAAGGCGGAGCGGCTCGCCCACACACTGGAGGCGATCATCCGTGACCACTGAACTCCGTCTCCTGCCCAAGCACTTCAAGTCCGACCAGGAGGTGCGGTGGTGCCCGGGCTGCGGTGACTACGCGATCCTCGCGGCCGTGCAGGGGTTCATGCCCGAACTCGGGCTGGCCCGGGAGAACATCGTCTTCGTCTCCGGGATCGGCTGCTCCTCCCGCTTCCCGTACTA
>NZ_JBVJND010000023.1:0-175708 GCF_055583825.1 Streptomyces sp. NPDC104367 | reverse complement strand
TGAGACCGCCGGACCCCCGGTTCGGGTGCTTCTTGGCGCCAACACGGGGCTGGGCGCACGAGGGCGCGCTAGGGTTTTCGGTATCCATCGGGAAGGGGCTTTCTTCCTTGGTGGTCAGGCCCTCGCACCGGGATTGCCGTCCCGGCGGGGGCCGAAGTTCTTACTGGGGTTGTCGCGCTGAGCGTAGGGCACGCAACCCGCCCCAAACCTAGCTGACTTGGGCATATTCACTCGCGGGAGTGAGTTTGGGCGACGGGCGGGAGGGGTGGGGTTTGGTGGGGTTCTTTCCCCTCGTCGTTCCTTTGTCGGTGACGTCCCTCGCGACCAGAGCCCGCGTTTCGAGGTTCCGGTGTCCGGGTGGAGATTTCGGTGTTCACGGCGCTGGGGGTGGTGGGCCGCACCTACCGTGATCGGTGACGGGACGGTTGCGTACGGTGACGGAGGTGTGCGGATGTCGGTGGAGGCGGAGGCCGGGCGGCTCAGGACGGAGGCGGACGAGCCGGGGTGGGAGGTGGACCCGGACGACGACTGGGGGCTCGCCGTCATCGCCACGGTGGGACGGCAGTTGAAGCTCAGGCGAGAAGCGGTCGGCATGCGCGCGGGCGACTTCGGCAGGGCCGTGGGGTATGGAGAGGACCTCGTCTACAAGATCGAGGGCGGCAGGCGCATCCCGAGGCCGGAGTATCTGGAGCGGGCGGACGAGGTGTTGGGGGCGGGCGGCTTGATCGCCGCGATGAAGGAGGACGTGAAGAAGGTCAGGTATCCCAAGCAGGTACGGGACCTGGCCAAGATGGAGGCCAAGGCGGTGGAGCTTCAGCTGTACGACCCGCTCAACATTCATGGGCTGTTGCAGACGCCGGAGTACGCGCGCGGGCTGCTGCTCATGAGGCGTCCCGCTTACGGCCATGACGAGATCGAGCGGTTCATCGCCGCGCGGGTGGCCCGCAAAGCGGTCTTCGAGCGGGACCCGGCGCCCGAGATGAGCTTCGTCCTGGAGGAGTGGACCCTACGGCGTCCGCTCGGCGGAAAGGCGTTGCTGCGCCGCCAGCTTGAACATCTGCTTCAGGCAGCGCAGTTGCGGAACGTCGAGCTTCAGGTGATGCCGATGGATCGGGAGGAGCACGCGGGACTGGCGGGCGGGATCGAGGTGCTCAAGTTCGAGGACGGGGCGGCGGTCGGCCGTTCGCCGGCGGTGGCCAACGGCCGACCGGTGTCCGAACCGCGGCAGCTCCGTATTCTTGAACTGCGGTATGGCATCATCCGCGCCCAGGCGCTCACCCCGCGTGAGTCCACGGCCTTCCTCGAACAACTGCTGGGGGACACATGATCCACACCAACATGGCTAGAGGCGCTTCCGACCTGGCGTGGTTCAAGAGCAGCTACAGCAGCAGCAGTGAGGGTGACTCCTGCGTCGAAGTAGCCCTCACCTGGTTCAAGAGCAGCTACAGCAGCAGCGGTGATGGCGAATCCTGCGTCGAAGTCGCCACCACCCCCGCTCTCGTCCACGTCCGTGACTCCAAGACCACAGATGGCCCTCTGCTCACCCTCGGGGTCGGTTCCTGGGCGGCGTTCGTCGGTCATGCGGGGCGGGCCCCGTCCGTGTGAGGGGACCCGTCTGCCCGGCGTGGTCGTTTCACCCGGCCGCGCCCCGCTCCGAGAGTGAAGTAGCCGTATGCGCCGCTGAGCCCCGTCGCCCCGTCGGCCGTCAGGGGCGGCGGCCTGTAGCCGATCACCCCCCGGTGAGGCGGTACCTTCGTGCTCACGTCGACGAGGAGAGACAACGTGAGCAAGTTCGTGCGGCCCGCAGCCGAGGGTGCCGACCCGTTCGGGACCGCCCGTCTTGGGCGAGGTGTGCTGGACGCCTGGGCCACCAGCCCCGCCCGGTTCCGCGAGGACGCCAACGCCGAGGAGGACCTCGTCCTCGGCGGGTACCGGGACCGGCTCGTCGTGGAACTCGCGCAGAACGCCGCCGACGCGGCCGCCCGTGCCGGGGTGCCCGGACGGCTCCGGCTCACCCTCCGCGACGGCGTGCTGTTCGCCGCCAACACCGGCGCCCCGCTGGACGCGGCCGGCGTCGAGTCCCTCTCCACCCTGCGCGCCTCCGCGAAGCGGGCCGACAGCGAGGGAGCGGTGGGGCGGTTCGGCGTCGGGTTCGCCGCCGTGCTCGCGGTGACGGACGAACCCGCGGTCGTCGGCCGGCACGGCGGCGTCCGCTGGTCCCTCGCCGAGTGCCGGGAACTCGCCGAGGAGACCGCCCGGCACAGCCCCGGCCTCGGCGACGAGATCCGCCGCAGGGACGGCC
Organism: Streptomyces sp. NPDC104367; assembly: GCF_055583825.1. Taxonomy (NCBI): domain Bacteria; kingdom Bacillati; phylum Actinomycetota; class Actinomycetes; order Kitasatosporales; family Streptomycetaceae; genus Streptomyces; species Streptomyces sp. NPDC104367. The sequence goes on along the minus strand of NZ_JBVJND010000023.1, from coordinate 173,406 downwards.
ATGTGCCGCTGCTCCGGCTCCCGTTCGCCGCCGAGGGCACCGCCCCGGACCCGTACGACACGGTCGTGATCCTGCCGCTGCGCGACACCGCGGCCACCGACCTCGCCGAACGCCTCCTGGACGCCGTCGACGACGCACTGCTCCTCGCCCTGCCCGGGCTGGAGGAGGTCGTGGTCGAGACGGCCGAGGACAGCCGGACCCTCACCCGCCGCACCGACGGCGGGCTCACCGTCGTAGAGGACTCGCGGGAGGGCACGACCCGGTGGCGTACCGTCTCCGCGCACGGTCCGCTCTCGCCCGAACTGCTCGCCGACCGGCCGGTCGAGGAGCGGCTGCGGCCGCACTGGTCGCTGACCTGGGCCGTGCCCACGGACGGCCGGGGCGCCCCCGACCGGCCGCGCACCGCCGCCGTCCTGCACGCGCCCACCCCCAGCGACGAGGCCCTCGGCGTGCCCGCCCTGCTCATCGCTTCCTTCCCGCTCGACACCACCCGGCGGCACGCCGCGCCCGGCCCGCTCACCGACTTCCTGGTGCGCCGCGCGGCCGACTCCTACGCCGAACTCCTCGCCCACTGGCGGCCGGTGGGGGAGGAGATCATCCACCTCGTGCCCGGCCCGCTCGGCAAGGGCGAGCTGGACGGCGCGCTGCGCCAGGCGATCCTGGAGCGGCTGCCGCGCACCGCGTTCCTGCCGCCCGCCCTCGACGCGGCCGAGGACTCCGACCTGCCCGAGGCGCTGCGGCCCCGGGACGCCGAGATCGTCGAGGGGGCGGGCGCCGACACCGTCCGCGTGCTCGCCGAGGTGCTGCCCACGCTGCTGCCCGCCGGCCTCGAACGACGGGTGGAGCTGCGCACCCTGGGCGTCGCCCGGCTGCCGCTCGCCGACGCCGTGGACCGCCTGGCCGGCCTGGAGAAGGACCCGGACTGGTGGTGGCGGCTCTACGACAGCCTCGCCGGCGTCGACCCGGAGCGGCTGTCCGGGCTGCCGGTGCCGCTCGCCGACGGCCGGACCACCATCGGGCCCCGCCAGGTGCTCATCCCCACCCCCGACGCCACCGCCATCGACCCGGAGACGCTCGCCCGGCTCGGCCTCAAGGTCGCCCACCAGGACGCCGCCCACCCCCTGCTGGAGAAGCTCGGCGCGCTCCCCGCGTCCCCGCGCGCGGTGCTGACCACCCCGCAGGTGCGGGCCGCGGTGGCCGCGTCCCTGGACGACGACGGCGGGGCGAACTGGGAGGAGGACACCCCGGACGCCGAGGAGCTGGCGGACACCGTCCTCGCCCTGGTCCGGGACGCGGGCCTGGAGCCCGGCGACGAGCCCTGGCTGGGCGCCCTCGCCCTGCCCGACGAGGACGGCGAACCGGCCCCGGCGGGCGAACTGGTCCTCCCCGGCAGCGCCTTCGCCCGTGTCATCCGCGAGGGCGAACTGGCCGCCGTCGCCGCCGACCTCGCCGAGAAGTGGGGCGAGCAGCCGCTGGCCGCCTGCGGCGTGCTGGCGGACTTCGCGCTCGTGCGGGCCACGGACGTGGTCCTGGACCCGGACGAACTGGAGCCCCGCGAGGGCGACTTCGCCGAGCCGGACGACGCCGGTCTGCTGGACGCCGTCGACGTGTGGTGCGAGGACATCCTCGACCGCTTCCCGGACACCCCCGTCCCGCCGGTCGCCACCGAACTGGTCGCCGTCCGCGACCTCGACCTCGTCGACGAGGACCACTGGCCGCAGGCGCTCGCGCTGCTCGCCCGGCCCCCGCTGCGCGACGCCCTCACCCAGCCGGTCCGCATCCTGCTCCCCGACGGCACCCACGAGGTCGTGCGGCCGTACACGGCGTGGTGGCTGCGCGGGCACCCGGTCCTCGACGGCCGCCGCCCGGCCGGACTGCTGGCCGCCGGGGGCGACCCGCTGCTGCGCGGCCTGTACGAGGAGGCCGACGCCACCGGCTTCGAGGACGAGCAGGTGCTGCGGGCGCTGGGCGTACGGACCTCGGTCGCGGCCCTGCTCGGCGAGCCCGGCGGCGCCGCCGAACTCCTCGACCGGCTCGCCGACCCGGACCGCTCGGTCACCGGCGCGCAGCTGCACGCGCTCTACGGCGCGCTGGCCGACCTCGACCCCGAGCAGGTGACCCTCCCCGACGAGGTGCGGGCCGTGGTCGACGGCCGGGTGGAGGTCGTGGACGCGGCGGACGCGGTGGTCGTCGACTCGCCGGACCTGCTGCCGTTCACCACCGGCGTGCCGCTGCTGCCCGTACGGCCGTCGCGCGCGGCGGAACTCGCCGAGCTGTTCCAGGTGCGGCGGCTGAGCGAGTCCGTCACCGGGTCGGTCGACTCGCAGGGCACCGAGCACGACGTCCCCGAGCCGGTCCATGTGCTGCTCGGCCCGCGCACCCCGCGGACGTACGTCGAGCACGAGGAACTGGTGGTCGACGGCGTCGAGATCGACTGGCGCCTGACCGGTGACGGCGTCCTGCACGCGGCCACCCTGGAGGGTGTCGCGGCCGGTCTGGCCTGGGCGGCGGGGCAGTGGCCGCGCCGCTTCGAGGTGGCGGCGCTGCTGGAGGACCCGTCCCGGACGGAGGAGCTGGCGCGCGACCGCTGGTTCGACTGAGCGGCCGCCGCGGGAGACGTTTTCCGGCCACCTTCACGGGGTGGCCACAAGTTTCCCTTTCAGTACAACCTTTGATCCCTCTCGTGGATCTGATCGGTCGAGTCAACAGACTCACCGATCACTTCCATGCAGGGGAACGCATGCGCATACGTGCCACCGTGGCCGCCGTCACCGGCGCCCTGGCCCTCTCCGCTTTCGCCGTGCCGGCCGCACAGGCCGCGGGCGGTTCGACCTTCGGCGCCGACGCGACGAAGCTGCACGAGGCCGCCCACTCGGCGTCCGGCAAGTCCGCGTTCACCGCCACCACCGCGGACGACGACGCTCCGTACGCCATGGACGTCACCTTCTCCAACGTCAAGATCGCCAAGGCCGTCAAGGTCGGTACGACCGCTCACGTCGCCACGTCGGTCACCTACACGCTGACCCACGCCGCCGATGTCGACATCACGGCCGACGACTTCCTCACGGGCGCCTACATCTACAAGGGCTCCTACGAGAACGAGTCCAACCTCCTGATCGGCGACGACCCGGCGACCTGCACGGTCACCTCGTCGACCACCGCCGACTGCAAGGGGAACATCGACATCTACCCGAGCTACGGCGACCTGACGAACGCCGACGCGGGTCTCTGGCACGCCGGTGCCCTGGCCATCGCGTACAACGGCCAGCTCGACAGCACGGACCCCGACATCACCAAGGTCGGCTACGCCGACCAGGGCGCCCTCGGCACCACCCAGGTCCAGCGCCTGTCGAAGCTGACGGTCAACGCCACCCCGGAGCCGGTGAAGAAGGGCAAGACCATCACGGTCACCGGCAAGCTGTCCCGCGCCAACTGGGACGACAACAAGTACCACGGCTACGCCACCCAGGCGGTCAAGCTCCAGTTCCGCAAGAAGAACTCCAGCACCTACACCAACGTCAAGGGCGTCAAGTCGTCCTCGACGGGCACCCTGAAGACCACCACCAAGGCGACGGTGGACGGCTACTACCGCTTCTCCTTCGCGGGTACCTCCACGACCCCCGCGGTCAACGCCACGGGTGACTACGTCGACGTGAAGTAGTCCCATGGAGACGTAATCCGGTCGCAAAGTAATCAAAATCTGACCGGATTACGTCTCACGCGTACAACCAGTCTCCCTGCTCATGGATCTGATCACCCGAGTCAACAGACTCCCTAGATCACCTGGGCCTCGCGCCCACCGTTCTCCACCTGGGGAATCCATGCGCATTCGTGCCACCGTGGCCGCCGTCTCCGGCGCCCTGGCCCTCTCCGCGTTCGTCGCCCCGGCCGCCCACGCCGCCGGCAGCACACCGGACGTCACCTTCTCGAACATGAAGGTCAACAAGGGCAGCAGCATGGTCGTCGGCACGGCCAAGAAGTCCTTCTCGGTCACCTACACCGTGACCCACGCGGCGAGCCTGAGCGCCAGCACCTTCCAGACGGGCCCGTTCATCTACCGCGGGACCTCGGCCGCCTCGCCGTCCGACCTGTTCATCTCCGAGGACCCGGGCACCTGCACCGCCGCCTCCACGACCGTGCTCAACTGCACGGCCTCCCTGGTCTTCACGGTCGGCGGCGACTCGGACCTGGCCAACAGCGAGGCCGGTTCCTGGAAGGTCGGCGGCCTCGCCGTCGACAGCTCCGACCACACCAACTGGCAGGGCGACCTGGGCACCACCAAGGTCCTGCGCGCCGCGAAGCTGACGGCCGACGCCACCCCGGAGCCGGTGAAGAAGGGCAAGACCATCACGGTCACCGGCAAGCTGTCCCGCGCCAACTGGGACACCGGCAAGTACGCCGGCTACGCCACCCAGGCGGTCAAGCTCCAGTTCCGCAAGAAGGGCTCCAGCACCTACACCACGCTGAAGACCGTCACGTCGTCCTCCACGGGCACCCTGAAGACGACGACCACCGCGACGTCCGACGGCTACTACCGCTTCTCCTTCGCGGGCACCTCCACGACCTCCTCGGTCAGCGCCACGGGCGACTACGTCGACGTGCAGTAGTCCCTGTCACGGGCGAGGGGAACCGTGCGACCGTCTTCCACCGGCCCGCGCGGTTCCCTCCGGCCGCGCGGGACGTGGATCGCGGGCCCGTCCGCGTTCAGGCCGCCCGGAGCTGCCGGAAGCCGCCGCCGTAAGTCCACGGACGGGCGGGGGCGATGCGCCGGTCGGCCTGTCAGGTGCGGTCGTGGAGGGTGATGCGGTAGCCGTCGGGGTCGGCGAAGGTGAACGTCCGGCCGAAGGGGCCGTCGATCGGTGCGGAGACGATGGTGTGGCCGTCGGCGACGAGGGCGTCGTGGATGGCTTGGACGTCGGTGGCGTGGAGCCAGATCGCCGCACCGATGCCGGGCTGGGCGACGGATGCGAGATCGGTGCCGGGGACGATGTCGCGGAGCGCGAACGCGATCGGCTTCGTCTCGAAGACGACGGCGTGCGGAGGTCCGGCCTGCGAGCGGACGAGGCCGAGGTACTGCTCGTAGAACGCCTGCGAGGCGTCGAGGTCGCGTGCCTGGAGCGAGATGAAGTCGGGGCCGGTGGCGGGCATGGTGGTGCTCCTTGTCTTCGTGTCAGTTTACTGACACAGGCCAAGGTATGTCAGAATCCTGACATGAGTCAAAACGGTGCCGGCGTCGACCTGGACAAATCCCTGGGCTACCTGCTGAAAGAGGCTTCGAGCGCACTGCGCGCGGCCATGGAGGAGGTGCTGCGGCCGCTCGGGATGAGCGTGACGCACTACTCCTGCCTCGAACTGCTGGCCCAGCGGCCGGGCCTGTCGAACTCCGAGCTCGCGCGTGGCGCGTTCGTGACACGGCAGACGATGAACGTGCTGCTCCGGACCCTGGAACGGGACGGGTACGTGACCAGGCCCGCGGAGGCGCCCGTGGGGAAGGTCCTTCCCGTGCGGCTCACGCCACGCGGCCGGCGGAGCCTGGAGAAGGCGACCGTGGCGGTCCGGTCCGTCGAGGTCAGAATGCTGGCCGGCATGACCGGGACCGAGCAGTCGGACGCGTTCCGGATCCTGCGGCTGATGATTCATTCCCTGCGCGACGGCGACGACGGTGCGTAGCACCCGTGCGGGCGACCGCCCTCACACGGGGAACCTCCGCTCCACCCACTTCCAGAGCAGCTCCAGCACCGCCGACGCCACCACGGCCACCCCCACCGCCGTCCACGGCATGGCCACCCCCACCAGCTTCAACGCGAAGAAGTTCTGGAGCGCGGGCACGATCAGCACGAACACGAACGCCACGGCCATCGACGCCACCAGCACGATCCGCCACCAGGTGTACGGCCGCGCGATGATCGCCAGCACCCACATCGAGATCAGGAACAGCGTCAGCGTCGCCGCGCTCGTCTCCGCGTCCAGCGCGTCCGTGCCCGTGTAGTGGTGCCGCGCGATCAGGTACGTCACGAAGGTCGCGGCTCCCGCCACCACCCCGCCCGGGATCGAGTACCGCATCACCCGCCTCACGAAGTGCGGCCGGGCCCGTTCCCTGTTGGGCGCGAGGGCGAGGAAGAACGCCGGGATGCCGATCGTGAGCGTCGACAGCAGGGTCAGGTGCCGCGGCAGGAACGGGTACTCCACCTGCCAGCAGACCACCAGCACCGCGAGCAGCACCGAGTACACCGTCTTGACCAGGAACAGTGTGGCCACCCGCGTGATGTTGCCGATCACCCGGCGGCCCTCGGCCACCACCGACGGCAGCGTGGCGAAGCTGTTGTCGAGCAGGACGATCTGCGCCACCGCCCGGGTCGCCTCCGAGCCCGAGCCCATCGAGACCCCGATGTCGGCGTCCTTCAGGGCGAGCACGTCGTTCACACCGTCCCCGGTCATCGCGACCGTGTGCCCGCGCGACTGCAACGCCCCCACCATGTCCCGCTTCTGCTGCGGGGTGACCCGCCCGAAGACCGTGCCCTCGTCCAGCGCCTCGGCCATCGCGCCGGGCTCCGCGGGCAGCCGGCGCGCGTCCACCGTCGTACCGCTGAGGCCGAGCTTCGCCGCCACCGCGCCCACCGACACCGCGTTGTCGCCGGAGATCACCTTCGCCCTGACCTCCTGGTCGGCGAAGTAGCGCAGCGTGTCCGCCGCGTCCGGGCGCAGCCGCTGCTCCAGGACGACCAGGGCGGTGGGGCGGGCGCCCTCGGCCACCTTCGCGTGGTCGAGGTCCCGGGCGGCGCGGGCGAGCAGCAGCACCCGCAGGCCCTCCTCGTTGAGGCGCACGGTTTCGGCCAGCGCCGGGTCGTCGGCGCCGAGGAGCACGTCCGGCGCGCCCAGCAGCCAGGTGCTCAGCTCCCCGTCCCCCTCGCTGAAGGTCGCGCCGCTGTACTTGCGGGCGGAGGAGAAGGGCAGCGACTCCACGCACCGCCAGTCCTCGCTGTCGGGGTAGGCGTCGATGACCGCCTGGAGGGAGGCGTTGGGGCGCGGGTCGGACTCGCCGAGCGAGCCCAGCACCTTGCGCACGTACGTCTCGTCGGCCCCGTCCAGGGTCCGCAGCTCGCTGACGTCCATGCCGCCCTCGGTGAGGGTGCCGGTCTTGTCGAGGCAGACGGTGTCGACGCGGGCCAGGCCCTCGATCGCGGGCAGCTCCTGGACCAGGCACTGGCGGCGGCCCAGCCGGATCACGCCGATCGCGAAGGCGACGGAGGTGAGCAGCACGAGGCCCTCGGGGACCATGGGGACGATGCCGCCGACGGTGCGGGCGACGGCGTCCTTGATGCCGTTGTTCTTGACGACGAGCTGGGTGACGACCAGGCCGATCGCGGCCGGGACCATCATCCAGGTCACGTACTTGAGGATGGTCGAGATGCCGGTGCGCAGCTCGGAGTGGACCAGGGTGAAGCGGGAGGCCTCCTCGGCGAGCTGGGCCGCGTAGGCCTCGCGGCCGACCTTCGTCGCGGCGAAGGCGCCGCCGCCGGCCACCACGAAGGAGCCGGACATCACCTGGTCGCCACGGTGCTTGACGACCGGGTCGGCCTCCCCGGTGAGCAGCGACTCGTCGATCTCCAGCCCGTCGGCCTCGGCGCACACCCCGTCCACGACGACCTTGTCGCCGGGGCCGATCTCGATCAGGTCGTCGAGCACGATCTCGGTGGTGCTCACCTCCACGGCGGCCCCGTCGCGGCGCACGGTCGGCCGTGCCTCGCCGATCACCGCGAGCGAGTCCAGGGTCTGCTTGGCCCGCCACTCCTGGACAATGCCGATACCCGTGTTGGCGAGGATCACGAAGCCGAACAGGCTGTCCTGGATCGGCGCCACGAACAGCATGACCAGCCACAGCACACCGATGATGGCGTTGAACCGGGTGAAGACGTTCGCGCGCACGATCTCGCCGAGCGAGCGGCTGCTGCGCACCGGTACGTCGTTCACCTGGCCGCGCGCGACCCGCTCCGCGACCTCGGCGGCCGTCAGGCCGGTCGTCCGGACCGGCGCCGGCAGCGGGACCGGATGCACGGGGTCGAGCTCCGCGCCCGCGTCGATGTGCGTCATACGTTCGACGGTACGTGTGGATTTGCGCGTTCACCCGCCGAGTGGGCGGAAGATCCGACCAGGGGAGGAGCCGTGTCGTGCGCTGGTCGTACGGACCGGCCCCGGACCCCCTACAGGGTCGCCCGCAGTTCCGCCCGCTTGATCGCCGCGTCGCGCTTCCGCACGTACCAGACGCCGATCAGGCCGAGGCCGCCGCCGGCCAGGCAGGTCCACAGCCACCAGGTGTGGCCGTGGTCGGCGTACCAGCCGTAGAACGGCAGCTGGACCAGGAAGAGGGCGAACCAGAGGATCGTGCCGCCGATGATGGTCGGCACGACCGGGCCCTCCAGGGGTTCCGGGGCCTCGTGCTTGGGGGTCCACTTCGCCATGGGGCTCAGCTTACGCACCCGGCCCTTCTCCCCAGCGGTCCCGGCGGTCTACGCGCGGAGATAGCGATCTAGTAATCATACGTTCATACTGAAACCGTTTGTGTTTGGCCACTTCTGCTCGTAGGAACCTCCAATGTCAACCCCGGCTTCCACTCAGGCCCCCGCCCCCGAACAGCCGGGTGCGACCCCCGCGTACGGCGCGCTCGACCGTTACTTCAAGATCTCCGAGCGGGGCAGCACCCTCGCCCGCGAGGTGCGCGGCGGCTTCGCCACGTTCTTCGCGATGGCCTACATCATCGTGCTGAACCCGATCATCCTCGGCAGCGCGAAGGACATGTACGGCCACCAGCTCGACAACGGGCAGCTGGTCACGGCCACCGTCGTCACCGCCGCCTTCACGACGCTGCTCATGGGCGTCATCGGCAACGTGCCGATCGCGCTCGCCGCCGGCCTCGGCGTGAACTCCGTCGTGGCGCTCCAGCTGGCGCCCCGGATGACCTGGCCCGACGCGATGGGCATGGTGGTCCTGGCCGGCTTCATCGTGATGCTGCTGGTCGCCAGCGGCCTGCGCGAGCGCGTGATGAACGCGGTGCCCTTCAGCCTGCGCAAGGCGATCTCGATCGGTATCGGCCTGTTCATCATGCTGATCGGTCTCGTCGACTCCGGCTTCGTCAGCCGGATCCCGGACGCCGCCCAGACCACCGTCCCGCTCCAGCTCGGCAGCGACGGCCACCTCAACGGCTGGCCGGTGCTCATCTTCGTGCTCGGCACGCTGCTGACGCTCGCCCTGATCGTCCGCAAGGTCTCCGGCGCCATCCTGATCTCGATCGTCGCGATGACCGTGCTCGCGCTGGTCGTCAACGCCGTCGCACATGTGCCGTCCTGGGGTCTGACCACGCCGAAGTGGCCCGGCAGCCCCGTCTCCACCCCGGACTTCGGCCTCATCGGCAAGGTCAGCCTCTTCGGCGGCTTCGACAAGGTCGGCGTGCTGACCGGCGTCCTGTTCGTCTTCACCGTCCTGCTGTCCTGCTTCTTCGACGCCATGGGCACGATCATGGGCGTCAGCGACGAGGCCAAGCTGACCGACGCCCAGGGCTACATGCCGGGCATCAACAAGGTCCTGTTCATCGACGGTGTCGCCGTCGCCGCCGGTGGTGCCAGCTCCTCCTCGGCCACCACCTGCTTCGTCGAGTCGACGGCCGGCGTGGGAGAGGGCGCGCGCACCGGCTTCGCCAACGTCATCACCGGTGCGCTCTTCGCCGTCGCGCTGTTCCTGACGCCCATCGCCACGATGGTCCCCTCGCAGGCGGCCACCCCCGCGCTGATCGCGGTCGGCTTCCTGATCCTGGCCGGTTCGATCAAGGAGATCGACTGGGCGGACTACACCCTCGCGATCCCGGCCTTCGTGACCATGGTGATGATGCCGTTCACCTACTCGATCACGAACGGCATCGGCATGGGCTTCATCACCTTCGTGGTGCTGCGGCTCGCCGCGGGCCGGGCCAAGGAGATCCCGGCGGCGATGTACGTGGTCTCCGCGGTGTTCGCCTTCTACTACCTGATGCCGGCCCTGGGCCTCACGTGACCCTGACCTGATCGCCGTAGAACCTCTCCGTCTCCTCGACGGCGGCCGAGAACCGCTCGTCGAAGTCGTCCCGAATGAGCGTCCGGACCACATAGTCCTGGACGCTCATTCCTCTTTTGGCCGCATGACGCCGGAGCCGCTCGTGCAGCTCCTTGTCTATCCGCAGGCTGAGCACACTGGTCCCCATGCATACGAGGGCGCCACATCCGCGCGCCCGGTGCGTCGTTTTCCGGCCTCGGCTCACCCGTAAGGGTGATGTCGCGATTCAGTGGCCGAGGTCACGGGCATACGGCGTGTCCCGAGTGGTCTTTAGTTAGGGTAATGAGTTACTCTAAGGACATGCCGGACCTTACCCATGGCGACGACGCGGCCGCCGTGAACGCCCTCCGCTCCGCCGTGATGCGACTCTCGCGTCGGCTGAAGCACCAGCGGGTCGACGAGTCGCTGAGCCCCACCGAGATGTCGGTGCTGGGCACCCTCTCCAACTGCGGCCAGGCCACCCCCGGTGAGCTCGCCCGCAAGGAGCACGTCCAGCCGCCCTCGATGACCCGCATCGTGGCGCTGCTGGAGGCCAAGGGCCTGGTCCGGCTGGAGCCGCATCCGGAGGACCGGCGCCAGAAGGTCGTCACCAGGACCGAACAGGCCGAGGCGATGCTCGAGGAGAGCCGCCGCAAGCGCAACGCGTTCCTGGCCGGCCTGGTCGACGGCCTCGACGAGGACGAGTGGGCGAAGCTGCGCGCAGCCGCCCCCGTGCTGGAGAAGCTCGCACACCTGTAAGTCGCTCTACCGAGGAGGCGAACCCACTTTGAGTACGGGATCCGGAGCACCTTCCGCCCCCGCACCGACCGCGCCCACCACCCCCGCATCCCGTAAGTCCTCGATGTTCAGCTCGCTGAAGGTCAGGAACTACCGGCTGTTCTTCGGCGGCCAGGTCGTCTCGAACATCGGCACCTGGATGCAGCGCATCGCCCAGGACTGGCTGGTCCTCAGCCTCACCGGCTCCGCGACCGCCGTCGGTGTCACCACCGCGCTCCAGTTCCTGCCGATGCTGCTCTTCGGCCTCTACGGCGGCGTCCTCGTCGACCGGCTGAACAAGCGGCGCGCCCTTCTCGTCACCCAGACCGCGATGGCCCTCACCGGCATCGCGCTCGCCCTGCTCACCCTCTCCGGCCACGTCCAGGTCTGGCACGTCTACCTCGCCGCGTTCGCCGTCGGCCTCGCCACGGTCGTCGACAACCCGGCCCGCCAGTCCTTCGTCTCCGAGATGGTCGGCCCGGACCAGCTGCAGAACGCGGTCAGCCTCAACTCCGCGAACTTCCAGTCCGCCCGGCTCGTCGGCCCCGCCGTCGCCGGCCTGATGATCACCGGCGTGGGCACCGGCTGGGCGTTCCTCTTCAACGGCCTGTCCTTCGTCGCCCCCATCGTCGGCCTGCTGCTGATGCGCGGCCGCGACCTGCACGTCGTCGAGCGCGCGCCGAGGGGCAAGGGCCAGCTGCGCGAGGGCCTGCACTACGTCGCCGGCCGCCCCGACCTCATCTGGACCATCGTCCTGATCGGGTTCGTCGGCACCTTCGGCTTCAACTTCCCGGTGTACCTCTCCGCCTTCGCCGACGACGTCTTCCACGCGGGCGCCGGCTCCTACAGCGCCTTCAACACGCTGATGGCGGTCGGCTCCCTGGTCGGCGCCCTGCTCGCGGCCAGACGCGGCACGGCCAGGATGCGGGTGATGATCGCCGCCGCACTCGCCTTCGGCGCCCTGGAGACGGTGGCCGCCGCGGCGCCCTCGCTGTGGCTCTTCGCCCTGCTCATGGTGCCGATCGGCATGTTCGGCATGACCGTCAACGTCACCGGCAACACCACCGTCCAGATGGGCACCGACCCGGCCATGCGCGGCCGGGTGATGTCCCTCTACATGATGGTGTTCATGGGCGGCGCGCCGATCGGCGCGCCGATAGCGGGCTGGATCACGGACGCGTACGGCGTCCGGGCCGGTCTCGCGGTGGGCGGCGCGATCGCGGCCGGGGCGGCCCTGGCGATCGGCCTGGTCCTGGCCAGGGCCGGCAACCTGCGTCTCTCGGTCGGCTGGCACGGCGGCCACCCGCAGGTCCGCTTCGTGCCGAGAGAGCCCCGGGAACAGCTGGCACCGGCGGCCTGATCCCCTGCGGCCCGGAGGCTACAGCCTCCGGGCCAGCACCTGTCCCGGCCAGTTCCGGCCCGTCGTGTAGGTCTCGGTGCGGGTGAAGCCGTTGCGCTCGTAGTAGCGGACCAGTTTGCCGTCGGCGCCCGCGTAGCAGTCCACCCGCAGCAGCGGCACCCCCGCCCGCCGGGTCTCCTCGGCGGCGTGCGCCAGCAGGGCGCTGCCCACGCCGTGGCCCTTGAAGCGGCGGTCGGAGGCGAGCCAGTGGATGTACCGCTCGGGCTCGCCCGGCGGCGGCAGATGGGCCAGGTAGGCCCCCGGGGCGCCGGTCAGCGTCAGGGTGGCGGCCGGCACCCCGTCCGCCTCGGCGATGTACGTCACGCCCTCGTCCATGTACCGCGCGACCGACTCCACCGTCCCCCGGTTCCGCGACAGCGGTGCCGTCCCCCACTGCTCGGTCCGCCCCTGCGCGACCAGCCACTCCACACAGCTGTCGAGCATGCCGAGCATCACCGGTATGTCCTCGGTCCCGCCTTCTCTGATGGTGATCCGCATCTCCCCATGATGGCAGTGTGGTCCGTATGAGACTCTTCGCCGCCGTGCTGCCGCCGCCGGACGCGGTCGCCGAACTCGCCGCCGAGGTCGACCGGTTGCGGGGGCTGCCCGGTGCGCGGGCGCTGCGCTGGACCGGCCGGCCCGGCTGGCACTACACGCTCGCGTTCTACGGCGAGGTCGACGACGGGCTCGTACCGGACCTGTCGGACCGCCTCGCCCGCGCGGCCCGCCGTACCCCCGCCTTCCCGCTGGCCGTCGCAGGCGGCGGCCAGTTCGGGCACGGGCGGGCGCTGTGGGCGGGCGCCGAGGGGGACCTGGAGACCCTCCGCCTGCTCGCGGACCGCGCGCAGGCGGCGGCGCGCAAGGCGGGCGTGGGGACGGGGGAGCACCGGCGCTACCAGGCCCACCTGACGGTGGCCCGGAGCCGGGACGCGGTCGACGCGGGGCCGTACGTCCGGCTGCTCGCGGAGTTCACGGGCCGGACCTGGACGGTGGGGGAGCTGGCGCTGGTGCGGAGCAATCTGCCGACGTCCGGGGTACCGGGGGAACGGCCGCGGTACGAGGTGGTCGGGCGCTGGGGGCTCGGGGCGGCCGGTTAGGCTCGTCGTGTGGACCCGAAGACCCGGAACCGGATCATGGCCGGTGTGCTCGTGCTGTTGTTCGTGGTGGTCGCGGTGGCTTCCGCGATGAGGTGAGGACAGCGCCCCCTGCGGGGCGCTGTCCCCGTGCCGGTCACCAGGCGAAGGCCTCCGGGGAGGGACCCGGGCCCGGGAAGATCTCGTCCAGGGACTCCAGGAGTTCCTTGCCGAGCTCCAGCTCCACGGCCCGCAGGGCGGACTCCAGCTGTTCGCCGGTCCTCGGGCCGACGATCGGTCCTGTCACACCCGGACGGGTGAGCAGCCAGGCCAGCGCGGCCTCGCCGGGCTCCACGCCGTGCTTGTCGAGCAGGTCCTCGTAGGCCTGGATCCGGGCGCGGATGGTGGTGTCGGCGAGGGCGTCGGCGGCCCGTCCGCTCGCCCGGCGCCCCTCCGTGGCCTCCTTCTTGATCACACCGCCGAGCAGTCCGCCGTGCAGCGGCGACCAGGGGATGACCCCGAGGCCGTACTCCTGCGCGGCCGGGATGACCTCCATCTCGGCGCGCCGCTCGGCGAGGTTGTAGAGGCACTGCTCGCTGACCAGCCCGATGGTCCCGCCGCGCCGCGCGGCGGTCTCGTTGGCCTGGGCGATCTTGTACCCGGGGAAGTTCGAGGAACCGGCGTAGAGGATCTTCCCCTGCTGCACCAGTACGTCGATCGCCTGCCAGATCTCCTCGAAGGGGGTCCGCCGGTCGATGTGGTGGAACTGGTAGACGTCGATGTAGTCGGTCCGCAGCCGCTTCAGGCTGGCGTCCACGGCCCGCCGGATGTTGAGGGCGGACAGCTTGTCGTGGTTGGGCCAGGAGCCGCCGTCGCCGGCCATGTTGCCGTACACCTTGGTGGCGAGCACGACCTTGTCGCGGTGGGCGGGGCTCTGGGCGAACCAGTTGCCGATGATGGACTCGGTACGGCCCTTGTTGTCGCCCCAGCCGTACACGTTGGCGGTGTCCAAAGATCAATTTTGACGCCATGATGCGAACCACACACCGTCACCCCTTGTGCACGGTGCGTGCCGCAGGGGAGAGGGGGAACGAGCATGGCGAGAGTTCTGGGTGTGGTCCGTCTGTCGAGGGTGTCGGACGAGACCACATCGCCGGAGCGTCAGCGTCGTTCCATCCAGCGATGGGCCGACCAGGAGGGGCACGTCGTCGTGGGATGGGTCGAGGACATCGACGTGTCCGGCGGGGTAGAGCCGTGGAAGCGCCCGGAGTTCGGCAAGTGGCTGCCTTCGACCATCGGAAAGGAGGTCAGCGCGATCGAGCACAGGATCGCGATGGAGGAGTCGCGCGCCGATGAGTACGACATCCTCTGCGCGCTGAAGATCGACCGCCTCTCGCGGCGCGTGTTGCACGTGCACACCCTCCTGGAGTGGTGCGAGAAGAACGGCAAGGAGGTAGCCACCGTCGAGGACGGGATCAACCTGAACACGCAGATGGGGAAGCTCCTCCTGAGCCTGATCGCGTCCTTCGCGGAGGGGGAGCTCGAAGCCATCAAGGCTCGGGCCAAGTCGTCCTACAACCACCTGGTGAAGGAGGGACGCTGGCGCGGTGGCCGCACTCCGTATGGGTACCGCGAGGAGAAGCAGGAGACCGGCGAGGGGTGGAAGCTGGTGCCGGACGACTACGGAACGGACACGGCCGGGACGCTTCGCGAGATCGTTCGCCGTCTCATCGAAGGTGAGTCGGCGAACAGCATCGCGCAGTGGCTCAACGAGGACACGTCCAAGACCCCGACGTCCCTGGACGCCCAGATGATCCGGAGTGGCAAGACCCCGAAGGGGAGCCGCTGGACCGCCGCGAACACGTCCAAGGTCGTGCGCTCCCGCTGTGTCCTGGGGCAGATGGAAGTGACTGAGGAAGTGATGGTTGACGGGAAGAAGGTGAAGCGGACCCGAGTTGTCCGGGACGCCGATGGCCAGCCTCTTCAGCGCGCGGAGCCCTTGATCACGCAGGCTGAGTGGGAGTTGGCCAACAAGAAGCTGGACGAGAACACCAGTCAGCGCAACGGAAACCGCAAGGGCGGCTCACCCCTGCTCCGGGTTGCGTTCTGCACCTGTGGGGAACCCGCGTATCTCGGCCCCGGCCGTAACTGGCCCTACTACCGCTGCGCCTCGCGGACCACCCACAAGCCGTGTCCGACCGGAAGCAAGGGCATTGCGGCTCACACGCTGGAGGACGCCGTGGAGAAGGCGTTCCTCCTCGCCGCAGGGGACGTCGAGATCGTCCGGAAGGTCTTCCGTCCGGGGGTGGACTACACGCGCGACATCGAGGAAGTGAACCGTGCCCTGGCGGACCTGCGGGAAGACCGTGAGGCGGGCCTCTACTCCAGCGAGCTGGGCAAGCAGGAGTACCGCGAGACGTACAAGCGGCTGGACGCGCGACGCGAGCAACTCATCGCCCAGCCCGCACGACCGGACACCTGGGAGGAGATCCCCACGGGAGAGACCTACCGGGAGCGGTGGAGCAAGCTGTCGACCCAGCACGAGAAGGGCAAGGAGCTTCGTTCCGCAGGGGCCAAGGCTGTCATCCACGCAGAGCCGATCCGGGGGATGACGGCCGCGCAGGCCATGTCCGTGGACGGCCATGACGGCATGTGGCAGCACTCCGTCGGACGGGTTCAGGTTCTGATCCCGATGGACTTCAAACAGCGCGTACGGAACATGGCAGCGATTCGCAGCGAAGACTGACGAAGTCGAAGGGCGAGAGAAACCGAGGGGGCCCCGAACGCAGGGTCCTCTCGGCCTTTGCAGGATGCCCGGCAGGTCGTCGCCGTCGCTCCCGACCGCACGAGACCGAGTCCGGGCATCACGCCCTGGGCGCCACCTGTGATGAGAGACCGCGCCGTCCGGCGCCGGTCCCCCCGCGAAGAAAGGGAGGCACATGTCCCGCCGTCCGGCGGGGGTTACCGGCGCATTCGTGCGCCTCACAGGAAGGGGCCCGACAAACCGTGGGAGCCATCACCACCAAGGGGCGCAAGCTCCACGAGATCGAGCACGTCCCGTACGAGCAGGCGTTCCTCATTGGCGACCTGCTCACCAGCAACATCACCATGCTCGCTGGCGAGCCCAAGGCCGGGAAGACGAACTTCGCCGCTGGGATGTCTGCTGCCCTCCTGAACGGAGCCGACGAATTCCTCGGTCTCCCCGTGCTGCGCCTCTGCCGCCACATCGTCTTCGGCCTCACCGACGACGGCGCCGAGGGGGAACTCCGCGAGCGGCTGCACGGCGCAGTCCCGAGGGACTCCGTCACCGTCTTCCCCGTGGAGGACACCAGCCAGCCCGGCTACTGGCAGGGCGTCCACGACGACCTCCTGACGCTGGGCGCCGACCTCTTCGTCCTCGACAACGTGCTGGGCGCCCTCGGTGACGGTGAGGACGTCGCCTCCTCCGTCACGGCCCGGAACACCATCGACAAGCTCAAGCCGATCAGCAAGTCCGGCATCCCCGTGCTCGCGGTGACGCACACGCCGAAGGGAAACGGCGAGGGGCTCACCACGGCCTCCGCTCCCATTGGCGGGCGGGCGATGGCCGGAGGCGTCCGCGGCGTCATCGTCCTGCGGAAGTCCGAGAAGGGGCGCAGCATCCAGACCGCGATCAACCGGGCCAAGAGCGATCTCGACATCGCAGTCACCATGAGGACGGCGAGTAACGGCTCGGAAATCCCCGTCTGGGAGCGAGTGGAACCGGGACTCAAGGTCGTCGGCCTGCCCAAGGCGAAGACCTGGGACGAAGACCTGGTCGCGCGGATCATCGAGGAACAGCCGAAAGAGGAGTCGGCGCTCGCGCTGTCGAGGCGCTACGCGCCCATCGTCGACAGGAAGCCCGAGACCGTACGGCCGAAGCTCAGGGACCGCCTGGAGCGTGTCGGCGGACGCTGGGTCCGAAAGCCTGCCGCCACGGCCTGAGCGCTGGTGGTGGTGATGGCTCCCCCTTTACAGGAAGCGGTCACCACCACCAGCTACCTCGCTCCGCTCGGCAAGCCTCGCTCCTCACTTCGCTTACGTAAGTACGTCAGCCGTCTGACCTCTGGCGGCCT
Source organism: Streptomyces sp. NPDC104367 (assembly GCF_055583825.1). Taxonomy (NCBI): domain Bacteria; kingdom Bacillati; phylum Actinomycetota; class Actinomycetes; order Kitasatosporales; family Streptomycetaceae; genus Streptomyces; species Streptomyces sp. NPDC104367. The sequence goes on along the minus strand of NZ_JBVJND010000023.1, from coordinate 156,001 downwards.
GCGGCCGACCAGCACGTAGACCTCTGGCGAACAGCGAAGCCAGAAGCCGTGCAACGACGAAGAGGTAAGCAGCAGGGGCGGCCGGAAGGCCGCCACAGTCGGAAGACGGCTGACAGATGTGCGGCCCCTTTCGGGGCCGACAGAGCTTGTGCGGCTCGACAGTAAACGGCTGTAGGGCGCGACAGCGCCCCTCGGGGCATGGCCGGGCTGGACGCGGCCAGGGCGCAGGGGCGTACTGGTGGACGGCCCGCTGTCATGAACGACGACATGCTTACGGTCGCCCGCGCCAGACGGGCCAAGGGCGAGAGTGTCAACGCCATCGCCAGGGCCCTGGGCGTCTCACGCGCCACGCTGTACCGGCACATCGGCGAGGGCGCCTGAGACAGGCGTACCCGCCGCCCGCCGGACGTCTTGCGTGGAGTGGACTCGAAGGGGTTCGCTTGGCAGCCATGGAATACACGCAGCTGGGACGTACCGGACTCAAGGTCAGTCGCATCGTGCTCGGCACGATGAACTTCGGGCCGCAGACGGATGAAGCCACCAGTCACACCATCATGGATGCGGCGCTCGACGCGGGGCTGAATTTCGTTGACACCGCAAATGTGTACGGGTGGGGTGAGAACAAGGGGCGCACCGAGGAGATCGTCGGTACCTGGTTCGCCGAGGGCGGCGGGCGTCGTGACAAGACGGTCCTGGCCACCAAGGTCTACGGGAACATGGGCGCCGACGGACCGGCCTGGCCCAACCATGACCGGCTCAGCGCCGTGAACATCCGCCGTGCCGTGGACGCTTCCCTCAAGCGGCTCCAGACCGACTACATCGACGTCTACCAGTTCCATCACATCGACCGTTCGACGCCGTTCGAGGAGATCTGGCAGGCGATCGACGTCCTGGTCCGACAAGGGAAGATCCTTTACGCCGGTTCCTCGAACTTCCCCGGCTACAAGATCGCCCAGGCCAACGAGAACGCGAAGACACACGGCCGGGTCGGGCTCGTCAGCGAGCAGTGCCTCTACAACCTCGCCGAGCGGCGCGCCGAGATGGAGGTCATCCCGGCCGCGCAGGAGTACGGCCTCGGGGTCATCCCGTGGTCGCCGCTGCACGGCGGGCTGCTCGGCGGAGTCCTCAAGAAGGAGGCCACGGAGGGGCGCCGGGCGAGCGGCCGGGCCGCCGACGCCCTCAAGGACGCCCGCACGCGCGAGCAGATCCAGGCGTACGAGAACCTGCTCGACAAGCACGGCATCGAACCGGGCGAGGCCGCGCTGGCCTGGCTGCTCACCCGTCCCGGCGTGACAGGACCGATCGTCGGCCCACGCACGCAGGAGCAGCTTGACTCAGCGCTGCGCGCCCTCGACCTGGACCTGGGCGCGGAGCTCCTTGCGGCTCTCGACGAGATCTTCCCGGGGCCGGGACCGTCCCCCGAAGCTTTCGCATGGTGAAGTGACAGATCTGCATGCGGACCGCTGTCTCCTGCTCTGCGTGCAGGGCGAGTCGGGGGTGGCGGTCGGCGCTCTCCGTGGTGCCGCATGCGCGCCGGTGACACGTCAAAGAAGTCGATGCCAGGCGCCCAGCGCCGCGTCCATGATCGTGTGACTGGCGGCCTCGTCGGTCTGCGGGCCGAAGTTCATGGTGCCGAGGACGAGTCGGCTGACCTTGAGTCCGGTACGTCCGAGCTGCGTGTACTTCATGGTCACCCAGCCAACGGCGTGGAGTGCGCTCTAAGCAAGGACTTGGCCGTGGGGGAACTCGTCGGTCCCGACGGCGAGGCCGACCGCGGTGCCGCTCAGTCCGCCGCGGGCTCGTACTCCTGGCCGATGTCCCATCCCTGGCGCATCGCCTCCGCGAACGCCTCCGCGATCCGGTGCTCGCCGTTCGCGTTGGGGTGGGTGCCGTCGTAGGTGTCGGTGTGGATGTCGTACGCCGCGGGGGGCGACGCCAGCAGGATCGGGGAGCGGGGTTCGTCCAGGTCGGCCGCCGCCTTCGCGAGGAGTTCGTTGAAGCGGGCGACCTGTTCGGCGAACGGCTCGTCCGACGCGGCCCGGACGTTCGGGATCACCGGCAGCAGCACGATCCCGACGCGCGGGTTGGCCTCCCGGGCGGCCGTGACGAAGGACCGTGCGTTCGCCGCGGTCTGCTCCGCGTTGGTGTAGAAGCCCAGGTCGATCAGGCCGAGGGAGACCAGCAGCACGTCGGCGCGGCAGGACCGGACCGCCTCCCCGATGAGCGGGGCCATGTGCAGCCAGCCCTCGCCCCAGCCGGCCAGGTGGGCGCGGGGGAAGTCGGGGTCCGCGTAGGCGTGGGAGACCGGCGCGTCGGCGAGCTTGTCGTACAGCGTCTCGCGCGGGCCCACCAGGGTGAAGGGGCCGCCGTAGGTCGTGCACAGGTGCTGCCACATGCGGTACCGCCATGTGTGCTCGCCCGTGCTGCCGATCGTCATCGAGTCCCCGACGGGCATGAACCTGAGCATCCGCTCATGATGGACGATCAGCGGGAGGGGCGGGGTGCGAACCGGTGTGAGTACCGCCACGTCCCGGCGCCGTGAACCACAGGGCGGGATGGCAGGCTTGGTGGCATGCGCCGACGACCGCTCGCCCTCCTCGCCGGGGTCCTGCTCACGGGAGCCCTCGCCTCCGCGCCCGCCGTTGCCGCCGACGGCACCGGCGACAAGGGGTTCACGATCGAGGACCCGCGGATCACCGAGTCCAGCGGCCTCGCCGCCTCCCGGCTGCATCCCGGCATCTACTGGACGCACAACGACAGCGGCGACGGGCCGTACATCTACGCGGTGGACAGCGCGACCGGCAAGACCGTCGCGCGGATCACGCTCAGCGGCGTGGGCTCCCCGCGTGACGTCGAGGCCATCTCCATCGGCCCCGGCAACCAGATCTACGTCGGCGACATCGGCGACAACCTCGACGGCAGCTGGCCGTACGTGTGGATCTACCGGCTGCCCGAGCCCGAGAAGCTCGTCGACCAGACGGTCCGGGCCACGCAGTACGTCGTGAAGTACTCCAACGGCGCACGGAACGCCGAGTCGCTGATCGTGCACCCCAAGACCGGGCGCGTGTACATCATCGACAAGAAGGAGGACGGCGGGCACCTCTACGAGGGTCCGGCCACCCTTTCCGCCTCCGGCACGAACGTCTTCCGGCCCGTCGCCGCCGTCGACCTCTGGGCCACCGACGCCGCGTTCTCGCCCGACGGCGGCCGGCTCGCGGTGCGCGGCTACTTCGGCGGCATCTACTACGACTGGAACGGCGGGAAGATCAAGCGCGGGGGGCGGCTCGACGTCCCCCTCCAGAAACAGGGCGAGTCGGTCAGCTACTCCGCCGACGGGACGAAGCTGATGTACGGCAGCGAGGGTGCCGACAGCCCGGTCCAGGCCGAGGACGTGCCGGGCGGAAGCGGTACGTCCCCCTCCAGCGGCAGCCACAGCGGCGGCGGTTCGGCTTCGGGGGCGGACGGCGGCTCCACCGCGACCGGCCAGGCCAAGGTCGGCGCCCTCGCCATCGGCGCCCTCGCCCTCACCTTCTTCGCCCTGCGCCGCCTACGCCGCACCCCCGACCGCCGCCACTGACCCCGCCCCGGCGGCCGCTGCCGCTGATCCTGCCGGACGACCGCCGCCACTGCCCCCTCCCCGGCGGCGGTCGCCTCTGAGTCGCCCCGGCGGCCGTCGCCACTGCCCCCTCCCCGACGACCGCCGCCTCTGAGCCGTCCCGGCGGCCGTCGCCACTGACCCGCCCCGGTGGCCTGTGTCGTGCCGTGTTCGGCTGGCTGGTGCCGGGGTGTGCTTCCGGTGGGGGGGTGACCGGTCGGTCGCCGTGGGTCACTCGTACGGGTCACCGGTGCGGCGGTCGTGGGCCGTGCGGGGCACGGTGGGAAGGGTCCGCGGGACGGGGGCGGCACGGGGTCCCGCCTCACGGAATCGGAGTGCCCATGCGCCGCAACGTCCTGCGCCTGGCCGGGAACGTCTGTCTGGTCACCGCCGCCCTGGGGTCGGCCGTCCCCGCGTCCGCCGGTGCCGCCGTGGCCGGGCCCGCCGGGTCGGTCCGGGCCGCGGCCACCGCCCTGCCGCGGTTCCGCTCGGTCAGCCTGCCACTCTCCGGCACCTTCGGCGGGCCGAGCGAGAAGATCGCCCTCACCGGCACCCTCAAGGTCTTCGTCGTCACCCTCCCGGCCGCGGCCGGCGGCGGCACCGCCCAGATCGTCAGCAGCCTGGACGACGCCACCGGCACCGGCGCCACCAGCAAGGGCGCGTACGACCTCGTCGGCGCCCACCGGGACGACGCCCCCTTCTCAGCGGGCGGCACCACGACGCTCAGGATCAAGCCGGACTTCCTGCTGCTCTCGCCCGTCGTACCGCCCAACCCGGTCGTGCCGCCCAACCCGATCCGGCCCCTCACGGTGGCGGTCACCATCAGCAGCACGGGCGTCATCGGCGCCGTCACCGCCACGGTCGGCGACCCCGCCCCCTGACACGGCGCGGCACCCGGCTCGTGCCGCACGTCTTGACGGGATGGTGGTGTGTCAGTTTCCTGGGAGGTGCGCGGTGCATGGGAGCGCTCCCATGAGTTCCGGGGCCGCGCCTCCCTCCCGAGAGGAACAGGCCCATGTTCCGCTTACGCAGCCTGCGAAGAGCGCTGTGCGCCGGTGTCGCCGCCCTCCTCCTGCCCCTCGCCGGCGCGGTCGGCCCCGCGCACGCGGCCGACACGCCGGGGGCCGGCTACTGGCACACCAGCGGCCGCCAGATCCTGGACGCGGCCGGGCAGCCGGTCCGGATCGCCGGGATCAACTGGTTCGGCTTCGAGACCTCCAACTACGTGGTCCACGGCCTCTGGTCGCGCGACTACAAGAGCATGATCGACCAGATGAGGACGCTGGGCTACAACACCATCCGGCTGCCCTACAGCGACGACATCCTCAAGAGCACCACCGTCCCCAACAGCATCGACTTCAGCAGTGGCAAGAACGCCGACCTCCAGGGGCTGAACTCCCTCCAGGTCATGGACCGGATCGTGGCGTACGCCGGACAGGACGGCCTCAAGGTCATCCTCGACCGGCACCGCCCGGACTCCGGCGGCCAGTCGGCGCTCTGGTACACGTCGTCCGTCCCCGAGTCGACCTGGATCGCCGACCTGAAGGCGCTGGCCGCGCGGTACGCCGCCGATCCGACCGTCATCGGCATCGACCTGCACAACGAGCCGCACGACCCCGCCTGCTGGGGCTGCGGTGACACGACGGTCGACTGGCGGCTGGCCGCCCAGCGCGCCGGGAACGCCGTCCTGTCCGTCAACCCCGACCTGCTGGTCTTCGTCGAGGGCGTGCAGACGTACAACGGGGTCTCGGGCTGGTGGGGCGGCAACCTGATGGGCGTCGCCCAGTACCCGGTGCAACTCGACGTGGCGAACCGGGTCGTGTACTCGGCCCACGACTACGCCACCAGCGTGGCCCAGCAGAGCTGGTTCAGCGACCCCGCGTTCCCCGACAACATGCCGGGGGTCTGGGACGCGTACTGGGGCTACATCTTCAAGCAGGACATCGCCCCGGTGTGGGTCGGCGAGTTCGGCACCACGCTCGCCTCGACCGTGGACCAGAAGTGGCTGGCCGCGCTGGTGGCCTACCTCCGGCCGACCGCCGCCTACGGCGCCGACTCCTTCCAGTGGACCTTCTGGTCCTGGAACCCCAACTCCGGCGACACCGGCGGGATCCTCAAGGACGACTGGACGACCGTGGACACGGTGAAGGACGGGTACCTGGCGAGCGTCAAGGCACCGCTGTTCCCGAGCACCGGGAGCGGTGGCGGCGGCAGCGGAGGCGGAGGCACGTCCGCCTCCTGCACGGCCTCCTACACCGTCAGCAGCGACTGGGGGAGCGGCTTCAACGCCGACGTCACGGTCACCAACACCGGCACCACCGCGATCGGGTCGTGGTCGGTGACCTGGACGTGGAGCGGGTCGCAGCAGGTGACCAACATGTGGAACGCGTCGTACACCCAGAGCGGGGCGACGGTCACCGCCGTGAACGCCGCGCACAACGGGAGCATCGCGGCGGGCGGTTCGGCGAGCTTCGGGTTCGGCGGCGCGCCGGGAGGCGGCGCGGTGCCGAGCGTGAGCTGTTCGGCCGCGTGAGGCGGGCGCCCGGTCCGGCACGCGGGAGGCGGCACGCCGTCACCTGCATGGTGGACCGCGGCGCCGCCAATGCGGGGGTGCGCGCTTTCCCGGGGTCAGGCTTCTCCCGATCGCACCGCGACCGCCGAAGGAGCCCAGAGATGTCCTACGTGCCCACCGACCTGCGCTACACCGACGAACACGAGTGGATCCGCACCGAATCCGACGGCATCGCGACCGTCGGCATCACCGACCACGCCCAGAAGACGCTCGGCGACATCGTCTTCTTCGAGCTGCCCGAGGTCGGCAGGAAGGTCGAGGCCGGACACCCCGTCGGCGTGGTGGAGTCGGTCAAGGCGGCGTCCGACCTGTACAGCCCGCTCACCGGGGAGATCGTCGCGGTCAACGCCGAGGCCGTCGAGGACCCCGACATGGTCAACTCCGAGCCGTACGACATGTGGCTGTTCAAGATCAGGGCCAAGGGCGGGGCGTCCTCCAACGGGCTGCTCGACGCCAAGGCGTACGAGAAGCTCATCGGCGAGGAGTGACGGAAGGACCGGACAGCACGAGGGGCGCCCGGCGGTGGACCGCCGGGCGCCCCTCACCGCCGTGGGGACGGAGCCGTCAGAGCTTCTCGATCACGTAGTCGATGCACTTCGTCAGCGCCTCGACGTCCGCCGGGTCGATCGCCGGGAACATGGCGACGCGCAGCTGGTTGCGGCCGAGCTTGCGGTACGGCTCGGTGTCGACGATGCCGTTGGCGCGCAGCACCTTGGCGACGGCGGCCGCGTCGATCTCGTCGGCGAAGTCGATCGTGCCGATGACCTGCGAGCGCTTGGCCGGGTCGGCGACGAACGGAGTGGCGTACTTGGACTCCTCCGCCCAGCTGTAGAGGCGGGTCGAGGAGTCCTTCGTGCGGGCCGTGGAGAAGGCGAGGCCGCCCTGGCCGTTCAGCCACTCCAGCTGCTGGTCGAGCAGGAAGAGGGTGGCGAGGGCCGGGGTGTTGTACGTCTGGTTCTTGCGGGAGTTGTCGATCGCCGTGGGGAGCGAGAAGAACTCCGGGATGTGGCGGCCGGACGCGTGGATCAGCTCGGCGCGCTCGACGGCGGCCGGGGAGAAGACGCCGATCCACAGACCGCCGTCGGAGGCGAAGGACTTCTGCGGGGCGAAGTAGTAGACGTCGGTCTCGGAGACGTCGACCGGGAGGCCGCCGGCGCCGGAGGTGGCGTCGACCAGGACCAGCGCGCCCTCGTCGGCGCCCGCGACCCGCTTGATCGGCATGGCGACACCGGTCGAGGTCTCGTTGTGGGTGAAGGCGTAGACGTCCACGCCGGCCTCCGCCCGCGGCTCCGGGTGGGTGCCCGGGTCGGAGGCGATCACGGTGGGCTCGGCCAGCCAGGGCGCGAGCTTGGCGGCCTTGGCGAACTTCGACGAGAACTCGCCGAAGTTCAGGTGCTGCGACCTGGCGTCGATCAGACCGTGGGTGGCGACGTCCCAGAAGGCGGTGGACCCGCCGTTGCCGAGGACGACCTCGTACCCGTCCGGCAGGGAGAACAGGGAGCTGATGCCCTCGCGGACCCGGCCCACCAGGTTCTTGACCGGGGCCTGGCGGTGGGAGGTACCGAGGAGGGACGTACCGGTGGCGGCCAGCGCGTCCAGCGCCTCCACCCGCACCTTGGAGGGACCCGCGCCGAACCGACCGTCCGCGGGCTTGATGTCAGCAGGAATCTGGATGTCAGCCACGGGGTGAGGTTAACGGGTGGAGGAAACGCGGGTGAAACCTCGTCCGTCGGGTGAGACGCGCCGGTTCCCGGGCGCCGCCGCCCCGTTTCGGCCGGGCGGAGTCGCCCCCGGACACCGGACGGGCTGATTGAGTGGACGTATGTCGGAATTCTCGGAGCTGGCGGCGGAGCTGCGCAGGGGGGTCCGGGGTGAGGTCGGCTTCGACGTCACGTCCCGGGCACTGATGACGATGGACGCGTCCAACTACCGGCGGGTCCCGGTGGGGGTGGTGGCCCCCCGGGACGCGGACGACGTGGCGGCCGTACTGGAGGTGTGCCGGGCGCACGGGGTGCCGGTGGTCGCCCGGGGCGGGGGCACGTCGATCGCGGGCCAGGCGACGGGCACGGGCGTGGTGCTGGACTTCACCCGCCACATGAACCGGCTGGTCGGGCTGGACCCGGACACGCGGACGGCGGTGGTCCAGCCGGGCCTGGTCCTGGACCGGCTCCAGGAGGCCGCCGCCCCGCACGGTCTGCGCTTCGGCCCGGACCCCTCCACCCACGGCCGCTGCACGCTCGGCGGGATGATCGGCAACAACTCCTGCGGCTCGCACAGCGTGGCCTGGGGCACGACCGCGGACAGCGTCCGGGAGCTGGCCGTGATCACCGCGCGGGGCGAGCGGCTGCGGCCCGGTCCCGGCTGGGCGGGCGCGCCGCAGGGGCTGCGGGCCCTGGCGGACGGCGAGCTGGCCCGGCTGCGCACCGGCTTCCCGGACCTGCCCCGCCGTATCTCCGGGTACGCGCTGGACGCCCTGCTGCCCGAGAAGGGCGCCGACGTGGCCCGCTCCCTCTGCGGGAGCGAGGGCACCCTGGGGATCGTCACCGAGGCGACCGTCCGCCTGGTCGAGGCACCGCGCGCGCGTGCGCTCGCCGTGCTCGGGTACGCCGACGAGTCCGCGGCCGCGGAGGCGGCGGCCGGCCTGCTGCCCCTCGGCCCGCTGACCGTGGAGGGCATGGCCGCCGACCTGGTGCCGTCCCCGGCCGGGCTGCCGCGCGGCGGCGCCTGGCTGTTCGTCGAGACGGGCGGTCAGAGCGAGGCGCAGGCACACGCGCGGGCCACGGCGGTCGTCCGCGCGGCGGACGCGCTGGACGCCGCGGTGCTCACCGACCCGGCCGGGCAGCGGGCGCTGTGGCGGGTGCGCGAGGACGCGTCCGGTACGGCGACCCGGATGCCGGACGGCACCGAGGCCTGGCCGGGCTGGGAGGACTGCGCGGTGCCGCCGGCCCGGCTGGGCGCGTACCTGAGGGACTTCCGGGGCCTGCTCACCGCCCACGGGCTGCGCGGCACGCCGTACGGCCACTTCGGCGACGGCTGCATCCACGTCCGCATCGACTTCGACCTGCTCGGCGCGGCGGGCGTGGCCCGTTTCCGGCGCTTCTCGGAGGAGCTGGCCGACCTGGTCACCGCGCACGGCGGCTCGCTCTCCGGCGAGCACGGCGACGGCCAGGCGCGGGCGGAGCTGCTGCCCAGGATGTACGGCGCGGAGACGGTCGCCCTGTTCGAGCGGGCGAAGGGGGTGTGGGACCCGGACGACCTCCTCAACCCCGGGATGCTGGTGCGGCCCGCGCCCCTGGACGCGAACCTCCGCTTCGCCGTCCTGCCCCGCGAGCCGGTGGACGTGGCCTTCGGGTACCCGGCCGACGGCGGCGACTTCTCGGCGGCGGTCCGCCGCTGCGTGGGCGTCGCGAAATGCCGTACGACGGAGACGAGCGGTGCGTCCGTCATGTGCCCGTCGTTCCGGGCGACGGGCGCGGAGGAGCACTCGACGCGGGGCCGGGCGCGGCTGCTGCACGAGATGCTCGCGGGCGAGCTGGTGACGGACGGCTGGCGCTCCACGGAGGTCCGCGACGCGCTGGACCTGTGCCTGTCCTGCAAGGGCTGCCGGTCCGACTGCCCGGTGGGGGTGGACATGGCGACGTACAAGGCGGAGTTCCTGCACCACCACTACGAGGGCCGGCGGCGCCCGGCCGCGCACTACAGCATGGGGTGGCTGCCGCGGTGGCTGGCGCTGGTGGCCCGTACCCGCACGGCGCGGCTCGTCAACGCCCTCGCCTCGGTGCGACCGCTGGCGGCCATCGCCAAGCGGCTCGGCGGTATCGCGCCGGAGCGCGGGATCCCGCGGCTGGCGACGGAGCCGTTCAGCCGCTGGGAGCGGCGGCGCCAGCGCGGGCGGCTGCGGGGGTGGGAGGCGCGGGCGCGGGCGGGACGCGGGCCGGACCTTCCGCGGCGAACGGCCTTCCTGTGGCCGGACACGTTCACCGAGCACCTGTCACCGGAGGTGGGCCGGGCGGCCGTACGGGTGCTGGAGGCGGCCGGCGTGGGGGTGCTGGAGCTCCCGGCCGGGCGCTGGAAGGCCCGCCGGTCACCCGACGGCCGCCTGGAGGGCTACGGCATGTCCGTGCTCCGCCCCGGCCGCGCCCGCGTCTGCTGCGGTCTCACCTACCTGTCGACGGGCCAACTGGACCGGGCCCGGGAGGTCCTGACCCGGACCCTGGACCAACTGGACCCGTTCCTCCTCCAGGAACCGGACCCCGAGCCGGACGCCGGCGAGGGGTTCGACCCCCCGCCCTTCGTCGTCCTGGAACCCAGCTGCGCCGCCGCCCTCCGTGCCGATCTGCCGGAGCTGCTCCCCGGTGACCCGCGCGCCGCCCGGCTCGCCGCGAGGGTGCTGACCTTCGCGGAGGCGCTGGAGCGGCTGGCCCCGGACTGGACCCCGCCGCGCCTGGACCGTGCGGTCACCGGCCAGACCCACTGCCACCAGCACGCGGTCCTGGGCGACACCCCGGACCGCCGGCTCCGCGAGGCCGCCGCCCTCACCGGCGACCTCGCCGGCGGCTGCTGCGGCCTGGCCGGCAACTTCGGCTTCGAGAAGGGCCACTTCGAGGTGTCGAAGGCCTGCGCGGAGGAACAGCTCCTCCCCTCCGTACGCGCCGCGGACCCGGACACCCTGATCCTCGCGGACGGCTTCTCCTGCCGAACCCAACTGCGCCAACTCACCAACACCCCCGCCCAACACCTGGCGGAGGCACTGGCGGAGGCGCTGGAGGACTAGCCGAGTACGCGGTCGTGTTCGTCCACCTGGTCTATGAGTTCGGGCATGGGGGCACGTTCGCAGGGGCGTGGGAGCTGGGGTGGGGGTGGGGGTGTCTGTTGTTCTTGAGCGTGTCAGGGAAACGCGAACTCCAGGAGCCTTGAGCATGACAGCCGCCCTTCGTCTTCAGCCCGTCTCCCGTGCGGAGCACCTCGCGTTCGTCGGGACGCGCCACGCCGTCAGCCATATGCAGGTGCCGTCCTGGGGGGACGTGAAGCCCGACTGGCGGGCGGAGAGCGTGGGGTGGTTCGACGGGGAGGGGCGGATGGCCGGGGTCGGGCTGGTGCTGCTGCGGCCGGTGCCGAAGGTGAAGCGGTATCTGGCGTACCTGCCGGAGGGCCCCGTCATCGACTGGCACGACCCGCGGCCGGAGCGGTGGCTCGACCCGTTGCTGGCCCATCTGAAGGAGCGCGGGGCGTTCTCCGTGAAGATGGGCCCGCCCGTCGTCGTACGGCGGTGGAGCGCGGAGGCGGTCAAGGCGGCGATCGCCGATCCGGCCGCCCGGCGGCTCGCGGACGCCGAGGCGACCTCGTACGACCCCCGCGCCCTCGAACTCGCCGACCGGCTGCGGCGGCTGGGCTGGCGGCAGGCGGAGGCGGGCGGCGAGGAGGGCTTCGCGGCCGGCCAGCCCCGCTACGTGTTCCAGGTGCCGTTCGCCGGACGCTCCCTGGACGACATCCGGAGCGGCCTCAACCAGCAGTGGCGGCGCAATGTGAAGAAGGCCGAGAAGGCGGGCGTCAAGGTCGTCCGGGGCGGCCCCGAGGACCTGCCCGCCTTCTACACCCTCTACACCGAGACCGCGGAGCGCGACCGCTTCATCCCGCGCCCCCTCTCCTACTTCCAGCGGATGTGGACCGCCCTCGCCGCCGAACACCCCGACCGCATGCGCCTCTACCTCGCCCACCACGAGGGCGAGATCCTCGCCGCCGCGACCATGCTCACCGTCGGCGACCACGTCTGGTACTCCTACGGCGCCTCCACCGGCCGCAGGCGCGAGGTCCAGCCCAACAACGCCATGCAGTGGCGGATGATGTGCGACGCCCACGAACTCGGAGCCGCCGTCTACGACTTCCGCGGCATCACGGACACCCTGGAGGAGTCCAACCACCTGCTGGGGCTGCTCCGGTTCAAGGCCGGGGCCGGCGGGGAGGCCGTGGAGTACCTCGGCGAGTGGGACTTCCCGCTCAACAAGCTGCTCCACAAGGCGTTCGACCTGTACATGGCCCGCCGGTGAGACCGGTCCGGAGCTCCGACCGCCCCGCGTCATAAGGAAACTCTCAGGTTCGCAGGACAACTCTCAGGTTCGGGGTCGTTATACAGCTGTTACCCAGGTATTCACAGCACCTGTTTGCCGTTCGGAAGCCGACTTTGCCGTTGCTTGGGATCTGAGCCGTGTAAGTTCTTCCTTGTCGGGCGGCGGGGATTGCCGAGGATGACGATCCGAAATCCCTGCACATTGCCCAAGAGAATTCTCGTACCACTTGTACTTCGAAACTCTCAAGGAGTCGGAATGAGCCTCAAGAAGCTCGCCCCGCTGCCCCCCAAGGCCAACAAGCAGCTGCCCCCGCCGCCGAAGCCCAAGAAGAAGGCTCCGAAGCCGGCTCCGAAGCCGATCCCCGGCCAGGACAACTGAGTCAGCTGTAAAAAGGACCGACGGCTCGCCGTCGGTCCTTTTTCGCTCCTGAAATTCGGTAATTCCGACGTCGGACAGTGGAGGTGGATGCGTCATGCGTGCAAAGGAGAGTGAGGGCGCGGAATACGAGTACGAAGTCGACGGCTCGGAATACGAGGACGAAGACGACGACGAGTACACGCCCACCATCCCGGCCCGCGCGGCCTTCCGCCGCTTCTGGCCGCTGACCCGTGGCCTGCGCAAGTGGCTGATGATCGTCTGGGTGTGCACGGTGATCGCAGCGCTCGCCGAGACCGAGGCCATCCTCCTCTTCAGCGACCTCACCGACCACGCCCTCCAGAAGGGCTCGCTGGCCGCCTTCTGGAGCCCGGCCGGCAAGTGGCTGGCCGTCGCGGCCGTCGGCGCGGTCGTCGGGTACGCCGGAAACTCCCTCGCCGCCTGGGCGACGGAGCGCTTCGTGATGCGGCTGCGCGAACACGTCTTCGACCATGTCCAGCAGCTGCCCCCGCACTTCTTCCAGAGCCACCGTCAGGGCGATCTGCTCTCCCGTCTGACCAGCGACGTCGAGGCGATCGAGACCATGGTCGTGTCCGGTCTCATCGGCGCCGCGTCCGCCCTGTTCAGCGCCATCTTCTACGCGGCCGCCGCGTTCTGGCTGCGCTGGGACCTGGCCGCCGCCACCTTCGTCCTCGCCCCGCTGTTCTGGCTGGCCGCCCGCCGCTTCTCCGGCTCCATCAAGGACGTGTCGAGGGAGGGCCGGGTCGCCGACGGCGCGATCACCTCCGTCGTCGAGGAGTCGCTCGGCAACATCGTGCTCACGCAGGCGTACGACCGGCGCGACGCCGAGCGCCGGCGGCTGAACGAGGAGGCCACCGCCTGGTTCCGCGCCTCCGTGCGCTCCTCCCGGCTCAACGAGGCCTACGAGCAGCTCGTCCAGGTCATCGAGACGATCTGCGTCCTCGCGGTGATCGGCATCGGGGTCTGGGAGATCTCCACCGACCGTATGACCCTCGGTCAGCTCCTCGCCTTCTCCGCCTTCCTCGGCTACCTCTACCCGCCCGTGCGCGGCCTCGCCCAGCTCGGCCTCACCATCACCGCCGCCACGGCGGGCGCGGAACGGCTCATCGAGATCCTCGACGTGCGGCCCTCGGTCACCGACCCGAGGCGGGGCACCGACTCCGGCCGCCCCGACGGCTCCGTCGAACTCCGCGAGGTCGGCTTCCGCTACCCGGGCGCCGACAGGACCGCCCTGGAGGGGCTCTCCTTCACCGTCAGCCCCGGCGAGCTCGTGATCATCACCGGCCCCAGCGGCGCGGGCAAGTCCACCGTCTCCAAGATGCTGCTCCGCTTCTACGACCCGGACAGCGGCGAGGTCCTCCTCGACGGCGTCCCGATCCGCGACTTCCCGCTGGCCCGGCTGCGCGAGTACATCACCCTGCTCCCGCAGGAGACCCTGGTCCTGCACGACACCGTGCGCGCCAACATCGCCTGCGGCCGCCCCGGCGCCAGCGACCAGGCCATCGAGGACGCGGCCAGGGCGGCCGACGCCCACGACTTCATCATGAAGCTGCCCGAGGGCTACGACACCAGGGTCGACCCCAACTCGGCCCGTCTGTCCGGGGGCCAGCTCCAGCGGCTGGCCATCGCCCGCGCGATCCTGCGCGACGCGCCCGTCCTGGTCCTCGACGAGCCGACCACCGGCCTCGACGCGATGGCCGCGCGCCGCGTCGTCAAGCCGCTGCGGCGCCTGATGACCGGCCGTACGACCATCATGATCACCCACGACCTCAACCTCGCCCCCGACGCCGACCGCATCCTCGTCGTCGACCGGGGCCGCATCGTCGAGACCGGCCGCCACGACGAACTCCTCAGCCGCGGCGGCGCGTACTCCCGGCTGCACCGCTCCCAGAACAACGCGATCATGGACACCGGCGAACTCCGGCTCCCCCTCTTCACCGAACCCGCCGCACCGGCCGCACACGCCGCACACGCCGCACCGGCGGCCCAGCCCGTCTACGCGACGGCTCACGCCCAGGCCCACGCGCAGGGCGGCGGCGGGTACGGCTACCAGTACCAGCCGTACGGGAACATGTACGACCAGGACGTCTACGCGGCCGCCGGTCTGTGGCCCCAGCCCATGTACGAGCCCCCCGTGCAGCCCCCTGTCCCCATGGAGGCCGACTACGGCGCGGGCATGCCCACCTCCCTCCCCGACGGCCGCCCCCTGTTCCGCGACGAGGAGCCCTGGCCGGGCATCTGAGCGAAGGCGGGAGGCGGCCGGGGCAGGACAGTTCCATAAAGGGTTTACGCACCTGTTTGGGTCCATTACCCTGGACTGAAAAGTGCATCGCAATGAACGACGACCCTTACTGGACCGCCCGTGACCACCCCCAGCACCTCGCAGCCGACGCCCACCCCCGCTCCCGTGGCCGCGCCGCCCGCCTCCGCACCCGCGTCCGGGGGCGGGGCGCGCGGCCGGCTCGGCTCGCTCGGCTCGCTCGGTCCCGTCGGCCTGGTGCTGGCCGGCGGCATCTCCGTGCAGTTCGGCGGTGCTCTCGCGGTCACCCTGATGCCCAGGGCGGGCGCGCTCGGCGTGGTGACCCTGCGGCTCCTCGCGGCCGCCGTGGTGCTGCTCGTCGTCTGCCGGCCCCGGCTGCGCGGCCACTCCCGCACCGACTGGGGCACGGTGATCGCCTTCGGTGTCACCATGGGCGCGATGAACGGCCTCTTCTACGAGGCCGTCGACCGCATCCCGCTGGGCACCGCCGTCACCCTGGAGGTGCTGGGCCCGCTCGCCCTGTCCGTGCTGGCCTCCCGGCGTGCGGTCAACGCGGTCTGGGCGGCGCTCGCCCTGGCCGGCGTCTTCCTCCTCGGCGGCGGAGGCTTCGGCGACCTCGACCCCGCGGGTGTCGCCTTCGCCCTGGGCGCCGGCGCCATGTGGGCCGCCTACATCGTCTTCAGCGCCCGGACCGGCCGCCGCTTCCCGCAGGCCGACGGGCTCGCCCTGGCCATGGCCGTCGCGGCCCTGCTCTTCCTCCCGCTGGGCATCGCCGACGCCGG
This sequence comes from Streptomyces sp. NPDC104367, assembly GCF_055583825.1. Taxonomy (NCBI): domain Bacteria; kingdom Bacillati; phylum Actinomycetota; class Actinomycetes; order Kitasatosporales; family Streptomycetaceae; genus Streptomyces; species Streptomyces sp. NPDC104367. The sequence continues at coordinate 140,328 of NZ_JBVJND010000023.1, read as the reverse complement.
CACGAGGCTCCTCGACCCGACCACCGTCGCCCTGGGCTCGTCGGTCGCGATCCTCTCCTCCGTACTGCCCTACACCCTCGAACTCCTCGCGCTGCGCCGCCTGCCCGCGCACACCTTCGCCATCCTGATGAGCCTGGAACCGGCCATCGCCGCCACCGCCGGGTTCCTCATCCTCGACCAGGCGCTGACGGCCACCGAGGCCGCCGCCATCGCCCTCGTCATCGCGGCGAGCATCGGCGCGGTCCGCACCCAGGTGGGCCGCGGCCGCCGCGCGGCCGGCGGCCCTCAGCCGGAGGGCAGCGGCAGCGCGTCCTGATAGCCGTTCGCCGGGCGCTGGATCTTCTTCACGGTCCGGGCGTCCAGCGCGACCGGTGCGGACTTCGTGCCCAGCCTCCCGCCCGGGTGCCAGCTCCCGGTGACCGACACCCAGGTGTCGGCGGGCGGCACGCTGTCGCTGTAGATCCGCACCTTCACCGACTGCGCGTCGGCCGCGCAGCACGAGATGATGATCCGGGTCAGGTCCCAGCTCCCGCCCCCCGCGACGGGCGTGACCAGCCCGCTCATCCGCACCGTCCGCCCCCTGATGGCCAGCGTGCGGTCCTGCTGCACCCGCGTGGTGAAGTCGGTCAGCGTGAGGGGCAGCGGCGAGGTGCCGGGCAGCGGGTCGAAGCCGTCCTGCTCCGGCACCGCCCTGGCGGGCTGCCGGGCGGCGGTGTACGCGCCGAGCGCCGGCGGGGCGTAGAAGAGCAGGCTCAGCGCGGGGAACAGCAGCAGCCAGGCGACCCGGGGCACGGCCGAGTGGTCGTGACCGTGGTGGCCCTCCCCGCCGTCGTGCGGTCCGGCGCCATCCGCGTGGTCACCGTGGCTGCCGTGGCGCTGCCCGCCCTCCCGTGCCGCCGCCTCCGCGACGCCCAGCGCCAGCAGCACGAACCCGGACACGACCAGCAGCGGACGCATCCCGGGCTTGACGTACCGCAGGCACAGGTCGGTGAAGAGGGAGGAGTGCAGCAGCCCCAGGCCGCTGAGGACGAGCAGGGTCACCTGAAGCGGACGTCTCACAGCAGCACCCCTCCGACCACCGCACTGCACAGGACCGCGACGACCGTCGTGGCGGCCGAGAAACGGGCCGCGAAGGCCCGGCCGAACGTGCCCGCCTGCAACGCGATCAGCTTCAGGTCGACCATGGGGCCGACCACCATGAACGCCAGCCGGGCGGTGGGCGAGAAGCCGGTGAGCGAGGACGCCACGAACGCGTCCGCCTCCGAGCACACCGCCAGGATGATCGCCAGCGCCGCCAGGAACAGCACCGACAGCCACGGCGACCCGGAGAACGTGTCGAGCACCGAGCGCGGCACGGCCACGTTGAAGGTCGCCGCCGCCATCGCGCCCACGACCAGGAAGCCGCCCGCCTGGAGGAAGTCGTGCTGGAACGCGCGCCGGAACTCCGTCCAGCGGCTGTACCCCGGGGTGTGCCCGCTGTGCCGCACGGCCGGCCGCAGCCACTCCTCCCGGCCCAGCCACAGCCACAGCCAGCCCATCACGGCGGCGGTCACCAGCGAGGCGAGCAGCCGGGCCAGCACCATGGCGGGGCTGCCCGGGAACGCGATGGCGGTCGCGGTCAGGACGACGGGGTTGACGGCGGGGGCGGAGAGCAGGAACGCGAACGCGGCGGCCGGTGTCACCCCGCGCCCGATCAGGCTGTTCGCCACCGGCACCGACGCGCACTCGCACCCCGGCAGCACCACCCCGGCGACCCCGGCGACCGGCACGGCCAGCGCGGGCCGCTTCGGCAGCAGCCGGGTGAACACCCGCTCCGGCACGAACGCGTTGATCGCCCCCGACAGCGCCGTACCCAGCAGCAGGAAGGGTGTCGCCTGCACGGCGACCGCGAGGCACACCGTCTGCCAGGCGTCCAGCGCCGCCTTGCTCACGCCCTGGCCGAGCAGGAAGAGGGCGGTGCCGGGCACGACGGCGGCGGCCACCAGCAACAGCGGCCACAAGCGCGGGAGTTCACGCGCCGGCGCCTCCTCGGCCACCTGCTGCCCGCCCGCCGCATCCGCTACGACGAGCGTGGTCTCCGCCCCCACGGCGAGTTCATCGGTCCTCCGCACGCCCCGCCCGCCCCACACATCACTCCATCGCCGGATGTTCCCATCGAACATAGGGCATGACGGCGTCGGCACCGCGACGGGTTCCCCCAAGGAAAGCCCCGAAAGCCCCCAAGGAACGCCCACGGCAGACCACTTGGAACACCTGTCGGAGCACCGCGCGGAGCACTATGCGGAGTGCCATGCGGAGCACCGCCGGGAGGCCCCGGGGTGGGCCGTCGGCCGAATTAATGCAAGCACGCTTGATTGTTTCTGGGTGCGCTGCCATGCTCCTCCCCATGTCCGATCCGACGCCCGTCATCGACGACCTGCGGGAGGAGAGCGCGGAACTCGACCGGCTGGTAGCCGAGTTGAGTGCCGAGCAGTGGGCCCTCGCCACGCCCGCGCCCCGCTGGACCGTCGCCCACCAGATCGCCCACCTCGCCTGGACCGACCACTCCTCGCTGCTGGCGGTGACCGACCGGGACGCCTTCGCCCGCGAGGTCGAGAAGGCGCTGGCCGCGCCCGGGGACTTCGTGGACAACGGCGCGGAGGACGGCGCCGCCAAGCCGCCCGCCCTGTTGCTGGCCGACTGGCGGGCCGGGCGCGACGCCCTGGCCGAGGCGCTGCGCGCGGCACCCGAGCGGGCACGTTTCCCCTGGTACGGCCCGCCCATGTCGGTCGCCTCCATGGCCACCGCCCGGCTCATGGAGACCTGGGCGCACGGCCTGGACGTCGCGGACGCGCTCGGGGTGACCCGCACCCCCACCGACCGGCTCCGCCACATCGCCCGCCTCGGCGTCCGCACCCGCGACTTCGCCTTCGGCGTGCACGGACTGCCCGCGCCCTTCGAGGAGTTCCGCGTCGAACTGACCGCCCCCTCCGGCGAGCTGTGGGTGTACGGACCCGAGAACGCCGACGACCGGGTCACCGGCCCCGCCCTCGACTTCTGTCTCCTGGTCACCCAGCGCGCCCACCGCGCCGACCTCGCCCTGGAGGCCACCGGCCCCGACGCCGACCGCTGGCTGGACATCGCCCAGGCCTTCGCGGGCCTGCCCGGCCCCGGCCGCACCCCGAGGGGCGGCACCCCGTGACCCTGCGGATAGGCAACGCCTCCGGCTTCTACGGCGACCGCTTCGACGCGCTGCGCGAGATGCTCACCGGCGGCTCGCTCGACGTCCTCACCGGCGACTACCTGGCCGAGCTGACCATGCTCATCCTCGGCCGTGACCGCCTCAAGGACCCCGCCGCCGGATACGCCCGCACCTTCCTGCGCCAGCTGGAGGACTGCCTGGGCCTGGCCCACGAGCGGGGCGTGCGGATCGTCACCAACGCCGGCGGCCTCAACCCCGCCGGACTCGCCGACGCCGTACGGCTGCTGGCCGGGCGGCTCGGCATCCCGGTGCGGGTCGCCCACGTGGAGGGCGACGACCTCACCGCCGCCCACCCCGGCAGCCTCGCCGCCCACGCCTACCTCGGCGGCTTCGGGATCGCCGAGTGCCTGCGGTCCGGCGCCGACATCGTGGTCACCGGCCGGGTCACCGACGCGGCCCTGGTCACCGGGCCCGCCGCCGCCCACTTCGGCTGGCGGCCCGACGAGTACGACCGGCTCGCGGGCGCCGTCGTCGCCGGCCACGTCCTGGAGTGCGGGACCCAGGCCACCGGCGGCAACTACGCGTTCTTCGCCGAGGCGCGGGCCACCGGCCGGGACGTCCGGCGCCCCGGCTTCCCGCTCGCCGAACTCCACGAGGACGGCAGCTGCGTCATCACCAAGCACCCCGGCACCGGCGGCTTCGTCGACACCGGCACGGTCACCGCCCAGCTGCTGTACGAGACCGGCGGCCCCCGGTACGCCGGACCCGACGTCACCGCCCGCCTGGACAGCGTCCGGCTGAGCCAGGACGGCCCGGACCGGGTCCGCATCGAGGGCGTGCGCGGCGAGGCCCCGCCCCCGACCCTCAAGGTCGGCCGCAACCTGCTCGGCGGCTTCCGCAACGAGGTCGTCTTCGTGCTCACCGGACTCGACGTCGAGGCCAAGGCCGCACTCGTACGGGAGCAGATGGGCGAAGCCCTCGCGCTCGCCAAGTCGCGCCCCTCCGAGATCCGCTGGGAACTGGCCCGCACCGACCGCCCCGACGCCGGCACCGAGGAGACCGCCAGCGCGCTGCTCCGGCTCGTCGTACGGGACCCGGACCCGGAGGCCGTCGGCCGGGCACTGAGCGGCGCCGCCGTGGAACTGGCCCTCGCCAGCTACCCCGGCTTCCATGTGCTCGCGCCACCCGGGAAGGGCGCGCCCTACGGGGTCTTCGAGGACGGGTACGTCCCCCAGGGGGAGGTGCCCCACGTGGCCGTCCTCGACGACGGCCGGCGGATCGCCGTACCGCCGGCCCGGGACACCCTCGTCCTCGCCGACCCGCCCGGACCGCCGCTGCCCGAACCGCTGCCGGCCGGGCCCACCCGGCGGGCGCCCCTCGGGCTCGTCGCCGGGGCCCGCAGCGGTGACAAGGGCGGCAACGCCAACGTCGGCGTCTGGGCCCGCTCGGAGGACGCCTGGCGGTGGCTGGCGCACACCCTCACCGTCGACGTCTTCCGCCGGCTCGTCCCCGAGGCGGCGGAGCTGACCGTGACCCGGCACCCGCTCCCCAACCTCCGCGCCCTCAACTTCACCGTCGAGGGCATCCTCGGCCGGGGCGTGGCCGCCCAGCACCGTTTCGACCCCCAGGCCAAGGCCCTCGGCGAATGGCTCCGCTCCCGCCACCTGGACATCCCGGAGGCCCTGCTGTGACGGTCATCGAGACCACCCTCGACACCCACGCCCCCGACCACCGGGCGAACCGCGACGCCATGCTCGCCAAGCTCGCCGACCTGGAGGCCGAGCACGCCAAGGCCCTCGCCGGCGGCGGCCCGAAGTACGTCGACCGGCACCGGGGGCGCGGCAAGCTGCTCGCCCGCGAGCGCATCGAACTCCTCCTCGACCCCGACACCCCCTTCCTGGAGCTGTCCCCGCTCGCCGCCTGGGGCAGCGACTACGCCGTCGGCGCCTCGCTCGTCACCGGGATCGGGACCGTCGAGGGCGTGGAGTGCCTGATCACCGCCAACGACCCGACCGTGCGCGGCGGCGCCAGCAACCCCTGGTCGCTGAAGAAGGCCCTGCGCGCCAACGACATCGCCCTCGCCAACCGGCTGCCCTGCATCAGCCTGGTCGAGTCCGGCGGCGCCGACCTGCCCTCGCAGAAGGAGATCTTCATCCCGGGCGGCGCCATCTTCCGCGACCTGACCCGCCTGTCCGCCGCCGGCATCCCCACCGTGGCCGTCGTCTTCGGCAACTCCACCGCGGGCGGCGCCTACGTCCCCGGCATGTCCGACCACGTGATCATGGTCAAGGAGCGCGCCAAGGTCTTCCTCGGCGGACCGCCGCTCGTGAAGATGGCGACCGGCGAGGAGAGCGACGACGAGTCGCTCGGCGGCGCGGAGATGCACGCGCGCGTGTCGGGTCTCGCCGACTACTTCGCCGTCGACGAACCGGACGCCCTGCGCCAGGCCCGGCGGGTGGTCGCCCGCCTCAACCACCGCAAGGCGCACCCCGATCCGGGCCCCGCCGAACCGCCCAAGTACGACCCCGGGGAACTGCTGGGCATCGTTCCCGGCGACCTGAGGACCCCGTTCGACCCGCGCGAGGTGATCGCCCGGATCGTCGACGCCTCCGACTTCGACGAGTTCAAGCCCCTGTACGGCAGCAGCCTCGCCACCGGCTGGGCCGCCCTGCACGGCTACCCGGTCGGCATCCTCGCCAACGCCCAGGGCGTCCTGTTCTCCGAGGAGTCCCAGAAGGCCGCCCAGTTCATCCAGCTCGCCAACCAGCGCGACATCCCGCTCCTCTTCCTGCACAACACCACCGGCTACATGGTCGGCAGGGAGTACGAGCAGGGCGGCATCATCAAGCACGGCGCGATGATGATCAACGCGGTCAGCAACAGCCGCGTCCCGCACCTCTCCGTCCTCATGGGCGCCTCCTACGGCGCCGGCCACTACGGCATGTGCGGCCGCGCCTACGACCCCCGGTTCCTGTTCGCCTGGCCCAGCGCCAAGTCCGCCGTCATGGGCCCGCAGCAGCTCGCCGGCGTCCTGTCGATCGTCGCCCGCCAGTCGGCCGCCGCGAAGGGGCAGCCCTACGACGACGACGCCGACGCCGCCCTGCGCGCCATGGTCGAGCAGCAGATCGAGTCCGAGTCGCTGCCGATGTTCCTGTCCGGGCGGCTGTACGACGACGGGGTGATCGACCCGCGCGACACCCGCACCGTCCTCGGCCTGTGCCTGTCCGCCATCCACACCGCCCCCTACGAAGGCGCGCGGGGCGGCTTCGGCGTCTTCCGGATGTGAGGGACCACGATGACCACGCTGCCCACGTCGACCACGTCGATATCGACCCTGCTCGTCGCCAACCGCGGCGAGATCGCCTGCCGGATCTTCCGCACCTGCGCCGAACTCGGCGTCAGCACCGTCGCCGTGCACTCCGACGCCGACGAGAACGCCCTGCACGCGCGCGTGGCCGACACGGCCGTACGGCTGCCGGGCGCCGCCCCCGCCGACACCTACCTGCGCGGTGACCTGGTGGTGAAGGCCGCCGTGAGCGCCGGCGCGGACGCCGTGCACCCCGGCTACGGCTTCCTCTCCGAGAACGCCGACTTCGCGCGCGCCGTCCTCGACGCCGGCCTGGTCTGGATCGGGCCGCCCCCCGAGGCGATCGAGGCGATGGCGTCCAAGACCCGCGCCAAGGAACTCATGGGCATCGCGCCCCTGGGCGAGGTCACGGCCGCGGACCTGCCGGTGCTCGTGAAGGCGGCCGCGGGCGGCGGGGGGCGCGGCATGCGTGTCGTGCGCCGCCTGGACGAACTGGGCGCCGCCCTGGAGGGCGCGCGCGCCGAGGCCGCGAGCGCCTTCGGCGACGGCGAGGTCTTCGTCGAGCCCTACATCGAACGCGGCCGCCACGTGGAGGTGCAGATCCTCGCCGACGCGCACGGCACCGTCTGGCCGCTGGGCACCCGCGACTGCTCACTCCAGCGCAGGCACCAGAAGGTCATCGAGGAGGCGCCGGCGCCCGGACTCCCCGAGGAGCTCGTACAGGAGCTGTACGAGCTGGCCGTGCGCGCCGCGCGCGCCGTCGCGTACGTCGGCGCGGGCACCGTCGAGTTCCTCGTCGCCGACGGCACGGCGCACTTCCTGGAGATGAACACCCGCCTCCAGGTGGAACACCCCGTCACCGAGGCCGTCTTCGGCCTCGACCTGGTGGCCGAACAGATCCGCGTCGCCGAGGGCCACCCCCTCCCGCCCGACGCGCCGCAGGCGCGCGGCCACGCCGTCGAGGCCCGCCTCTACGCCGAGGACCCCGCCCGCGACTGGGCCCCGCAGACCGGCACCCTGCACCGCCTCGCCGTCCCCGGCAACGTCCGCCTGGACACCGGCTGCACCGACGGCGACACGATCGGCGTGCACTACGACGCCATGCTCGCGAAAGCGGTCGCGCACGCCCCCACACGCGCGGAAGCGCTGCGCAAGCTGGCGCACGCGCTGGAGAACACCACCCTGCACGGCCCCACCACCAACCGCGACCTGCTCGTCCGCTCCCTGCGCCACGAGGAGTTCGCGGCCGCCCGCATGGACACCGGCTTCTACGACCGCCACCACGCCGCCCTCACCGCGCCCGCCCCCGACCCGTACGCCCCCCTCGCGGCAGCCCTCGCCGACGCCCAGGGCCGCTCCCGCTTCGGCGGCTGGCGCAACGTCCCCTCCCAGCCGCAGACCAAGCGCTACCTCATGGCCGGCGAGGAGCACGAGGTCCACTACCATCACGCGCGCGAGGGCCTCACGGCGGACGGCGTACGGGTCGTGCACGCCGGCGCGCGTCTCGTCGTACTCGACATCGACGGTGTGCACCGCAAGTTCGAGGTCGCCCGGTACGGCGACCAGGTCCACGTCAACAACACCCTCCTCACCGCCCTGCCCCGCTTCCCCGACCCGAAGGCCCAGCTCGCCCCGGGCTCGCTGCTGGCCCCCATGCCGGGAACGGTCGTACGGGTGGCGGAGGGCCTGGAGGCGGGCTCCGCGGTGGAGGCCGGCCAACCCCTCCTCTGGCTGGAGGCGATGAAGATGCAGCACCGGATCACGGCCCCGGTCACCGGCACCCTGACCGAACTGAGGGTGGCCGTAGGCCAACAGGTGGAGCCCGGCTCCCTGCTGGCGGTAGTGCAGGCGCCCCTCTAGGGGCGCGGGGAGCCGCGCGAGCAACCACATACGATCCCGCCACCCGAAGGAGCCACAGTGACCCCCCAGATCGAATCCGACGAACACAAGGCACTCCGCGCGGCCGTGGCCACCCTCGGCGCCAAGTACGGCCGCGACTACATCACCCGCACCACCGCCGAGGGCCGCCACCCCACCGAGCTCTGGCAGGAAGCCGGAAAGCTCGGCTACCTCGGCGTCAACCTCCCGGAGGAGTACGGCGGCGGAGGCGGCGGCATCACCGAACTCTCCATCGTCCTCGAAGAACTCGGCGCCGCCGGCTCCCCGCTGCTCATGCTCGTGGTCTCACCCGCGATCTGCGGCACCGTGATCTCCCGCTTCGGCACCGAGGAACAGAAGCGCACCTGGCTCCCCGGCCTCGCCGACGGCTCGCTCCTGATGGCCTTCGGCATCACCGAACCCGACGCCGGTTCCAACTCCCACCGCATCGCCACCACCGCCCGCCGCGACCCGGACACCGGCGACTGGCTGCTGACCGGCCGCAAGGTCTTCATCTCCGGCGTCGACATGGCCGACGCCGTCCTGATCGTCGGCCGCACCGAGGACGCCCGCACCGGACGCCTCAAGCCCTGCCTGTTCCTCGTCCCCACCGACGCCGAGGGCTTCCACAAGCGCCCCATCGACATGGAACTCAGCGCCGCCGAGAAGCAGTTCGAGCTGACCCTGGACGACGTACGGCTGCCCGCCGACGCACTCGTCGGCGACGAGGACGCCGGCCTGCTGCAACTGTTCGCCGGACTCAACCCCGAGCGGATCATGACGGCCGCGTTCGCGATCGGCATGGGCCGCCACGCCCTCGCCAAGGCCGTCGGCTACGCGCGCGACCGCACCGTCTGGAAGACCCCCATCGGCGCCCACCAGGCCATCGCGCACCCCCTCGCCCAGGCGCACATCGACCTCGAACTCGCCCGCCTGATGATGCAGAAGGCGGCGCACCTGTACGACGCCGGGGACGACATCGGCGCCGGTGAGGCCGCCAACATGGCGAAGTACGCGGCCGGGGAGGCCTGCGTCAGGGCCGTCGACCAGGCCGTGCACACCCTCGGCGGCAACGGACTGACCCGGGAATTCGGGCTCGCCTCGTTGATAACAGCCGCGCGTGTGGCTCGTATTGCTCCGGTGAGCAGGGAGATGATTCTCAACTACGTCTCCCACCAGACCCTGGGCCTGCCCAAGTCGTACTAGGCCGCCGCGCCCGCCTTGGAGGAACCGTGTTCCGCAGTGAGTACGCAGACGTTCCGCCCGTAGAACTCCCCATCCACGAGGCGGTGTTGGGCCGGGCCGCCGAGTACGGTGACACGCCCGCCCTGATCGACGGCGCGGACGGCACCACCCTCACGTACGAGCAACTGGACCGGTTCCACCGGCGGGTCGCGGCCGGACTCGCCGAGGCGGGCGTCCGCAAGGGCGACGTCCTCGCCCTGCACAGCCCGAACACCGTCGCCTTCCCGACGGCGTTCTACGCGGCCACGCGCGCGGGTGCCTCCGTCACCACCGTGCACCCGCTCGCCACCCCCGAGGAGTTCGCCAAACAGCTCGGCGACTCCGCCGCCCGCTGGATCGTCACCGTCTCACCGCTCCTGGAGTCGGCCCGCCGTGCGGCCGAACTGGCCGGCGGCATAGCCGAGATATTCGTCTGCGACAGCGCGCCCGGACACCGCAGCCTCATCGACATGCTCGGCTCCACCGCCCCCGAGCCCCAGGTCGACATCGACCCCGTCGAGGACGTCGCCGCGCTGCCGTACTCCTCCGGCACCACCGGCGTCCCCAAGGGCGTGATGCTCACCCACCGGCAGATCGGCACCAACCTCGCCCAGCTGGAGTCCTCCGTCCCGGCGGGCCCCGGCGACCGCATCCTCGCCGTACTGCCCTTCTTCCACATCTACGGCCTGACCGCCCTCATGAACGCGCCCCTGCGCTCGGGCGCCACCGTCGTCGTCCTGCCCCGCTTCGAGCTGGAGACCTTCCTCGCGGCGATCCAGAACCACCGCATCACCGGCCTGTACGTCGCCCCGCCGATCGTCCTCGCCCTCGCCAAGCACCCGCTCGTCGAGCAGTACGACCTGTCGTCCCTCCAGTACGTCATGAGCGCCGCCGCGCCCCTGGACGCCCGGCTCGCCGCCGCCTGCTCCCAGCGGCTCGGCCTGCCGCCGGTCGCACAGGCGTACGGCATGACGGAACTCTCGCCGGGCACCCACGTCGTCCCCCTGGACGCCATGCACCAGGCACCGCCCGGCACCGTCGGCAAGCTCATCGCCGGCACCGAGATGCGGATCGTCTCGCTCGACGACCCCCACAAGGACGCCGCCCCCGGCGAACGCGGCGAGATAGCCATCCGCGGCCCCCAGATCATGAAGGGCTACCTCGGCCGTCCCGACGCCACCGCCGAGATGATCGACACCGACGGCTGGCTGCACACCGGGGACGTCGGCCACGTCGACGCCGACGGCTGGCTCTACGTCGTCGACCGCGTCAAGGAACTCATCAAGTACAAGGGCTTCCAGGTGGCCCCCGCCGAACTGGAGGCACTCCTGCTCACCCACCCCGGCATCGCCGACGCCGCCGTCATCGGCGCCTACAACGAGGACGGCAACGAGATCCCGCACGCCTTCGTCGTGCGCCAGCCCGCCGCCGACGACCTCACCGAGAACGAGACCATGCTCTACGTCGCCGAACGCGTCGCGCCCTACAAACGCGTCCGCAAGGTCACCTTCGTCACCGGGGTCCCCCGCGCGGCCTCCGGGAAGATACTCCGCCGCGAACTGCGCGACCTCGCGAAGACCGGGGAACCCGAGGAGGGCCCATGACGTTGATCGGACAGACCCGCGAGCGAGCCGTCACCACCCTCAGCCTCGACTCCACCGCCACCCGCAACGCCCTGTCCGCCGCCCTCGTCGCCGAACTCGCCGAGGCCCTCACCGAGTCCGCCAAGGACCCCGACGTCCGCGCGGTCGTCCTCACCCACACCGGCACCACGTTCTGCGCCGGCGCCGACCTGCGCGACCCGCCCCACCCCGACGCCCTCGTCGGGCTCCTGCGCCAGATCGTCGAGCTGCCCAAGCCGGTCGTCGCCCGCGTCACCGGCCACGTCCGCGCGGGCGGCCTCGGCCTCCTCGCCGCCTGCGACATCGCCGCCGCCTCGGCCGGCTCCACCTTCGCCTTCACCGAGGTACGCATCGGCGTCGCCCCCGCCGTGATCTCCCTGACCCTCCTGCCGCGCACCGACCCCCGCGCCCTCGCCCGCTACTACCTCACCGGCGAACGCCTCGACCCCGCCGAAGCCGTCCGCCTCGGCCTGCTCACCACCGTCGCCGACGACGTGGACACCGCCCTCGCCCCCGTCCTCGACGGCATCCGCCGCTCCGCCCCCCAGGCCCTGGCCGAGACGAAACAGCTGCTCACGGCTAGGGTGCTGGAGACATTCGACCGGGACGCGGCCCACCTGACCGCGCTCTCGGCCCGGCTGTTCTCCTCCGACCAGGCCCGCGAGGGGATGACGGCCTTCCTCGAACGACGGGACGCGGCGTGGGTGGTGTGAGCACGGCGGAACACGGGCGCGGTCCTCAGCAGGACCGCGCCCCCAAGCAGGACCGCAGCCGGGCCACCCGGCAGCGCCTCCTGGAAGCCGCCGTGGCCTGCCTCGCCGAACACGGCTGGGCAGGCTCCACGGTCGCCGTCGTCGCCGAACGCGCCGGCGTCTCCCGGGGCGCCGCCCAGCACCACTTCCCGACCCGCGAGGACCTCTTCACGGCGGCCGTCGAGTACGTCGCCGAAGAACGCTCCACCGCCATCCGCGCCCTCTTCCCCGACGGCGCGGCGGGCGACCGCAGAGCCGTCGTCTCCGCCCTCGTCGACCTCTACACCGGCCCCCTCTTCCGCGCCGCCCTCCACCTCTGGGTCGCCGCCTCCAACGAGGAGCAGCTCCGCTCCCAGGTCACCGAGCTGGAGGCCCGCGTCGGCCGCGAGACCCACCGCATCGCCGTGGACCTCCTGGCCGCCGACGAGTCCCGCCCCGGCACCCGTGAGACGGTCCAGGGCCTCCTGGACATGGCGAGGGGCCTGGGCCTGGCCAACCTCCTGACGGACGACAGGGGGCGGCGGGAGCGGGTGGTGACGCAGTGGGCGCTGCTGCTCGACGAGACCCTGGGATGAGGAGCAGGGCCCGAAGGGCCCGCTCTCCGGGGGCGCGGGGAACCGCGCGACCGGCCACGACGCACCCGCAGCCGCCCGCACACCCCCGCGGGCGACTCAGCGGCCCGCACACTCCTGCGGGCGACTCAGTGGGCGATGTCCGCGAACCCCTCGATGTCCTGCGGCCTGCGCACCCCCGGCCCCACGTACTGCGCCGACGGCCGGACCAGCCGCCCGGTCCGCTTCTGCTCCAGGATGTGCGCCGACCAGCCCGCCGTCCGTGCGCAGGTGAACATCGACGTGAACATGTGCGCCGGCACCTCCGCGAAGTCCAGCATGATCGCGGCCCAGAACTCCACGTTCGTCGCCAGCACCCGGTCCGGCCGGCGGTTGTGGAGCTCCTCCAGCGCCGCCTTCTCCAGCGCCTCCGCGATCTCGAACCGCGGCGCCCCCAGCTCCCGTGCCGTCCGCCGCAGCACCCGCGCCCGCGGGTCCTCGGCCCGGTACACCCGGTGCCCGAACCCCATCAGCCGCTCACCCCGGTCCAGCGCCCGCCTGACGTACCCCTCCGCGTCCCCGGTCCGCTCGATCTCCTCGATCATCCCCAGCACCCGGGACGGCGCACCGCCGTGCAGCGGCCCCGACATGGCCCCCACCGCACCCGACAGCGCGGCCGCGACATCGGCCCCCGTCGAGGCGATGACCCGGGCCGTGAACGTGGACGCGTTCATCCCGTGCTCGGCCGCCGAGGTCCAGTACGCGTCCACCGCGGCGACGTGCTTCGGATCGGGCTCGCCCCGCCACCGGATCATGAACCGCTCCACGACCGAGTGCGCCTTGTCGATCTCCCGCTGCGGCACCATCGCCAGCCCCTGCCCGCGCGCGGACTGGGCGACGTACGACAGCGCCATCACCGCGGCCCGCGCCAGGTCGTCCCGGGCCTGCCCGGCATCGATGTCGAGCAGCGGCCTGAGCCCCCACACGGGGGCGAGCATGGCGAGCGCGGACTGCACGTCCACGCGGATGTCACCCGAATGGACGGGGATCGGGAACGGCTCGGCCGGCGGCAGCCCCGGGTTGAAGGCCCCGTCGACCAGCAGCCCCCACACGTTCCCGAACGACACGTGTCCGACCAGATCCTCGATGTCGACGCCCCGGTAGCGCAGGGCGCCGCCCTCCTTGTCCGGTTCGGCGATCTCCGTCTCGAACGCGACGACTCCTTCGAGCCCAGGTACGAAGTCGGACATGGGGCGGCTCCTCATGTGGTGTGGTCGGAGGCAACTGCACCATAACCCCGAGTGCCAGACTTGGGGAGTCCAGCGGCACTCAGTGCCACATCCGATGCCGTTCCCCGGTGGCGCGCGGAGCCATACGGCAAGATGACCGCGTGACCGACCGTGACGCCGCCGCCGCCTCCGACGACCCCGTCCTCGACCCCGCCGCGATGCGCAAGCACTACCGGGCCGAGGGCTTCGCCGAGGGCGACCTGGCCGCAACCCCCATGGACCAGTTCACCCGCTGGTTCGAGCAGGCCGCGCGGGCGGCCGCCGACGGCATGATCTACGAACCCAACGCGATGGTCGTCTCCACCGCCGACGCCGAGGGCCGCCCCAGCTCGCGCACGGTCCTGATGAAGCGGTACGACGCCCAGGGCTTCGTCTTCTACACCAACTACGACTCCCGCAAGGCCCGGGACCTCGCCGCGAACCCGTACGTCTCGCTGCTCTTCCCCTGGCACGCCATCGCCCGCCAGGTCATCGTCACCGGCACCGCCCGCCGCACCGGCCGCGACGAGACCGCCGCCTACTTCCGCACCCGCCCGCACGGCTCCCAGCTGGGCGCCTGGGCCAGCGCGCAGTCCTCGGTCATCTACTCCCGCGCCGAGCTCGACGCGGCCTACGCCGAGCTGAGCGCCCGCTACTCCGAGGGCGAACAGGTCCCGGTCCCGCCGAACTGGGGCGGCTTCCGCATCGCCCCCCGGACGGTCGAGTTCTGGCAGGGCCGCCAGGACCGCCTCCACGACCGCCTCCGCTACGTCGCCGACCCCGACGGCACCTGGCACGTGGAGCGCCTCAGCCCCTGAGACGGGCCCGCACACGCAGACGACCCGCGAGTTCGGGTCCCTCCGCCTGGGCGGAGGAGCCGGCCGGACGTGCCGGCGAACTCGCGGGTCGGGTGACTGCGTTGGATTGGGCCGGCTGCGTGCATCTCGCGCACGCCGGTCCGGCACCGCACATCGTGTGGTGGCGAGCCTTCAGCCCGCAGCCACCTCTTCCGTCCGATATGCATACATTTACCGAACCACCTCCCTTCCGAAGTGACAGCCACTCTAGGAAGTCGTCGGGAAGGGCTCAACTGTTTTTTCGCGATGCCGGCGGACGGGCCTCCGGCCGGGGGCGTACAACGATTCCTTCAATCTTGCGGGAACACGATGTGGGCTGCGTCACGTTCGAGTTGAATGAAGGGCAGAAAGTGAAACGACGCGCCGTGCGTGCGGACGCAGCCTGATGGGGGTCCAGGTGAGTGCTTCCCGGCGTAGTGGGGCCACCGACGAGCTGGGGCCCGACGAGCCCGAGCCGGAATCGGAGCGGGAGGCTCCGGAGGACTCGGGCGGCTCCGATCTGCTCGCGGCGCTCCTGGACGGCATGGACGCGGCCCTGTGCGCGTTCGACGCGGACGGCGTCGTCACGCACTGGAACCGCGAGGCCGAGCGGATCCTGGGGTGGACGGCGGCCGAGGCGGTGGGCCGGCACGGCTTCGCCGGGTGGGCGGTCCGCGAGGCGGACGCCGGTGAGGTCGAGGGCCGGCTGATGGCCGCCATGCACGCCTCCGGCCGCCAGGTGCACGAGTTCGCGCTGGTCACCAAGGACGGCGGGCGGGTGCTCGTGCGCACCCAGTCGGCGGCGGTGCGCGGACCGGACGGCAAGCCCGCCGGTCTGTACTGCGCGTTCAGCGAGGTGCACGCGCAGATCGACCTGGAGCGGTCGATCGCGCTCAGCGAGGCCCTGTTCGAGGACGCCGCCTGGGGTGTCGTGCTCGTCGACGCGGATCTGCGGCCCGCCGTGGTCAACGCCCACGCGGCCCGCGCGCTCGGCATCGGGCGGACGTCGGCGCTGGGCCGGCCGCTGGGGGAGCTGCTCGCACAGGGCGTGGAGGACCTGGAGGGCGCGCTCACGCACGTGCTGGCGGAGGGCGCGCCGCCTGCGCCGGCCGAGATGTGGGTCAGTGTGCGGACCGCGGAGGGCGAGCAGCGGCGCTGCTGGCGGTCGGGGTTCCTGCGGCTGGCGTCGCCGCTGGCGGAGGAGCCGGTGCCGCTCGGGGTCGGCTGGCTGTTCCTGGACGTCACGGAGGCCAGGCGGGGCGAGCAGGAGGCGGCCATGCTGCGCTTCCGGACCAATCAGCTGCACCGTGCGGCCCGCGCGGCCGCCGAGTGCGAGGACCCGGCGGAGGCGGCCGTGGTCCATCTGGACTTCGCGCTGGCCGGTTTCGCCGACCACGCGGTGATCGACCGGGTGGTCGGCGGCGCCCGCGCGGACGGTGACGTGGGCCCGGTCCGGCTGGTGCGCATCGCGGGTACGCCCGCCGGGGCACCGGGCCCGAGCCTGCTGACGGGCGCGGCGGGGCTGCCCACGCGCTACGAGGACGGGCATCCGGCGTTGCAGTGCGTGGAGCGGGCCGGGAGCGTGCGGGCGGACGCCGGTTCGGTGCCGCCGGACCGGGCCCGGGCGTGGGCCCTGTCCCGGCAGTGGCCCGGCGACGCGGTGCACGCGCTGTGCGCGGTGCTGCGCAGCCGCAGCCGCACGCTGGGTGTCGTGACGTTCCTGCGCGGTCCGGGGCGCAGCCGCTTCGAGCGCGTGGACGCGACGTACGCGGAGGACGTGGCCGTACGGATCGCCACGGCCCTGGACCTGGCCGCGCTCGCGAAGGAACACCGCGAGCCCTGAAGAAGGAGCACCGCGAGCCCTGAAGGAGCACCGCGAGCCCTGAAGGAGCACCGCGAGCCCTGAAGGGGCACAAGGGGCACAGGGAGCACAGGGAGCACAGGGAGCACGGACGTCGCGGAGGCGGTGGGCGCGGCCGGAGCGGCCGGCGCGTCACGGCTGGTAGAAGATCCGGTCGCGGTACTCCTCGAACACGCGCGCGTTCCATTCGTGGCCGCCGTCGACGTTGCCGGAGCGCAGCAGCGGGGGTTCGACGCCGCGGTCGGCGAGGGTGGCCGCGGTGGTGGCGAGGACCGCCTGGAGCAGTGCGCTGGTGACGACGGTGGAGGCCGGGGCGAAGGGCGCCGCGACGGTGTCGAGGGTGAGTTCGGCGTCCCCGACGGCGATCTTCGAGTCGAGGACGACGTCGCAGTGGTCCTTGAGGTAGGTGCCGGAGGAGTGCCGGGACGTGGTCGCCGCGGCGTAGGCCACCGAGGTCACGCCGATGACCTTGGCGCCGCGCTCACGGGCGCCGGCGGCCATCTCCACGGGCATGGCGTTGCGGCCGGAGAGGGAGACGACCACGAGGGCGTCGCCGGCGCGCAGGGGCGAGGTGTCGAGGACGGCGGTGGCCAGGCCGTCGACGCGTTCGAGGCGGGAGCCGAGGGTGGCGGGCATGACGTCGACGCCCACCAGGCCGGGCACCGCGAGCAGGTTCATGAGCGCGAGGCCGCCCGCGCGGTAGACGACGTCCTGCGCGGCGAGCGAGGAGTGCCCGGCGCCGAAGGCGAAGAGCCGGCCGCCGGAGGCGAAGGTGTCCGCGAGGAGGGTGCCGGCGGCGGCGATGGCCCCGGCCTCCTCCTCGCGGACCCGGTGCAGCAGGCCGATGGCGGCGTCGAGGAACAGGTCGGCGGGCGTGCCGTCGCTCATGCGGTGACCCTTCGCGGTGTCGGCGTCAGCGGCTGTGTCGCGGATCACCCTCCGGTCTGGACCATCTCGCTGTCAATACGGCCGGAAGGCGGTGGCGGACGCAGTTGTCGGGTGCCCGTTCCGCCGGTGTCCCCCGCTTGTCAGCGGGATCCGGCAGAATTGGTGTCAGGGCCAGCGCACGCGGCCGGGCTCCCGGCAGAGGTAGCTTCCGGCAGAGGTAATCGAGGGGCACGTATGTCCGGACTGATCGACACCACGGAGATGTATCTCCGCACCATCCTCGAGCTCGAAGAGGAAGGCGTGGTCCCCATGCGCGCCCGCATCGCGGAGCGGCTCGACCAGAGCGGGCCGACGGTGAGCCAGACGGTGGCGCGGATGGAGCGGGACGGCCTGGTGTCCGTGGCCAGCGACCGCCATCTGGAGCTGACCGACGAGGGCCGCAGGCTGGCGACGCGGGTGATGCGCAAGCACCGGCTCGCCGAGTGCCTGCTGGTCGACGTGATCGGCCTGGAGTGGGAGCAGGTGCACGCGGAGGCATGCCGCTGGGAGCACGTGATGAGCGAGGCCGTGGAGCGGCGTGTGCTCGAACTGCTGCGCCACCCGACCGAGTCGCCGTACGGCAACCCGATCCCGGGGCTGGAGGAGCTGGGCGAGAAGGACGGCGCGGACCCGTTCCTCGACGAGGGCATGGTGTCGCTGGCCGACCTGGACCCGGGCGCGGACGGCAAGACCGTGGTCGTCCGCCGGATCGGCGAGCCCATCCAGACGGACGCGCAGCTGATGTACACGCTGCGGCGGGCGGGTGTGCAGCCCGGTTCGGTGGTGAGCGTGACGGAGTCGGCCGGCGGGGTGCTGGTGGGCAGCGGCGGCGAGGCGGCCGAGCTGGAGGCGGACGTCGCCTCGCATGTGTTCGTGGCCAAGCGCTGAGGCCGTGCCGAGCGTCGGGCGGCGAACCTGAGGGTCACTCAACTTTCGTTGCCCGTAGGCGAGTTGACGTGCCTCTTCGACGTCTTCCCCCGGTGTGTCGAACCCGTCGATTCCAAGATTCAGTGCGCCGAATCGCAGCGCTCGAACGTTTCGCGTGCAAGGCTGTCGCGAGAGGCATATGACCTGAGGGGGGCGGGGAGGATGTGCCGAAGACGTGGTGAACGACGCGGGGACGGACGTGGGTTTGGCCCCGGCACCTCGCGGTGCCGGGGCCTGTCCTCCCCGGTGCTGACCCGGAGCCCCGAGCTCCCAGGGTCATCCCCTCGGACCGTTTTCCCCGAGCGGTCCGCCCCCCGCAGAACAAATCCCCCCGGCGGCGCCGATCATGCCTGGGGAGGGGTCACTCGAATGAGGGGTGTTGCCCGTAGGAACCCGATTTTCGAATAGGTATTCGATAGTCTGCAGCGGTACGGAAGCAGCACGCAGCGACACGAGGCGACACTAGGCACGCGGAGCTAGGGGGGTGCCAGGCCCATGGCACGGCGCATCGACGTGACAGGAGCCGGCGGCGTACACCTCGCCGCCTGGGAGTTCGCGGACCCGCCCAAGAAGGACGACCAGGAACGGCCGCACGCCGACCGCGCCGACCCGGACCACCCGTACCCCGGCGCCCTGCTGCTGCACGGACTGACGGGCCGCGCCTCGCACTGGGCCTCCACCGCCCGCTGGCTCTCCGAACGGCACCGCGCGGTCGCCCTCGACCAGCGCGGCCACGGACAGAGCGACAAGCCCCCGCAGGCCGCGTACACCCGGGAGGCGTACATCGAGGACGCCATCGCCGTCATCGAGCAACTGGGCCTCGGCCCGGCCGTGCTCATCGGCCACGCCATGGGCGCCCTGACCGCCTGGCAGCTCGCGGCGAAGCGGCCCGACCTGGTCCGGGGCGTGATCATCTGCGACATGCGGGCCTCCGCGATCGGCACGGCGTCGCAGCGCGAGTGGTCCGACTGGTTCAAGTCCTGGCCCCTTCCCTTCACCACGCTCGCCGACGTCCGCAAGTGGTTCGGCGAGGACGACCCCTGGGTGGAGCGGCCGAGCCCGGCGCGCGGGGAGTTCTACGCCGAGGTCATGCACGAGTGCGGCGACGGCTGGCGGCCCGTCTTCGACCCCGACCAGATGCTGAAGTCCCGGGAGACCTGGGTGTACGACGCGCACTGGGAGGAGCTGGCCCAGGTGACCTGTCCCGCGCTGGTCGTGCGCGGGGTGGACGGTGATCTGGGGCGCGCGGAGGCACAGGAGATGGTGCGGGTGCTTCCCCGGGGGGAGTACGCCGAGGTGGCGGACGCCGGGCACCTGCTGCCCTACGACCGGCCGGAGGCCTGGCGGGCGGCCGTGGAGCCGTTCCTCGACCGCGTGGGGGAGTGACCGGAACCCGGAGGGGCGCCCGGCTCACCCCTTGCTGACGGCCGTGAGGATCTCCGGCAGACGGGCCGCCGTACGCGGTGCCGCCATCCGCAGCCCCGCCCAGGTGATGCCCGCCCCGTAGGCCGCCCCCGCCGGCAGCAGCGCCCATGTCCACCGCTCGCCTCCCGCGCTCACGTTCAGCGCGACGGCCAGGACGATGACCGGGAGGCACAGCAGGGCCGCCGAGACCATGCCGCCGAAGATCGCGATCCAGGCCAGGCCGGTCTGCCCGGCCGCGACGTTGCGGTGGCCCTCCTGGGGGATGGAGTAGGGGAAGCGGGCCGAGGTCCAGGCGCCGGTCGCCAGCATCGCGCCGAGCAGGGCGAAGGAGAGGCCGAGCACCTCGGGCAGCCGGGACCAGCCGCCGAGCATCGCCGTGGTCAGCACGGTCACCAGCGTCGCGTACGGCAGGGTGATCACCAGCAGGGCCAGCGCCCGCCCGCGCAGTTCGACATAGGCGTCCCGCGAGGAGGAGACGGTCATGGCCACCATCCAGAACGCGGACGTGTCCTGCCCGAACTGGTTGTACATCTGGATGCCGAGCATCCCGGCGGCGAAGCACGCGAAGTAGACCGACCCGGTGCCCTGGAGGGCGTTGAAGACGGGCACGATCAGCCCGATGGCCAGCGAGGTCACCCACGCGGCCTTGGTCTTGGGGTCGCGCCAGACGTACCGCAGGCTGCGCGCCATGACCGTGCCGGTGCGTCCGGCGGGCAGCAGCCGTCCCAGGCCGCCGGCCGGGGACGGGCCGCGCCCTGCGGAGTCCGGTACCTGGAGGGTCGAGCCGTCCGGCGCGGTCATCAGCCGGGTCAGCGTCCGCGCCCACACGGCGACGACCAGCGCCGACGCGGCCGCGCAGAGGGCGAGCTGGGCCAGAGCGGTGCCGTAGGAGCCCTCGCTCGCCGCGTGCACCGCGCCGATCGCCGAGGCCGGCGGCAGCCACCGCAGCACGTCGGCGACCGGCGCGAGCTGCCCGAGCCCGGCCGAACCGAGGCTCCGTGCGCCGAAGTTGACCAGCTGCGCCCCCACCGCGATGACAAGGCCGCTCAGTACGGCCAGATCACGCCCCTTGCGGCTGGTCAGCAGCCGTACGTTCGCGGCGGCCACCGCCCGTGCCAGGGCCACGCAGAGCAGCAGCGCGAGGGGCACGGCGACGACCGCGGCGGCGTACCCGGCGGCCCCGTGCGCCACCGAGAGGGCGCAGCCGACCAGCAGCAGCAGCGTGAACAGCGGCCCGATGCCGACCAGCGAGGCGGCGAGCAGGGCCCGCACCAGCGGGCGGGGCCGCAGCGGGAGCATCACCAGGCGGGTCGGGTCCAGCGTCTCGTCGCCGGACGGGACGAACAGCGGCATGAACGCCCAGCCCAGCGCCAGTACGGCGGTCCCGAGCACGGCCACCGCGTCCGCGTGCGCCTGCCCGCGCAGCAGCACCAGGCCCAGCAGTTGCAGTGCCCCGAACAGCAGCGCGAGGACCGCCGACGCGACGAACGCGGCCCGCCGGCCGCCGGACCGGCGCAGCCCGTTGCGCAGCAGCGACAGCTTCAGCCGTACGACGGTGGAGGTCACGTCGCTCACCGGGCCGCCCCGCCGCCCAGCCAGTCCAGATCCGCCCCGGTGTTCCGCGTGCCCGCCCCGACCAGTTCCAGGAACGCCGCCTGAAGGGTGGTGTGCGCCCCGCGCACGTCCGCCAGGGTGCCCGTCGCGCGGATCCGGCCGGCGGCCATCACCGCCACCCAGTCGCACAGCGACTCGACGAGTTCCATGACGTGGGAGGAGAAGACGACGGTCGCGCCGGAGGCCGTGTACCGCTCCAGGACGCCCCGGACGGTCTGCGCGGAGACCGGGTCGACGCCCTCGAACGGCTCGTCCAGGAAGAGGACTTCGGGATTGTGGAGGAGAGCCGCGGCGAGCCCGATCTTCTTGCGCATGCCGGTCGAGTAGTCGACGACGAGTCTGTGCTGGGCACCGGAGAGGTCGAGCACGTCGAGGAGCTGGGTGGCCCGCTTGTCCACCTCGGCGCCGGGGAGGCCGCGCAGCCGGCCCGTGTAGCCGAGCAGTTCGCGTCCGGAGAGACGTTCGAAGAGCCGCAGTCCTTCGGGGAGGACGCCGATCCTCGCCTTCACCGCCACCGGGTCCCGCCAGACGTCGTGCCCGACGACCTCGACGGACCCCTGATCCGGCCGCAGCAGCCCGGTCACCATGGAGAGGGTGGTGGTCTTCCCCGCCCCGTTGGGCCCGACCAGCCCGACGAACTTCCCGGCGGGCAGCGACAGATCGATCCCGGCGACGGCGACCTGCTGCCCGAACCGCTTCCAGAGACCCCGAATACGCACGGCATCGGTCATGCCAGCACCCTACGACGTGCCCCGCGAGGTGCGCGGGGACCGCGCGACCGGCCGGGACGCGCCCGCGACCGCCGTACGGCCCAACCCGGCGGCCCGGTGGGCGGCTACCGGTCCCTCCCGCACGCGTAGGCCAGCGGCGAGACCAGTTCCTCCGCGTCCGGCAACCACCGGTTCGCGGGCGTCGGCCGGCAAACCCACTGCACCGCGCCCCGCGACCCGTACCGGGTGGGCGGCGCCGGCACGTACGCGCCCTCACCCAGCGCCGTCAGATCCAGCGACGCCGGCGACCAGCCCAGCCTACGGACCAGCTCCGGCGCCTTCACCGACGCCCCCGGCAGCACGAAGAACTGCATCCGCCGGTCCGGCGTCAGCGTCACCGGCCCCAGCGTCAGCTCCATGCGCTCCATGCGCGCCAGCGCGAGGAACCCCGCCGTCTCCGGCACGGACAGCGCGTCGAACGTACGTCCCGTCGGCAGCAGGATGGAGGCCGCCGGGTGCTTCTGCCACATCCGGCGCACGACCGTCGCACTACCCGTGGCCTGCGACGCCCAGTCCGGACGCGCCGCGTGCGCGCCGGGCGCGGCGCACGCGACCTCCCCGCACGAGCACCGCTGCACCCCCTCGACCGCTTCCAGCCAGGTACCGGGGAACACGTCCCAGTGACGTTCCTCGGCGTAGCGTACGGCGGTCTCCAGCAGCGATTCCCCACGCTGCTTCGGAATCTGAGCGGCTTCGGCGCCGACGATCGTCTCTTCCACGTTCAACACAACTCCCGCACCCACCTGTGGTTACGGCTGTAGCGCGCGCGGGGGAGGAGCATCGATTCCGCAATTGGGGCGCATGGATGCACGTGTGGGGGCGCGCAGGAGGAACCGGGGCGTGAGCGGGTAGTCACAAGTGGGGGGTTGGCGGCGGGCGCCCTCGCAGTTCCGCTGCCTTTACCCGGCAATCCTCGCATGTCCCGCATTTTCGGTATGTCTGCTGGGCAGTGATCGCAAAGGCCGGATCTTTTCCCTACAGGGAGTTCGCAGGGGGTACGCCATGGCCGCAAGGCCTCTCGTGGCGCGGCAGCCGAACGAACGGTTGCAGGCGCTCATCCAGGAGGCGGGGTGCTCGAACGCCGGGCTCGCCCGCCGGGTCAACATGTGCGGCGCCGAGCACGGTCTCGATCTGCGGTACGACAAAACGTCCGTGGCCCGCTGGCTGCGCGGCCAGCAGCCGCGGGGCCGGGCGCCGGCCGTCATCGCCGAGGCGTTGGGGCGCAAGCTGGGCCGTACGGTCACGATCGACGAGATCGGCATGGCCAACGGCAAGAACCTCGCGTCGGGCGTCGGTCTCCAGTTCTCGCCGACGGTACTGGGGGCCATCGAGCAGGTCTGCGAGCTGTGGCGCAGCGACGTCGGGCGGCGGGACTTCCTGTCCGGCTCCTCGGTCGCCGCGTCCGCGCTGGTGGAGCCCAGCCGGGACTGGCTGATCTCGGCGCCGGACGCGCAGGTCGCGCGGCAGGCGGGGCCGCGGGTCGGCCAGTCGGACGTCGCCGCCGTGAAGGCCATGACGCAGGCGCTGACCGACCTGGACCACCAGTTCGGCAGCGGTCATGTGCGGCCGGTCGTCGTGCACTACCTCAACAGCGTCGTGTCGGGGCTGCTGGCCGGCTCCTACCGGGAGGCGGTCGGGCGGGAGTTGTTCGCCGCCGTGGCCCGGCTCACCGAGCTCGCCGGGTACATGGCCGTCGACACCGGCCAACCCGGGCTCGCGCAGCGGTACTACATCCAGTCGCTGCGCCTCGCGCAGGCCGCCGGTGACCGCGGCTACGGCGGCTACGTGCTCGCCGCCTCCATGAGCCACCTCGCCGCGCAGCTCGGGAACCCCCGGGAGATCGCCCAGCTGGCGAGGGCGGCGCAGGAGGGCGCACGGGGCCGTGTGACCCCGCGCGCGGAGGCGATGTTCCACGCGGCCGAGGCCCGCGGCCACGCCCTGCTGGGCGACGCGCGGGCCGCGCAACTGGCCTCCGGGCGTGCGGTGTCGGCGATGGAGGCCGCCGATCCGGCCTCCGGAGACGACCCGGCGTGGATCAGGCACTTCGACGAGGCCTACCTGGCCGACGAGTTGGCGCACTGCCACCGGGACCTGGGGCAGGCCGACGCGGCCGTGAAGTGCGCGGAGCAGTCGCTCGCCGGGCACCCGGAGACCCGGGCGCGGCGCCGGGCGATCGGCTATGTGCTGCTCGCCACGGCCCAGGTGCAGCAGCGCGAGATCGAACAGGCCTGTGTCACCGGGACGAAGGCGGTGGAACTCCTGGAGACGGTCCGCTCCAACCGGGGCGCCGAGTACCTGGACGACTTCCAGCAGCGGCTGGAGCCGTTCCGGGACGAACCGGTCGTCAGGGAGTTCGGCGCCCGCCTGGATCTGCAGGCGGCCGCATGAATTCGTGCCCCGCGGCTGCGTGAACGTGTGGGAAACCACACGTTGCCGTGCACGATGCGGCATATACAGCGCACCGCGGGGCTGTTCTGTTACTGCTGTCACAGGGAGCAAGATCACGCCCTTGGCTGCGTGGCACCCTGCTGAGGGGACCCGGTAGCGTGAGCGGACGATTCACAAGGTCCCCCATTAGTAGGAGTCCCGGTGACGCAGAGTGGACAGGGCGAGCCCGCGCGCGAAGGCATCGTGCTGCCCTCCGACGGTGGCGAACCCCTGTTGCCGGGTATGACGGGCGTTCCCACGGGCATGGCGCAGCCGCCCGCCCCGGCCACCGCGCCCTCCGAGGGTCAGTCCTGGGGACAGCCGTGGGGGCCCGGTCACCAGCAGGGCGCCCCCGAGCCCCAGCACGCCTGGCCGCAGGCCGCGGGCCAGGAGTGGGCCGAGCCCCAGCAGCTGCCGCCCGCCTGGAACGCCCAGTCCCAGGCCGCCCAGTCGCACACCGCCCAGCCCCCCGGCGCCGGCCCGCTCCCGCCGGAGGGAACGCCCGGCCCGTCGTACGGCGGCGGCTACGAGCAGTCGTACGGCTACGGCGCCCAGCCGTCGCACGACGCCTACGGCGCCCAGCCCCCACAGGGCTACGGCGCCCCGCAGCAGGACGTGTACGGCGGCGCCGCGCTGCCGTCGGCGGTCCCGCACGGCGCCCACCCGGGGACACTGCCGCCCGCCGACGAGGGCGCGACCCAGTTCATACCGCCGGTGCCCGCGGCCCCGGTGGACGAGGGCGCCACCCAGTACCTCCCGCCCGTGCCGCCGGCCGCGTCCCCCGAGGGGGCCACCCAGCTGATCCCGCCCGTGGGGCCGGGCGCGCTGCCGCCGGAGACCTCGGGCGGACAGAGCCAGTACCCCGGGCACCAGCCCGCGCCCCCGGCGCACTCCGACGCCGAGGCCACGCAGTACATCGCGCCGTACCCGGCCGGAGGCGCGCAGGGCGGCGACCGGCAGCCGCCCGCCGAGTTCGACAACCTGTTCCGCAGCGGACCGGGCAGCGAACCCCCGGCCGCGTCCACCGCCCAGATGCCGCGCATCCAGCAGCAGCCGTCCCACACCCCGCCCCCGCCGTCGTACGACCGCTACGACGACGGCGGCGGCGGTCGCGGTGGCCGGGGCGGTCGTGGCGGCGGCCGGGGGAAGGTGCCGCTGATCGCGGCCGTCGGGGTCGGCATCGCCGTGCTCGGGATCGGGGCGGGTGCCCTGTTCAGCGGCGGCGGGGACTCGGGCGACGACAACAAGACGGTCGCCGCGTCCGCCCCGGCCACCGAGGAGTCCTCGTCGGCCGCGGCCGATCCGGCCAAGGAGCAGGCCGTCGCCCTGGACAAGCTGCTCGCCGACAGCGGCAGCAGCCGGGCCACGGTGATCAGCGCCGTCGCGAGCGTGAAGCAGTGCAAGAACCTGGACAGTTCCGCGTCCGACCTGCGCACCGCCGCCACGTCGCGTACCGAGCTGGTCACCCGGCTGTCCAAGCTGTCCGTCGACAAGCTGCCGGACAACGCCGAGCTGACCGCCTCGCTCACCAAGGCGTGGCAGGCCTCCGCGAACGCCGACAACCACTACGCGGCCTGGGCCGACCAGGTGGGCGGCAAGCACGGCTGCCACAAGGGCCAGGCCCGCTCCACCGGCCAGACCGCGGCCGGCAACCGGGAGAGCGGCACCGCCAGCAGCCAGAAGGTGAAGGCGGCCGCGCTGTGGAACACGATCGCGAGCAAGTACGGGCTGACCCAGCGGCAGCCGACCCAGCTCTGAGGACGGGCCGGCCGCGGCCGGCCCGGCTCAGCTGAGGTCCGCGTTCTCCAGGATCTTCGTCATGTCGAGGGCGTCCTTGTTGGCCGACTGGAGCAGGCCGCCCTTGACCACCTGGACGTTGACGTCCGCGTTGACCAGCCGGGAGAAGCCGGCGGCGGACAGCTTGCCCTGGTAGGGCCAGCTCAGGGTCGGGGTGAGGCCGCCGGTGGAGACCTTCAGGCCGTCGTTGAGGGTGTGCCGCACGCTGTCCGAGGTCACCTCGCCCTCGCCGATCTTCTCCAGCACGGCGGTGAGGACCTTGTAGGCGATCCAGGTGGTCTGCACCCCGGCGTCGGCCGGGTCGATCCGGTTGTCGCCGAAGGCCTCCTTGCTGATGACCTTCTTCATCCCGGCCCAGTGGGCGTCCGAGGCCACCGGGTACCAGCCGGTGATGAACGACCCCTCGTACGGGCCGGAGGCACCGCCGGTGGAGTTGATCACCGTCTGGTCGACGCTGCCGATCTCGGCGGCCGTCTTCACCTTCGGGTAGTCCTGGCGGGCGCGCTGGAAGCTGTCCATGAAGGTGGCCGTGCGGTCCCCGAGCTCGGGCACCACGCACCCCGTCTTCGCCGTGTCCGTGCCGGCGCTCGCCAGCGCCTTCTGCGACTGCTTGTCGTACTCGGTGAGGTCCTCGGCCGCGAGCTGGTCGATCGCCTTGGCGTGCCCGCCCGCCTTGAGGCCCGAGTCGAGCAGCTGGGGCAGCTGGTCGCCGGCGATGCTGTCCGGCCGGACCAGGGTGACCGGCCCGCAGCTGTCGGCGAGCGTCTCCCCGAGCCCGGCCAGCAGGGTCAGCTGGCCGCCGTTGACCGGATAGGAGACGGGGCTGGTGAACTCCTCGTTCGACACCCCGTAGCCGCCTATGTAGGGGATGGCCGCGCCCTCCAGCGGGGCGAAGTAGGAGTCGCCGTACTGGCTGTAGGAGCCGACGACGGCGACGACGTCCTCGTCGACCGCGCGCTGCGCGCAGTTCGCGGCGCCCACGCTGCTGTTGTGGTCGTTGCAGGTGAGCAGTTCGAGCTTGCGGCCGTTGACGCCGCCCCGCGCGTTGATCCAGCGGACGTAGGCGGAGGCCATGGCGGGCATGCCGGCCTTGTTGGTGGCGGTGGTCTTCTGCGGTGCCCAGGTCATGACCTTGATCACGTCGTCGTCCGCGCCCGCCAGTCCGTGCACGACGCCGCAGCCCGCGGCCAGCGACGCACAGGCCGCCATGGCCACCGCTGGCAGGAGGGCGGCTCTGACGGGCCGGTGGTGCTCGGTGGGGAAGGTGCTGCGCGTGGGTCGCCTGCCGGTCATGGACACGCACGATTCCGCCACATCACTAACCCGGGAGTGACCCATGGTCGATGAGAGGTGACGCGCAGGTGAATTGCGGGGGCCGGTGCGGGGCGTGCGGCGCGGAACGTACGATCGATGACCGTGCAAGGTTCGGAGAACTCTTCCCGTCGCGGCCGTCGCTCCTCCACCATGGGCGGCATGCCACTCAACGACATGCCGTGGTGGCGCTGGCGCAGCAATGTGCGCTCCGCGCTGCACATGCTCTCGGACCCGGAGTTCCAGCGGAACGTCTGGCTGGTCGGGACGGACGGGTACGGCGACGTGACCGACGCGGTGTACCGGCTGGTCGAGGACACCTGGCTGGACAACTGGTCCGCCGAGAAGTACGTCGGGACGATATTCCGCGACTCGCAGGAGGCGGCGCTCGTCGACACCGCCGTCCTGCGGGTGCTGCGGATCATGCACCAGGTCGGGCCGGACGCGCCGGTCTCCGCGTACCTCGACCACGAGGCGTGGCCGGACGCGGTCCGCGCGGCCCGCGACGCGCACCTCCGCCTCGCGACGAGCGACGGCGACGACCCGGACGCGGCGCCGCGCAGCCTGGAGGTACTGCGGATCATGACGCGGTCCGCGTAGCCCGGCGCCGGCGGGCCCGGGACCGGGCGGGTGCCTCCGGGTCCGGGCGGGTCCGGGTGGCGGACAGGGGCCGACCGGAGCGGCGGGGCATGAGATTCTGTGGTGCATGACAGATCAGCCCACCCGAGCCCAGGCCGCCCCGGCGGACCAGTACGTCCTCACCCTCTCCTGCCCGGACAAGCAGGGCATCGTGCACGCCGTGTCGAGCTATCTGTTCATGACCGGCTGCAACATCGAGGACAGCCAGCAGTTCGGGGACCACGACACGGGTCTGTTCTTCATGCGGGTGCACTTCTCGGCCGAGGCGCCGGTGACGGTGGACAAGCTGCGGGCGAGCTTCGCGGCGATCGGCGACTCCTTCCACATGGACTGGCAGATCAACCGGGCCGACGAGAAGATGCGCATCGTCCTCATGGTCAGCAAGTTCGGGCACTGCCTGAACGACCTGCTCTTCCGCGCCCGCATCGGCGCGCTGCCGGTGGAGATCGCCGCGGTGGTCTCCAACCACACCGACTTCGCCGAGCTGGTGGAGTCGTACCACGTCCCCTTCCGCCACATCCCGGTGACGAAGGAGACGAAGGCCGACGCCGAGGCCCAGCTGCTCGACCTCGTCCGCGAGGAGAACGTCGAACTGGTCGTCCTCGCCCGCTACATGCAGGTCCTCTCGGACGACCTGTGCAAGGAGCTGAGCGGCCGGATCATCAACATCCACCACTCGTTCCTGCCGAGCTTCAAGGGCGCGAAGCCGTACCACCAGGCGCACGCGCGGGGCGTCAAGCTGATCGGGGCGACGGCGCACTACGTCACCGCCGACCTCGACGAGGGGCCGATCATCGAGCAGGAGGTCGAGCGGGTCGGCCACGACGTCACCCCGGACCAGCTGGTCGCGATCGGCCGCGACGTGGAGTGCCAGGCGCTGGCGCGAGCGGTCAAGTGGCACGCGGAACGCCGCATCCTCCTCAACGGCCGCCGCACGGTCGTCTTCGCCTGAGGGACGGCCCGGCACGGCCCCCGTGCCGACCGCGGGTGCGTGGGGCCGGCCGCGCAGTTCCCCGCGCCCCTCGGAGGACGGGGCCGCGCCCCGCTCCTGCCTTGGGGGGCGCGGGGAACTGCGCGAGCGACCACGAACCACCCGCGCCGCCCCACGGCCGAACCCCCGCGGCCCCCTACATCCTGCTCAGGCTCGCCGCCGCGAAGAGGACGTCCCTGATCGCGGCACGGTCCCCGAGCTGCCCCGCGGCCGCCTCCTCCGGCGGCACGTGCCCGGCCGCCAGCCGGCAGAACTCCACGTCGTCCAGGGCCACGTGCGCCACCTCGAACTCCGCCGACCCCACCGCCCCCGGTGAGTCCAGCGGGATCAGCCACTCGCCGCCGCCGTGCCCCTCGATCTCCAGCCGCAGACTCCGGCCGGGCCGTCCCGCAGGGACCAGGTGGGGGGTCTGCCCGGGCGCCGCCAGCCCCGCCCGGCGCCGCTCGGCCAGCGCGGCCGGCAGCATGCGTGCCGCGAGGTCGATCATCTTGTGCAGATGCCTGGGGGCGGGCGGCTCGTAGGGGTAGTCCACCGCGTCCGCGATGTCCTCCGCGTGCACCCAGCACTCGAACGCGCGGTCCAGCATCGCGTCGTGCAGCGGCAGTTCGAAGTCGCCGTACGACACCGCGAGCCGTCCGGAGCCGCTGCCCGTGAAGGAGACGGTCTGCACCAGCCGGTGGCTCTGCTCCCGCCACGGCACCCGCAGCGCGCGGGTCGGCGGGAAGTGCGAGGCCCGCCAGAACGCCTCGGTGCGGCCGGCCGGGCCCTCGTCCGGCGTCTCCTCGCCCAGCGGGTCGTCCAGGCCCAGCGACAGCGCCACCAGGCCGTCCACGGACAGCAGGTGGGCGATGACCCCGGCGACCGTCGTACGGCGGGTCGCCGCCGCCTCGCCGTCGAACCAGCGCAGCCGCACCGGCGCGTGCCACTCCGCGTCGCCGATGTCCTGGAGCAGGGCGTCCAGCCGGGCCGCCTCGGCGTCGTAGGGCGCCGCCCACGCGGGCAGCGGGATCCGGGCCGGACGGCGGTCCAGACAGCTCTCCAGGACCCGGGTGCGCAGCCCGGGGTCGAGGTCGAGGCTCTCCGACTGGTGCAGCAGGCCGACCGCCTCGCGCAGCCGCAGCGCCTCGTCCGCGCAGGCCCCGCAGTCGCCGAGGTGGGTCTCGACGGCCAGGGCCTCGGCCGCCGAGCACGCGGCCAGCGCCCACGCCCCGAGGAGCGACTTCAGGACGTCGTGCGGCAGCTCGGGCGGTGCGGGCGGCGGGTCGGCCGGTTCCGGCAGCGGACGTCCGCCGTCCTCGACGGAGGCCCGGGGCAGCGGTATGCGCGGCGCCCGGCCGGGCTCGCCGCCGTCGCGCGGCACGTCGCCGTCCCCGTTGCCGGAGCCCGTGCCGCCGTGCGCCTCGAAGGGGTCGGCGCCGCTCACACCGCACCTCCGTATCCGGGTGGTGTCCCGACGTCGTGGGCGGTGGAGAGCAGTTGCAGGCCCAGGCGCAGCCGGCGCCGGGCCTCGTCCTCGGTGACGCCGAGGTCCGCGGCGGTCTGCCGGTAGTCGCGGCGCTGGACGTAGGCGAGCTCCAGGGCGGCGCGCAGCGGGGTCGGCATGGAGTGCACGATGTAGTCCGCGCGGGCCGCCACGGAGGCGCGCCGCACCTTGCGCTCCAGCTCCTCGGCGGCCTCGGGCGCGCTGTCGGCCGGGGCGAGCGCGGCGGTCTCGGTGGCCCTGAGGCGCTGCACGGCGAAGCGGTGGGTCAGCGCGAACATCCAGGAGCGCAGCGGGCCCTGCCGGGGGTCGTAGGCGTCGGGGTGCTCCCAGACGTGGGAGAAGACCTCGCGGGTTATGGAGTCGGCGGCGCCCTCGTCGTCGAGGACGCGGTGGGCGAGGCCGTGCACGAGCGAGGCGTAGCGGTCGTACAGCTCGCCGAGGGCGGCCGCCTCACCGCGTGCGAGCCGCTGCTGCATCTTGCGGTCCCAGCGGGGCGGTGCGTCCTTCGTCGCCATGCGGCCCCCTTCCGGTGCCCGTGTCCAGCGTGTCTCCACCGTCTCCTCGAATGTAGTCGGCACGTGCGGCGACGCACGCCCCTTTATGGCAATGCGCGCCCCCTGGCGGATCAAGGATGGTAGGGGGTCTGGCCTGTGTGTCTCCGGTGCCCCGGCTGTATCCACCGAATCCACCGTTTCTGATCGAACAGGATCGGTGGTGACCGAAACAAGACCTTTGCTGATTGGGTCTCGTTTGTTCTTTGGGGTTTCGGGGAACGGCCGCTGGGCAGCCGCGCGTAATGAAGCGTAGGAACTGGCTCCGTTTCCGGGCGGTTCCGGGAGATCCGGCGAGCGGAGGGCTGAGCCGTGGCTTTCAAGGTGACCGGCGACGAACAGGGTGAGTGGGCCGTGCTCGGGGTGTCGGGCGAACTGGACCTGGTGACCTCACCGGTGCTGCGCCAGCGCGTGCACGACGCGGTGGCCGAGGGGCACCACAGTCTCGTCCTGGACCTCTCCGACGTGTTCTTCTGCGACTCCAGCGGCGTCGGCGTCCTCATCGCGGCCCGCCGTCTCATCCGCTCCTGCCGCGGCCGGCTGCGGCTGATACTGCCCGCGCACGGCGCGAGTGACGGCTCCCACGTCAACCGGGTCCTCGGCGCCCTCGGCGTGCGACGGCTGTTCGACGTGTACGCCGACATCGACAGCGCGACCGCCGAGGAGGAGGACCCGCTCTCCGCATAGCGGAAAGGTCGCGACAGTGCCACGTTGTTGTCGCGGAATTCCCCCGGTCTTGGCACAACGGTCGTTTTCGTGCTCCCGGCCCGCCACCCTCGTCGTACGCTCCCGGTGAGATACCCCCACCTCACGTAAGGCGGCCCGAACAGACATGGTCAGCACCGAGTACGAGCGACGCATCGCCGCCCGGTTCGCAACCTTCGACCAGGACGGCAACGGCTGGATCGACCGCGAGGACTTCAGCTCGGCGGCCAAGGCGCTGCTGGCCGAGTTCGGCGCCCCCGCCCGCTCCGACAAGGGCCAGGCCCTGTACGCGGGCGCGGAGGCCTTCTGGCAGGGCATGGCCGGCATGGCCGACCGGGACGGCGACCAGCGCATCACCCGCGAGGAGTTCGTGAGCGGCGCGGTCAAGCGGCTGCACGACAACCCCGACCGGTTCGCCGAGATCGCCCGGCCCTTCCTGCACGCGGCCGTCGCCCTCGCGGACACCGCGGGCGACGGCACCGCCGCGGTCGCCGACACCGTGCGCGTGCTGCGCGCCCTCGGTGTCGCCCCCGAACTCGCCGAGGCGGTCGCGGCGGGCCTCGACACCGACGCCGACGGCAGGGTCGCCGAGTCGGAGATCGTCCCGGCGTTCGCCCGCTACTTCACGATCCCGGAGTAGCGCCCTTCGGCCCGGGGTCTCCCGGACCGGGGTCCCCCTCGGTCCCCGAGAACCGCTCGCGCAGCTGGTACTTGAGCACCTTGCGCAGGGTCTCGTTGCGCGGGAGGGCGTCCACCACCTCCAGCCGCTCCGGCAGTTTGTGCACCGACAGCCCCTCCGCGCGCAGGTACGCCACCAGCTCCGGGAGCGTCAACACCTCGGCTCCCGCAGGCTGTTCGACGACCGCGCAGACCATCTCCCCGCGCTCCGCGTCCGGCAGCCCGACCACCGCCGCGTCGCCCACCGCCGGGTGCGCGGCGAGCAGGTCCTCGATCTCCTTCGCCGAGATGTTCTCGCCCTTGCGGATGATCACGTCCTTCAGCCGCCCGGTGAGCACGAGATGCCCGCTCGCGGTCAGGTGCCCCAGGTCGCCGGTGCGCAGGAACCCCTCCTCGTCGAACGCCTCGGCCGTCTGCGCCGGGTCCAGGTACCCCTGGCACACCGCCTCCCCCCGCAGCCGCACCTCGCCGCCCTCGGCGATCCGTATCTCCATCCCGGCCGGCGGCCGCCCCTCGGTCGTCGCCAGGTTCTCCGGCGTGTCGTCCGGCGCCCCCATCGTGATCATCGGCACCTCGGTCATGCCGTACCCGTGCGTCAGCTGCACCTCCATCTCCCGCACCACCGCGTGGTACACCTCCGGCGGCTTCGGCGCCCCGCCGCCCGCGAGCAGCCGCAGCGACGGGATCACCTTGCCGCCCGGATGCCTGCGCTGCTCCGCGAGGAACATCGAGTAGAAGGCCGTCGAACCGCCCGCCACCGTGACCCCGTGCGCGCGGTACTCCGCCAGCGCCTCCGGCAGCGCGAACTGCTCGAACATCACCGCCGGGAAGCCGTAGAGCAGCAGCATCACCGTGTAGTCGGGGCCGGCGATGTGCGCGTACGGGAACGCCATCGAGCCCACGTCCCGCGCCGTGAGCCGCAGCGCGTGCGCCAGGCAGGAGCCGCCCGCGATGAGCGACCGGTCCGTGTGGAGAACGCCCTTGGGGTCGGAGGTGGTTCCCGAGGTCCAGTAGATCCACCGGACGGAGGACCCCTCGGCGGGCGGCGCGGGCAGCACCCCGGGATCGCCGTCGGGCAGTGTGTCGTACGCCTCGAAGACGCCCTTCGCGCCCAGCCGCCGTGCCATCTCCGTGTGGTCGAAGCCGCGCCAGACGCCCGGTACGGCGAAGAACTCGGCCCTGGACTCGCGCAGCGCGAAGCCGACCTCGCGGTCCCGGTAGAAGGGGATGACGGGGGACTGGACGGCGCCGAGCCGGGCCAGCGCGAAGGACAGGACGGCCGTCTCGATGCGGGTGGGCAGCTGCCAGGCGACCACCGTGCCGGGGCGCACGCCCATGCCGTACAGCCCGGCCGCGACGCGTTCGGCACGCGCGCGCAGCTCGCCGAAGGCCAGGGCGCGTCCGCCCTGGAGGAAGACCGGGCGGTCGGGGGTGAGTCCGGCGCGGCGCACGACCAGGTCCCAGAGCGTGCGGGAGGCGCCGAGCTCGTGTGCGACGGCGTTCGGGTCGTGTGCGGTGGCTGTGCTGTCGTCCATGGCCGGGCCCCCTGCTCGCTCCGTGAGCTGACGAGTCGTCAGATCGTAGGTGCTGGTGCCTTGTCGGTCCAGGGGTGCGGGGCTAGCCTGCGAGATCTGACGAACCATCAGTTCCGTGGGGGTGTCTGCCGGTGGACCTGTCGTACACGCCCGAGGAGGAGGACTTCCGGGCCCGGCTGCGGGAGTGGCTCGCCAAGACGCTGCCCGGCCTCCCGCCGAAGCCGCGGCCGCGCGACTGGCCGGGCCGCCGCGCCTACGACCTCGGCTGGCAGCGGACGCTGTACGACGCCGGGTACGCCGACGTCCACTGGGACGCCTCCCCGACCACCCGGCTGATCTTCCTGGAGGAGACCGAGCGGGCCGGCGCGCCCTACGTGGGCGCCAACTTCGTGGGCCTGCTGCACGCGGGCCCCACCGTCGCCGCCGAGGGCACCGAGGAGCAGCGGGCCCGCTGGCTGGCACCGATCCTGCGCGGCGAGGAGGTCTGGTGCCAGGGCTTCAGCGAGCCGGACGCCGGCTCCGACCTGGCGGCGCTGCGCACGCGCGCGTGGCGTGACGGCGACGACTACGTGGTCAGCGGTTCGAAGATCTGGACCTCGCACGCCGAGGTCGCCGACTGGTGCGAACTGCTGGTGCGCACCGACCCCGGGGCGCCCAGGCACCGCGGCATCACCTGGCTGGCCATGCCCATGGCCGCGCCGGGCGTCACCGTACGGCCGCTGCGCACGCTCGCCGGGTCCGACGAGTTCGCCGAGGTCTTCCTCGACGAGGTGCGGGTGCCGGCCGCCAACCGCGTGGGCGCCGAGAACGACGGCTGGCGCGTCACCATGGTCACCCTCTCCTTCGAACGCGGCACCGCCTTCGTCGGCGAGGTCGTCGCCTGCCGCCGGGTGCTCGGCGACCTCGCGCGCGAGGCGCACCGGAACGGCACCTGGGACGACCCCGCGCTGCGCCGCCGGCTCGGCCGGCTGAACGCCGAGTTCCGGGCGCTGTGGCGGCTCACCCAGTGGAACGTCAGCGAGGCCGAGGGCAGGGGCGTGCCCGGGGTCGGCGGCTCGGTCTTCAAACTCCGCTACTCGCACGCCCGCCAGGAGCTGTACGACGCCGCGGCCGACGTCCTCGGCCCCGACGCGCTCGACCTGGACCGGCCCTGGGTCCTCGACCGGCTGTCCTCCCTCTCGTACACCATCGCGGCGGGCACGTCGCAGATCCAGCGGAACATCGTCGCCGAGCGGATCCTCGGACTGCCGAAGGGGCGGTGAACGGACGTGCGGTTCCAACTGACCGACGACCAGAAGTCGTTGCGGGAGGGCATGCGCCAGCTGCTCGCACGCCGGTTCGACGGCGGGGCGCTGCGGGCGGCCGCCGGCGCGCCGGGGCGCCTCGACCGGGACCTGTGGCGGGAACTGGGGGCGGCCGGGTTCTTCGCGCTGCGGCTGCCGGAGGCCGACGGCGGGGTCGGGCTGGGGCTGCCGGAGGCCGCGCTGGTCTTCGAGGAGGCGGGACGGGCGCTGCTGACCGGCCCGCTGCTGGCCACGCACCTCGCGGCCGGGCACGTCGCCGGGGCGGCCGACGGCGAGGCCGTGGTGGCCCGCGTGGACGCCGCCCTGGTGGAGTGGCTGGCGGAGGCCGACACCGTGACGGGGGACGCCTCACGGGCCGTACCGGTGCGCTCCGTGGACCCGTTGACGCCCCTGCACCGGGTGCCGGACGCGGCCGCCGAGCCCCCCGATCCGGTGGCGGTGCTGCTGACCGCCGCCGAACAGCTCGGCACGGCCACGCGCGCGTGCGAGCTGGCCGTGCAACACGCCCGGACACGCGAACAGTTCGGGCAGCCGATCGGGGCCTTCCAGGCGGTCAAGCACCTGTGCGCCGAGACGCTGGTGCGTACCGAGACCGCGCGGGCGGCCGTCTACGCGGCCGCGGTGACCGCCGACCCCGTGGACATCGCGGCGGCCCGGCTGCTCGCCGACGAGGCCGCCGTACGCGGCGCCCGGGACTGCCTCCAGGTGCACGGCGGGATGGGCTTCACCTGGGAGGCGGAGGTGCATCTGCACCTGAAGCGGGCCTGGGTGCGGGCGAGGCGCGGCGGTGGCGGCACCCAGGGTGAGGAGATGCTCGCCGCGGAGCTGCTCGGCTGAGCGTTCGAAACACCCCTGGTCTGCGGAGTCAGGCGTTCGACCGGTCCGGGTGTCGCGGATCGTGGCACACCGGGATCACGGAGCGTTGATACCGGGTTGTGTCCAACGCGTGACTCGTCACGGCCCGGAGTCGGGCGCCCCCTCCGGTACCTTCTGTGGGATGCGAGTGGTTCGGAGCGAGAGCCATGCCGGCGGCGCCGCCGAAGCGGCCCCGCGGCTCACGGTGCGTGCCGCCGCTCGCAGGGTGGTAAGGGCTTGCTCCGCCACCTGTTCGACCCCCCGTCACGAGCGTCGCACAGTATGCCGTAGGCGTACTCCTTCGCGCTGGAATATGCCCGAAGCGCTTGTTGGGGTGACTGTACGTCAACCATGCTGTCGCGTAAGGGAATCACGTTCCGTGACCCTTGCTCTGGCCGTTGTTCTGGCCATGCAGAAAATGGCTACGATCGTGGCCCTCGCCGTACTGGTCGTCACGGCCCTGGTCGTGGCGTCGGCTCGGCGCGGGTTCATGTGTCCGCCGGTTCGGATGGTGTGAGCGGTGCAGGTGCTTCAAGTGCAGCTGGAGATCCGGCCCGACCCCGCGGAGGTGGGACGGGCCAGAAGGTGGGCCCGCTCGCGCCTCGCCGGGTCCGGCATAGCGGCGGACGAGCCGCTCGCCGAGACGCTGATCCTGCTCGTCTCCGAGCTGGTCACCAACGCGGTGGTGCACACCGGCTGTCCGGCCGTGCTGCGCCTGTCGCTGCCGGGCGCGGACCGCGGCGGCGCCGGGGAGTCGGCCACCGTACGGCTGGAGGTCGCCGACACCAGCAACCGCGCGCCCGTGCCGAGGTGCGTCGACGGTGACGCGACCGGCGGCCGGGGCCTGGCCCTCGTCGACGGGCTCGCCGACCGCTGGGGCTGGAGCCCCGAAGGCGTCGGCAAGCGCATCTGGTGCGAGCTCGACCGGTGTTCGGAGATCCGGCGGGGCGCGGCGGTGGCGTACGGGGGCGGACTCGCCTCGTTCGAGGGGCTGGCCTTCGAGGCGGTGTGATCCCCGATGCGCGGTGATGCGCCGGGGGTTGCACCCGTGCGCGCCCGCTGTGAACCGGGGAGCACACCGTAGGACCCCGTTCGGGCGTTGACGTCCTGTGGCCGGGTGCACACGCTTGAGGTCTGCGATTCGCCGCGAGGGGACGGCGAGGGCCCCGGCGCCGGGTGTCCTCGCCGAGTGTGGGTCGAGCCGGACGGCGGCGCGCGGGACCGGGCTCGGGGCGGGCCGGCGCGCGCCGCACTCCGGGGTCACCGGGTCAGAGCACCGCCACCGGCGCCACCGGCGTTCCCGTCGCCCCGACGAACGGTTCCGGCATCGCCGACAGCAGGAACGCGTACCGGCCGGTTTCTCCACAGGCTGTGGACAACTCTTCGAGATTCCAGTTCTGGCCCTGGAGCATCCCCATCTCCACCAGGTCCAGGGCGTGCACCGGCAGCCACAGGTCCTCGATCTCCGGCGGGAAGATCTCGAACGTGAGGGTGTCGTTCGCGACGGCGGCCACGTCGCGCGCGTGGAACCACTCCGGGGTCCGCACCGACAGCCCCGGCGACGGGTACCCGTACCCGTGCTTGTCCCCGGCCAGGTACACCTGCACCTGCCCGGTCCGCACCAGCACGACGTCCCCGGCCCGGACCGTCGTCCCGGCCAGTTCCTCGGCCGCCTCCAGGTCCTCGGGCGTGACCGCGTGGCCCCCCGCCAGCCGGTCCACGCCACGCGCGCGTGCCACGTCGAGCAGCACCCCGCGCGAGACGATGTGCCGCGCCGTCGCGATCCCGCTGAACTGCGCCCCGCCGTGCGCGGTCACCGTCTCCGCCGGGCGCCCGTTGTACAGCTTTCCCGAGTGCGAGACATGGGTGAGCGCGTCCCAGTGGGTGCCCGCCTGGAGCCCCATGGTCACCGCGTCGTCGCTGCACGCGACGGTGCCGGGACCGAACAGCTCCTGGTTGATCTGCACCATGGCGTGCAGCGGGTTGACCCGCCCCGGGATCATCCCGGTCTGCACGCCGTCCTCCCGCAACGGCAGGGCGAGCGGGACGCGGTGGCCGCTGCGGACGGTCTCGGCGGCGCGCCGCACCACGTCGTCGGTGATCAGGTTCAGCGTGCCGATCTCGTCGTCGGCCCCCCAGCGCCCCCAGTTGTTGACGCGCTCGGCGATGTCGTGAAACGCCGGATGAAGTGTCGGCAGTGACATCCGGTTCCTCCCCGGGGCTTGTGTCCGCGCATCTGACGCGCCATAAAATCTAACGGTCCGTCAGAAACCGCGGGAAGGGGCCGGACGTGGGGAACTTCTTGGCAGGCAAGGTCGTTGCCGTGACGGGTGCCGGGCGCGGTATCGGACGGGCGGTCGCGCTGGCGTCGGCCGCCGAGGGCGCGAAGGTCGTGGTCAACGACTACGGCGTCTCGGTCGGCGGCGGCTCGCCCACGAGCGAGGTCGCCGAGGCCGTCGTCAAGGAGATCGAGGCGGCCGGCGGGGACGCGGTCGCGGTGGCCGACGACATCTCCACCATGGCCGGCGGGCAGCGGGTCGTCGACACGGCGCTGTCGTCGTACGGCCGGCTCGACGGGGTCGTCTGCGTGGCCGGCATCCTGCGCGAGCGGATGCTGTTCAACATGACCGAGGAGGAGTGGGACCCCGTGGTCGCCACCCACCTCAAGGGCACCTTCACCGTGTTCCGGGCGGCGTCGGCGGTGATGCGCACCCAGCGCTCCGGCACCCTGATCGGCTTCACCAGCGGCAACCACCAGGGCTCCGTCGCACAGGCCAACTACAGCGCGGCCAAGGGCGGGATCATCTCGCTGGTGCGCAGCGCCGCGCTCGGCCTCAACAAGTACGGGGTGACCGCGAACGCGGTGGCACCGGTGGCCCGTACGCGCATGTCGGCGGGCGTGCCGACGGAGCTGACGGAGATCGGCGAGCCGGAGGACGTCGCCGCGTTCGTGGTCTACCTGCTGTCGGACGCCGCGCGCGACGCGGCGATCACGGGGCAGGTCTACACGGTCGCCGGCCCCAAGATCGCGGTCTGGGCCCAGCCGAGGGAGCTGCGGGCCGCCTACGCGGCGCCGGGCTCCTGGACGCCGGAGCGGATCGCCGAGGCGCTGCCGGGGAGCGTGGGAACGGACCCGATGCCGATGCTCGCGCAACTGGCCGCGATGGAGGCGGCGGCGCGGGCGGGAAACCGGCCGAACACGTGAGGGGGACGGAGCGCGTGTGCACCGGCGGCCGCGGGGTGGACGGGCCGCGCGGACCCACGCGCCCGCACGGGCGCGGTGCGTTCGCGCGGGCGGCGCCGTCGCGCGTGCTCGCGCGCCGCCCCGCGCCCCCGGCGCGCTTCCGGAGCCCGCGCTCACCGAATCCGCCCGCCCGCTTCCGGAGCCCGCGCTCACCGAATCCGCCCGCCCGCTCCCCCTCTCCCGTCCGCCGCGCCGGCGCCCGGCCACCACGGCGCCGTCCGGCCGTTCCTGTACGGCCGTGAACCCGACGTATCTCTGGAGGTCACCGTGGAGTTCGGCTTCGCGCCGGAGGACGAGGCGTTTCGCCGGGAAGTCCGGACCTGGCTCGGCGCACACGCCGAAGCCGGCGTGGACCGGCGCAGTTGGGAGCGCACACTCGGCGCCGCCGGGTGGATCGGGCTCGGCTGGCCGGAGGGCGGGTACGGCAACCGCACCGCCACGCTCACCCAGCAGGTCGCCTGGGCCGAGGAGTACGCCCGCTCGCCCGCGCCCCCGCGCTCCGGGCACATCGGGGAGAACCTGCTCGCCCCGACGCTCATCGCACACGGCAGCGAGGAGCAGAAGGCGCGCTTCCTGCCCCCCGTCGCCGCGGGCGAGGAACTGTGGTGCCAGGGGTACAGCGAGCCCGGCGCCGGGTCGGACCTGGCCGGTGTGCGCACCTCGGCCGTACGCGAGGCCGACGGCTACCGGATCAGCGGCCAGAAGATCTGGACCTCGCTCGCGCACGAGGCCGACTGGTGCTTCGTGCTCGCGCGGACCGAGCCCGCCTCACGCCGCCACCACGGGCTGAGCTTCCTGCTCGTGCCGATGGACCAGCCCGGACGCGTCGAGGTCCGCCCGATCCGGCAGATGACCGGCACCAGCGACTTCAACGAGGTCTTCTTCGACGGGGCGCACGCGCGCGTGGAGCACGTGGTGGGCGGCGAGGGCAACGGCTGGCGGGTGGCCATGAGCCTGCTCGGGTTCGAGCGCGGCGTCTCGACGCTGGCCCAGCAGATCGGGTTCGCCGAGGAGCTGGGGCGGGTGGTGCGGGACGCCGTGGCGACGGGCGCCGTCGCCGATCCGGTCGTACGGGAGCGGCTGGTGCGGCAGTGGGCCGAGCTGCGGGTCATGCGCTGGAACGCCCTGCGCACGCTGGGCGGTTCGGGCGGGGAGCCCGGCGCGCCGAGCGTGGCCAAGCTGCTGTGGGCCGGCTGGCACCAGCGGCTCGGGGAACTCGCCGTGCTGGTGCGGGGCGCCGGCGCGAGCGTCGGCCCGGCCGACTGGTCGGCGGCGGCACCGTACGAACTGGACGCCGCACAGCACCTGTTCCTCTTCTCCCGGGCCGACACCATCTACGGCGGCTCGGACCAGGTGCAGCGCACGATCATCGCCGAGCGCGTGCTCGGTCTGCCGAGGGAACCCAAGGGGGGCGATTCGTGATGCGTGGTGTCGTGTTCGACGGCAAACAGGTGCAGGTCGTCGACGATCTGGAGGTCCGGGAACCGGGGCCGGGGGAGGTGCTGGTCGCCGTGGCGGCGGCCGGCCTCTGCCACAGCGACCTGTCGGTGGTGGACGGGACCATCCCCTTTCCCGTGCCCGTGGTGCTCGGACACGAGGGCGCGGGCGTGGTGGAGGCCGTCGGGGCGGGCGTGAGCCATGTGGTCCCGGGCGACCACGTGGCGCTCTCCACGCTCGCCAACTGCGGTGCGTGCGCCGACTGCGACCGGGGGCGGCCCACCATGTGCCGCAAGGCCATCGGGCGGCCCGGGAAGCCGTTCCTGCGGGGCGGCCGGGCGGTGCACCAGTTCGCCTGCAACTCGGCCTTCGCGGAACGCACCGTCGTCAGGGCCGTGCAGGCGGTGCGGATCCCGAAGGACGTGCCGTTGACGTCGGCCGCGCTGATCGGCTGCGGGGTGCTGACCGGGGTGGGCGCCGTACTGAACCGCGCCCGCGTCGACCGCGGCGACACCGTGCTGGTCATCGGCACCGGCGGCATCGGGCTGAACGTCATCCAGGGCGCGCGGATCGCCGGCGCGCTGCGGATCGTGGCCGTGGACGCCAACCCGGCCAAGGAGGAGGTGGCCCGGCAGTTCGGCGCGACCGACTTCCTGACCTCGACGGACGGGGTCAAGGACCTGCTGCCGTACGGCGTCGACCACGCGTTCGAGTGTGTCGGCCGGGTCGAGCTGGTCCGGCAGGCCGTCGACCTCCTGGACCGGCACGGCCAGGCCGTCCTCCTCGGCATGCCCGCCGCCACCGCCGAGGCGTCCTTCGTCGTCGCCGCCCTGTTCCTCGACAAGTCCATCCTCGGCTGCCGCTACGGCTCCTCCCGCCCCCAGCACGACATCGCCCTCTACGCCGAGCTGTACCGCCAGGGCCGCCTGATGCTGGACGAACTGGTCACCGAGACCTACCCGGTCGAGGACTTCGAGAAGGCCCGCGCCGACGCGGAGGCGGGACGGGTGGCCCGGGGGGTGCTCACGTTCTGAGACCGCGGGGAGGGGCAGGACAGGGCCGGTGAGTCCGCCTCGCGGCGACCGGGTCCCCCGCGGGCGGGCCGTCGCGGAGGGCGGCGCCGTCCGCGGCAGGGCCGTCCGGGCGGTCAGCGCGGGGTGTGGACGGGGGCGTGGGGGCGGTCGTCGGTCACGCCGGTGCGGAAGGTCCGGCGGTAGGCGGTCGGGGTGACGCCGAGGGTCGCCTGAAGGTGCTGGCGCATGGACTGGGAGGTGCCGAAGCCGGCGTCGCGGGCGATCCGGTCGACCGAGAAGTCGGTGGACTCCAGGAGGTGGCGGGCGCGTTCCACGCGCTGCTGGGTGAGCCACTGGCCGGGGCTGACACCGGTCTCCTCGCGGAAGCGGCGCGTGAAGGTCCGTACCGACATGGCCTCCTGCTCGGCCATGTCGCGCAGCTGGATGGACTCGTGGAGGCGGCCCAGGGCCCAGGCGCGGGCCGTCGTGGTGGTGGCGACCTGGGGGTCGGGGACCGGGCGGTGGATGTACTGGGCCTGGCCGCCGTCCCGGTGCGGCGGCACGACCGTACGGCGGGCCACGTCGTTGGCGACGGCCGTGCCGTGGTCGCGGCGGACCATGTGCAGGCACAGGTCTATCCCGGCGGCCACCCCGGCGGAGGTGAGCACGTCGCCGTCGTCGACGAAGAGGACGTCGGCGTCCACCGCCACGCGCGGGAAGAGCCGCTGGAGGTGGTCCGCCTCGGCCCAGTGCGTGGTCGCCGGGCGGCCGTCCAGATAGCCGGCGGCGGCCAGCACGTAGACGCCGGTGCAGATGGAGGCCAGCCGGGTGCCGGGGCGGATATGGGCCAGGGCGGCGGCCAGCTCGGGAGTGAGCACGCCCTCCTCGAAGACCGGGCCCAGCTCGTACGAGGCCGGGACGATCACGGTGTCGGCGGTGGCCAGCGCCTCCGGGCCGTTCGGCACGTGGATCGAGAAGTCGGCGTCGGTCTCGACCGGGCCCGGCGGCCGGACCGAGCAGGTCACGACCTCGTACAGGTGCCGGCCCCGGCTGTCCCTGGGGCGGCCGAAGATGCGGTGCGGGATGCCCAGCTCGAAGGGGAGCAGGCCGTCCAGCGCGAGGACGGCGACACGGTGCGGACGGAAACCGGGGTCACTGCTCATGGCCCGATTCTAACGAATACTGTCCTTCGGGCCACTCGATGGAGCGGGCCCACTGGCCGAAGCTTTACGGCGTGACCCAGACAAGCGAAGCCGCAGCCGTCCTCAGGGACCCCAAGCCCAAGCCGACCCGCTCCTCGCGCGTGCACCGCGCCTGGTACGTCGCCGCCGTCACCTTCGTCACGATCATCGGCGCGGCCGCCTTCCGCTCCCTGCCCGGCCTGCTCATCGACCCGCTGCACCAGGA
The DNA here is from genome assembly GCF_055583825.1 of Streptomyces sp. NPDC104367. Lineage (NCBI taxonomy): Bacteria > Bacillati > Actinomycetota > Actinomycetes > Kitasatosporales > Streptomycetaceae > Streptomyces > Streptomyces sp. NPDC104367. The sequence goes on along the minus strand of NZ_JBVJND010000023.1, from coordinate 96,808 downwards.
CTTCGGCTGGTCGCGGGGCACGATCGGCGCGGCCGTCTCCGTCAACCTCGCGCTGTACGGGCTCACCGCACCCTTCGCCGCCGCCCTGATGGACCGCTTCGGCATCCGCCGAGTGGTGGCCGTGGCCCTGACCGTCATCGCCGTCGGCTCCGGCCTGACCGTGTGGATGACGGCGGCCTGGCAGCTGCTGCTGTGCTGGGGCCTGCTGGTCGGCCTCGGCTCCGGCTCGATGGCGCTCGCCTTCGCCGCCACGGTCACCAACCGCTGGTTCACCACCCGCCGCGGCCTGGTCAGCGGCATCCTCACCGCCGCCTCCGCCTCCGGCCAGCTGATCTTCCTGCCGCTGCTGTCCTGGATCGTCGAGACCTACGACTGGCGCCCGGCCGCCGTCACCGTCGCCCTCGCCGCCCTCGCGGTCGTCCCCTTCGTCTGGCTGCTGCTGCGCGACCACCCGGCCGACGTGGGCCTGAAGCCGTACGGCGCGGCCGACTTCGTGCCGAAGCCGCCGCCGGTCACCGGAGCCGCCCGGCGCGCCCTCGGCGTCCTGTCCTCCGCCGTGCGCACCGGGCCCTTCTGGCTGCTCGCCGGCACCTTCGCGATCTGCGGGGCCTCCACCAACGGCCTGGTCCAGACCCACTTCGTGCCGGCCGCCCACGACCACGGCATGCCGATCACCGCGGCGGCCTCGCTGCTCGCGGTCGTCGGCGTCTTCGACGTCGTCGGCACGATCGCCTCCGGCTGGTTCACCGACCGCTTCGAGCCGCGCCGCCTGCTCGCCGTCTACTACGCCCTGCGCGGCATCTCCCTCCTCTTCCTCCCGATGCTGCTGGCGCCGACCGTCCACCCCCCGATGATCTTCTTCATCGTCTTCTACGGCCTCGACTGGGTCGCCACCGTCCCGCCCACCCTCGCCCTGTGCCGGGAGCACTACGGCGAGAACAGCGCCATCGTCTTCGGCTGGGTCCTCGCCTCGCACCAGGTCGGCGCGGCCGTCGTCGCCTACCTCGGCGGTGTCGCCCGCGACGCCTTCGGGACGTACGACATGGTCTGGTACGCCTCCGGCACGCTGTGCGCGGCGGCGGCCCTGATGGCACTGGTGATCCGGCGCCGCCCGGTGGTGCCGGTCCCCGCGCCCGCCCCGGCCGTCTAGCCGGCCAGCCCGGTGAACCGCCCCCGGTGGAACAGCAGCGGCCCGCCGGGGGAGTCGCCCGCGCCCAGGGCGTCGACCCGGCCGACCACGATCAGGTGGTCGCCGCCCGTGTGCACCGCGTGGACCGCGCAGTCGATCCACGCGGCGGTGCCGGCCAGCCGCGGCGCGCCCGACACCGGGGCCGCGTCGTAGGCCACCCCCGCGAACTTGTCCGCGCCGCTCACCGCGAAGCCGCGGCACAGCTCGCCCTGGCCCGCGCCGAGGACGTTGACGCAGAAGACCCCCGCGCGGGCGATGCGCGGCCAGGTGGCCGACGTACGGCCGACCATGAAGCAGATCAGCGGCGGGTCGAGGGAGAGCGAGGAGAAGGACTGGCAGGCGAAGCCGGCGGGGGAGGGTTCGCCTTCGGCGGCCGGTGCCGTGACAACGGTCACCCCGGTCGCGAAGTTCCCGAGCACCCGCCGGAACTCCGCCGGGTCGACCGGCACCCGCTCGTCCGCCCCCACGCACCGCAACTCCGGGCGCGGCAGGGCCTCCACGGTCCCCGGCCCGGGAGCCGACCTGAGATAACGGACGGCGGCGGCCGCCGCCCCTGCGTGTCCCATCACGTCTTCATTGAAGCTGACGCCACGTCAGATGGGAAGGGCGGCGACGGACGCCGTACGGGCACCTACGCTGCGCCCATGGGGTGGGGAGACATACGCGAACGGCTGCGCGGCGGCGGGCGGCTCTGGTCGCGCGACGATCTGGGCACGGCCGCGGCGCTGAGCGCGGCCCAGCTGCCGGCGGCCGGGTTGCTGTGGTGGGTCGCGAGCACCCGCGGCGACGACTACGGCTCCGGGTACGGCGGTGCCCTGGGCGCCGTGTGCTGCCTGGTCTTCGGTTCGCTGGTGCTGCCGGTGCTGGGCGTGGCGCAGGCGCTCGTCCTGACCTGGCCCGCGGTGGTGCCGGCCCGGCTCGCCGCGCGGCGCCTGGGCGGCCCGCCCTGGGCGTGGCACCTGGCGGCCCCGGCGGTCCCGGCCGCCGTCTGGGGCGCGCCGGCCGCGCTGCTGTGGTCCTGGCGGCTGTCCGCCACGGTCCCGGTCCTGTTCGCGCTCGGCCTGCTGCCCGTCCTCGGCGTCGGGTACGTCCACCGTCGCTCCTGGCCGCCGGCGGCCGTCTGGCGGTGGGCCGTGCCCGGCTCGGCCGTCCTGTTCTTCGCGGCCCTCGGCGGCGCCGCGGCGGCCACCTGGGCGGGCCTGGTCCAGGAGTACGAGCCGCCCGAGCCGACCGCCGTCCAGCTGGCCGGGGTCTGGCGGGGCGACGACGGGGCCGAACTGCGGCTGCGCGCCGACGGCAGCGCCGAGGCCGTCGCACTGCCCGCCCAGCCGCCCGTCGACGACCGCGGGTCCCGTGACTACGTCGTGTGCGAGGGGGCCGGCAGCTGGCGTCCCGACGCGGACCGCTCCGGCACCGGCCGGGCCGGCGTGCTGCTCAGCCTCGACGGCGACTGCGGCGAGAGCACCCACTGGTCGATCGGCGGCAGCGCGGACGCCCCCGAACTGTTCGTCCTCTTCGGCGACCCGGACGCGGGCACCCTGCGCATCCTCGAACACGCCGACGGCTGACGGGCCCGGGGCAGTTGCGGCCGACGGGCCCGTCGGGGCGTGGGGTGCGCGGGCTCAGCGGCCCCGGAACCGAGGGCTCCGGCGTTCCGCGAAGGCGCGTAGGCCCTCCGCCGCGTCCGCCGTCGTCATGTTGATCTCCTGGGCGGCGGCCTCGGCGGCGAAGGCGGACGTCCGGTCGGCGTCCAGGGACGCGTTGACGAGGTGCTTCGTCAGGGCGAGGGTGCGGGTCGGACCGGCGGCGAGGCGGGCGGCCCACTCCCGGGCCGTCCTGGCCAGGTCCTCGTCCGCGACGACCCGGTTGACCAGGCCCAGGCGTTCCGCCTCCGGGGCGGAGAGGGCGTCGCCGAAGAACATCAGCTCCTTGGCGCGGTGCGGGCCGACCAGGCGGGGGAGGAGGTAGGCGCCGCCGCCGTCCGGGACCAGGGCGCGGCGGACGAACACCTCGATGAAACGCGCCGACTCGGCGGCCAGCACCAGGTCGCAGGCGAGCGCGAGATGGGCGCCGAGCCCGGCGGCGGTGCCGTTGACCGCCGCGATCACCGGCTTCTCGCAGTCGAGGACGGCGGCGACCAGCCGCTGCGCGCCGAGCCGGATGGTCCGGGCCACGTCACCGGGCACGCGCTCGGCCGGACCGCCGCCGCCCCGGAGATCGGCGCCGGCGCAGAAACCGCGGCCCGTCCCGGTGATGACCACGGCTCCGGTCGCCGGGTCCGCGGAGGCCTCGGCCAGCAGGTGGATGACGCGTTCTCGCTGGTCAGGTGTGATGGCGTTGAGGGATTCGGGGCGGTTGAGGGTGATCTGGGCGACCCGGTTGTCAGTGGCGTGCAGTACCAATGACTCAACGGATTTTTCCGACTCTCGGGGGGAATCGGGCATGTTCATCGCAGCGGTCGTCTCCTTCGCCATGTCAGCGGCACACCGCCAGCGCGTCCAGCGCCACCGCGCCCTGCCCCTGGTCCAGCACCATCAGCGGGTTGATGTCGAGCTCGGCGAGCTGGTCCCCGAGCTCCAGGGCCATCCGCTGGACGCGCAGGACCACCTCGACGAGGGCTTCGAGATCGGCCGGCGGCCGCCCCCGGACCCCGTCCAGCAGGGCCCGCCCGCGCAGTTCGGCCAGCATGTCCCGGGCCTGCTCCTCGCCGAACGGCGGGACGCGCACCGCCGCGTCGTGCAGCACCTCCACCAGCACCCCGCCCAGGCCCACGGTCACGGTCGGCCCGAACAGGTCGTCGTGCGTGACCCCGACGACCATCTCCACGCCCCGCTCGACCATCTGGCAGACCAGCACGCCGTCGAGGGCGACGCCCTCGTAGCGGGCGATGTCCGTCAGCTCGCGGTACGCGTCCCGGACCTGGCTGGCGGAGGTCAGGCCGATCTTCACCAGGCCCAGCTCGGTCTTGTGGGCGATCTGCCCGCCGGACGCCTTCATCACCACCGGGTAGCCGACCAGCCCGGCCGCGCGCACCGCCGCCGCCGCGCTGGTCACCAACTGCTCGCGCGGCACCCGTATGCCGTACGCGCGCAGCAGCTGCTTCGCCGCGTGCTCGCTCAGCTGCTGTCCCGGCCGCATCAGCGCGAGCGCCTTGCGGTAGGAGGGCGAGGGGGTGCGCGGGGCCTCGTCGAAGGGGGACCGGTAGCCGCTCGCGAAGCGGTGGTGATCGAGGTAGGCGCGGACGGCGGTGAGGCAGTTGCCGACCGTGCGGAAGGTGGCCACCCGGGAGGAGCCGAGGAGTACGTCGCGGTAGGCGTCCTCGGTGCCGACCGGCGAACCCCACACCACGCAGACCAGCTTGTCGCTGGCCTCGGCCGCGTCCACCAGGTCCCGCACCAGCTTGTCGCTGAGCGGCGGGAAGGGGCCGGTGATCGGGCAGATCAGCACCCCGACCTCGGGGTCGGCGAGGATCGAGTCGATGATCTTCCGGCCGCGCCAGTCGCCCACCGGATGCCCGCCGTTGTCCACCGGGTTGGCCACGCTCAGGTACTGCGGTATCCACTGGTGCAGCTCGGCCTGCCGGGCCCCGGACAGCTCCGGCAGCCGCAGCCCCAGGCCGGAGGCCAGGTCGGCGACGTGCGCGCCCGTGCCGCCCGAGATCGAGTAGACGACCACCCCGTCGGCGCGCGGTGGCCGGGCCCGGGCCAGCAGGGCGGCGGTGTCCTGGAGTTCGTCGAGTCCGTCGACGCGGATCACCCCGTACTGCCGCAGCGCCGCGTCGACCACGTCGTCCGCGCCGGTCAGCTTGCCGGTGTGGGAGGCGGCGGTGCGGGCGCCGGCCTCGGTGCGGCCGACCTTCACGGCGACGACGGGCACCTGGCGGCGGGCCGCGCGGTCGGCGGCGAGCAGGAAGGCGCGGCCGTCCTTGAGGCCCTCGACGTAGCAGGCGATGGCGCCGACCTCGGGCCGCTCGGCGAAGTAGGAGATGAAGTCGGAGGTCTCCAGGTCGGCCTCGTTGCCGGTCGGGGCCCAGTGCGAGAGGCGGATGCCGAGTTCCTGGGCGGCGAAGACGGGCCGGCCCTGGTGGCCCGACTGGGTGATCAGGGCGATCGCCGGGCCGTCCAGGTCGTCGCGGAAGCGCTCGAAGGCGTTGAGGTTGGTGTTCGGGCCGAGCAGCCGGAGCCCGGAGCGCCGTACGGCCGCCGCGAGCCGGGTCTGGGCGGCCGCGCCCTCCTCGCCGGTCTCGGCGAACCCGGAGGCGAAGGCGACGGCGAACCGCACCTTGGTCTCGGCCAGTTCCTCGATCACCGGAAGGGGGTCGGCGACCAGGAGGACGGCGAGATCGACCTGCTCGGGCAGGTCGGCGACGGAGGGCACACAGGCGATGTCGAAGACCGACGGCCGGGTCGGATGCACCGGGTGCACCCGGGCCCCGACCCGGTCCGCCCAGTCGAGCAGCTGCCGGGTGATACCCGTGTTGGGCCGGCCCTCGGTGTCCGAGGCGCCGATCACGGCGACGGACTCGGGCCGGAAGAACCTGTCCAGATCCGGTACGTCCGCGTACAGCGGCCGTCCGCTGACGTCCAGCTCGCCCGTGTCGGCCGTCCGCCCGTGGACGGCGGGGCCGGGACGCTGCTCACCGCAGGCGATGACCCGGGCCCGGCGGGAGTCGGTGGTGAGGGTGCCGTGGGTTGATCCAAGCATCGTTCCGCCCGCTCCTGTGTGACAGCACAATTAACTGACGCACTGTCAGATTACTGAACTGACACTGCGTCAGGAACTGCTGTGCACGGAAAGTTGAGGCCGAGAACCACCGCCGGGGCGGGGCCATCCGCCCCGACGCCCCCCGAATCCATGCTGAGCCCGGTGCGGATGGGGGACAAGGGGCGGATGAAGCCAGACTTCACGGCGGCCGCCCGGACGGGGGCGGCCACCGCGAGGCGGAGCGGAAGGGCGGACGGAAGCCCGGGCGCAGGGCCGGGCGGAGGGCCGGGCGCAGGGTGTCGGAACCGGCCCGGCTACCCGAGGGCGGCCAGTACCTCCTTGGCCACTCGTTCGCCCGAGCGGACCGCGCCGTCCATGAAGCCCGTCCAGAACGTGGAGGTCTCCGTCCCGGCCCAGTGGATGCCGCCCGCCGGTGCGCGCAGCGCGGCGCCGTACTGGGTCAGCACGCCGGGCGGCGCGTAGGCCACCGGGCCGCCGCGGGAGAAGCCCTCGTTGTCCCAGCGCTGGAGCACGAAGGAGGTGGGCGACTTGGCCTTGGCGCCGAAGTAGTTGACGTAGTCGGCCAGTACGGCCGTCTTGACGTCGGCCTCGCTCGCCGCGTCGTACGCCCGCATCTCGTCGGCCTCGATGAAGCCCATCAGCGCCCCGTAGGAGGCGTCCTGCGGGGAGTTGTCGAAGGTCGAGCGGACCACGCCGGAGTCGCTGACGGCCTGGCCGTTGAGGCCGTCGGCCCGCCAGAAGGGGGTGTCGTAGACGGCGATGGCCTTGCCGATCGAGCCCATCGGCATCCGCTGGGTCAGCTGGTCGCGGGCGGCCGGAAGGAGCGGGTCGTAGGTGATCCGGGCGGCCAGCGGCGGCGGTACGGCGACGACGACGCGGGTGGCGTTGACGGTGATGCCGTCCGCGGTGACGACGTACGAGCTGCCGGACTTGACGACGGAGCGGACCGGCGCGCTCAGCACCACCCGGTCCCCGAGGGTCGCGGCGAGCTTGATCGGGACCTGCTGGGAGCCGCCGACGAAGCGGGACTCCTGGGCGCCGCCGGCGGTGTCGGTCAGCCGCTCCAGGGTGCCGGCGTTGGAGCTGTTGCCCGCCGCGGCGATGTAGTAGAGGACGTAGAGGAGGGAGAGCTCGCGGGGCTGGGCCGAGAAGATCGACGTGCAGGCCAGGTCCAGGAGGAACTTGGCGGAGGGGATGATCGCGTTCGCGTTCAGCCAGCTCTCGAAGGTCTGCTTGTCCCACTCGGCGGCCTTGGCGGCCGTCCAGGGCGTGTCCACCGGCACCGTCGCGGCCATGCTGTCCAGCTGGGACTGCACGATCGCCGCGTTGGCGAGCCCGGCCGCGTCCACCGGCGGGACCGAGCCGAGCAGACCGCTGGTGTCGTACGTGCTGCGGGTGCCGTCCTTGTAGAGGAGGTTGTCGCCGGTGTTGTAGGTGGTGAAGGTCGCCACGCCCAGGGAGTCGGCGAGGGCCTTGATGCGGTCCTGGGTGGGGCCGATGAACTCGCCGCCGCCCTCGGTGTAACCGCCGTTGGCCAGCTTCAGGTTCACCACCCGGCCGCCGACCCGGTCCCGGGCCTCCAGGACGGCGACCGTCTTGCCGCCGGCCACCAGGTCGCGGGCCGCGGTGAGCCCGGCGAGGCCGCCGCCGACGATCGCGACGTCGACCGTCCGGGAGGCGGTCGCCGCCGACGCCGTACCGGCGACGGCCGTCGAGACCGCGGTGAGGCCGGCGGCCCCGGCGGCGGCACCGCCGAGCAGGGAGCGGCGGGAGAGCTGTCTTTCACGTGCCACGTGCGTCCTCCGTCATGCGCGAGAGGGGTGGAGCCGGAAAGTTGAGCAGGGCTCACATTCTGGCCCGGGGCACGCGTGCGTACTACCAGCGGTAACAAACAACTCCTGTCACATGGGTCACATGAATAACAGGAGTCGTACGTAAGGAGGTTGAGGCTTTCTACGCCGTCCGGGGGCGCTCCGCTACGCCGTCCGCTGCCGCCTGGCGACGGCCTTCGCGATCTTCTCCGCGTCGATGGCCATCTCCCGGAACATGCCGCTGATCGGGTTGGAGTAGCCGGTGAAGTACAGGCCGGGGGCGTTCTTCGGGCTGCGCGGGCCGTGGCTCACGGGGCGCCCGCGGCCGTCGAGCACGTCGAGGTGGCCGACCAGGCCCTCCAGGGCGCGGACGTACCCGGTCGCCGCTATCACCGCGTCGGGGGAGAGGCGGCTGTCGTCGGCGAGGGTGACCTTGCCCTCCTCGAAGCCCTCGACGGCGGCCGTGATCTCGATCTTCCCCTGGCGCACCGCCTCGATGAGACCGACGTCCAGGACCGGGATGGAGCCCTGCTTGACCCGGCTGTAGAGGCCGCTGTCGGGGCGGGGCAGGCCGTGCGCGGCCAGGTCGGGCACGCTGACCTTCGCCATGGTCCGCGCGAGCCGGTCCACCAGTGCGGTCGGCAGCCGCCGTACCAGGATCGAGTTGTACTGGGCGGCCCAGCCCGCGGTGGAGCGGCGCACGATGTGCGGGACCGTGCGGACGGCCAGCCGTACCCGGCCGGCGCCGCCCTCCACCAGGTCGACGGCTATCTCGGCGCCGGTGTTGCCGACACCGACGACGAGGACGTCCCGGCCCGCGAACGGCTCGGCGTTGCGGTACTCGCCCGCGTGCAGGAACTCGCCGGTGAAGGCGGACCGGCCTGGCCAGTCGGGGATGCGCGGGGTGTGGTTGAAGCCGGTGGCGACCACCACCGCGGAGCCGGTCAGCTCGCGCCCGCCGGAGGCGTGCAGCAGCCAGCCGGTGCCGTCGGGCGAGCGCTCCACCCGGGAGACCTCGACGCCGGTGACGATCTCCAGCCGGTGGTGCTCGGCGTACTTCTCCAGATAGCGCACCACGTCGTCGCGGGAGACCCAGCGGCCGAAGCGGCGCGGCATGGGCAGCCCGGGCAGGGCGGAGAGCCGGCGGGTGGTGTGGAGATGGAGCCGGTCGTAGTGGCGGCGCCAGGACGCGGCGACGTCGTCGGACTTCTCCAGGATCACGGCGCGGATGCCCCGGGCCCGCAGCGCGTACGCGGCGGCGAGACCTCCTGGGCCTGCGCCTATGACGTAGACGGGCGAAACGGTGGGGGAGAACACGGCCATGAGCGCGAGCGTAATCACGCTTCACGTTGTTGGGTCTCGGTCAAGACCGGAATTGGTTGCGGATTGATCACACCCGTAGGAGAAGTGGGTGGAGCTTGTGACGTAGCCCACCTCATCCGGTCGGAAAAGGCCCGTGACGTCGGGCCCCGGTGCGCTGGGGCCCGACGTCACGGGTGGGCGGTGTCCTTAGACAGACGGGAAAGAACACCGCGTTCCGGGAGGCTATCGCGGCCGTGAGAGCTCCCTCTCGATTGTGAGAGCTTCTTACTTCCGCGGCGGCCTGTTAATTCCGCTTGCCCTTCTTGTCCTTGCCGGACGAGGTGACCTCCGCGATCCAGGCGATGAAGTCGCCCGGGTCGGTGTTGGCGCCGTGGCCCTCGTCCCAGTAGTAGAGGTGGTTCACGTCGTCGCCGAGGTTGTCCAGGCGGGCGGCCAGGTTGGCGGAGACGACGTGCGCGGTGTCCGAGTCGCTGGTGCCGAGCCGGATCCACCAGTGCCTGGAGCGGTTGTCGTTGACCCGGTCGACCAGGTGGTACATCGGGTTCATCAGGTTCAGCTTCTCGGGGATGTCGGCGGCGACCCGCCTGGTGCTCAGGCCGGTGGTGTCATTCTTCGCGCCGTACGCCGTGAAGTGGCGGGTCTCGCTCGTACTCGATCCGAATTCATTGTTCTCGCCCGCCGACAGGTCGAAGGCGTCGAAGGCCGGGACGGTCTTCTTGCGGGCGCCGACGTGGGTGAGGAAGTCGTCCCAGCCGAAGGAGGCCCGGCCGCCGGACCACGTGATGAACGTGTTCTTCGCGAGGTACGTCGCGCGGTCCGAGTCCGACAGCGCGGCCAGGTACCTGGTGGCCGACGGCCGCATGTACCGCTCGACCAGGTACGTGTCGTAGTTGCGGGCGGTCAGCGGGCCGAAGCCGTCCGGGCCGCGCAGCTTCAGGCCCGCCTGGTACTCGGCGAACTTGGCCCTGAGCTGTCGGGAGACACATTCCGCGGGATTCACGGCGGGCCCACAGCGGCACCGGGGAAGCACAGGCTTTTCCCATCCGGCTCTCGGTTTTCCGGTACTTCTGACGTAGCGTCAGATTCATGGATGCGACGACCGGCGAACGAGCCCCCGAGGCCCCCCGGGCGGCGGCCCCCCGCTTCGACCGCCCCGAACCCGACGCCTTCACCCGCCCCTACTGGGAGGCGGCGGCCGAGGGCCGGCTCCTGCTGCGCCGCTGCGGCTCCTGCGGGCGGGCCCACCACTACCCCCGCGAGTTCTGCCCGCACTGCTGGAGCGAGGACGTCACCTGGGAGCCCGCGAGCGGCCGCGCGACCCTCTACACCTGGTCCGTCGTCCACCGCAACGACCTCCCGCCGTTCGGCGACCGGGTCCCCTACGTCGCCGCCGTGGTCGACCTGGCGGAGGGCCCGCGCATGATGACCGAGGTGGTCGCCGCCGTCCCCGGCGACCTGCGCGCGGGCCTGGACCTGGAGGTCGCCTTCCGGGAAGGGGCCCCGGTCTTCCGCCCGGCGCAACGCTGAGACCGGCTGGGCCGCGCCCCGCCGCAGCGGCTTCAATGGGCCCATGGCCACCACTCACCAGCAGCCCCGCAGCCCCCGCCCCGACTCCCTCCCGCACGGCCACGGCCTGCGGCTGGACCGCTGGGACCCGGAGGCGGGCGCCGACGCGGCGGCCTGGCTGCGCGGCCGGGACGATCCGGAGTTCCGCCGCTGGAACACCCCGCTGGAACCGGAGACCGACCTCGACGGCGCCCGGGCCGCCCTGCGCCGGCTGGAGCGGCAGACGGCCGACGGCACGGCGGAGCCGTTCCGGATCACCGACGCGGACAGCGGAGCGCCCCTCGGCCACATCGGCGTCAACATGATCGACCGGGTGATGAGCACCGCCCGCGTCGGCTACTGGGTGCTCCCCGAGGCGCGCGGCCGCCGGGTCGCCACCCGCGCCCTGGCCCTGGCCGCCCACTGGACCTTCACCGAACTGGGCCTGCACCGCCTCGAACTGGGCCACGCCCTCGGCCACGAGGCGTCCTGCCGCACGGCACGGACCTGCGGCTTCCCCTACGAAGGGACGCTGCGCGGCGCGATGTTCGCGGAGGGCCGGCAGGACGCCTTCCGTGACGTGCACCTGCACGCCCGCCTGGCCACCGACCCGGAGCCCGTGCCGTAGCCCGCGCCCCGCCAATTCGGATGCGGAACGGGGCGGCCGGACGGCACCATCGACCATGGCCCCCGAACACGACGGCACCGGCTGGCGGTTCACCGCCGACCTCGCCGAATTCCTCGCCCACGCGGGCGGCTTCCTGCGCTCCCGCCCCGATCTGCACACCGTCCATCTGACGGTGACCGAACAGCTCCGGCGCACGGGCCCGCGGTCCTACGGCGACGCACCCCCGTTCTTCGGCCACCTGGTCCGGGCGGACGGCGAGGTGGCCGCGGCGCTGCTGCACACCCCGCCGCACGCGCTGCGCCCCACCCCGCTCACCGCGGCCGGGACCGAGGGGCTGGTCTCCGCGCTCCTGGACGCCGGCCACCCGGTGCGAGGGTTCTGCGGCGAGCGGGCCGCGGCGGAGGCGTTCGTGGCGGCCTGGGAACGCCGGACCGGGGCGCCGTCGCACCTTCGCGAGCGCCAACGGCTCTACCGGCTGGCCGAGCTGACGGAGCCCTCACCGAGACCGGCGGGCCGGGCGCGGATCGCCCGAGGGGCGGACCGGGAGCTGCTGGTCCGCTGGTACCGCGGGTTCGTCGGGGACACGGGCCCGCACGGCGGCCGGGACGCCGGGGACTGGGCCGACTCCCGGCTCTCCTACGGCGGCGTCACCCTCTGGGAGACCCCCGACGGCACCCCCGTCTCCATGGCCGGCGTGACCCCGGAGGTCGCCGGCCAGGCCCGGATCGCGCCCGTCTACACCCCGCCGGAGCACCGCGGCCGCGGTTACGCCGGAGCGGTGACGGCGGCGGTGAGCCGGGCGGTCTCGGCCACCGGGACCGGCGAACTCCTCCTCTTCACGAACCTCGCCGACCCGACGAGCAACGCCCTCTACCAGCGCGTCGGCTACCGCCAGGTGACCGACTGGGCTCTCTACGACATCGAGAGCACCAGGGCCTGACGCCGCCGCGGGCCGCCCCGCGCGGGCCGGTGCCGCCGCTCACGGCCACAGGAGCTCCCGGTGCCAGTTTCCGTCGGCCCCGGCGGTGTAGCGCAGCCGGACGTGGCGCCGGTCCGGGTCGCCCTGGAAGAACTCGGCCTCCTCGGGGCGCAGCCGGTACAGGGTCCAGGTCGGGGAGGGGGCGTCCGGGGCGGCGCGGGCCCGTTCCCAGGCCGTCCGGGACGCCTCGCGCAGCTCGTCCAGCGAGGACAGGACGCCGCTCTGGAGGCCGGTCAGCGCGGCCGCCAGGGCGCCCGTCGAGCGGGCGTGCAGGTCGGCCTGGCTCTCCTGCGACGGCGCGGCGGTGACCGGGCCGCGCAGCCGGACCTGGCGGCCCAGCACCGGCCAGTAGAAGACGAGCGCCGCGTACGGACGGGCGCTCAGCTCGTGGCCCTTGCGGCTGGTCACATGCGTCCCGAAGGACCAGCCGGCCGCGTCCGCGCCGTGCAGCATCACGATCCGCACGTCCGCCCGGCCCTTCTCGTCCGTCGTCGCCAGCGACATCGTGTGCGGCTCGGCCTGCCCCGCCGCCACCGCGTCCGCGAACCACGCCGTGAACAGCGGGAGCGGGGCCGCGGGTGCCCGGTCCGGGTCGAAGGGCCGTAGCTCCGTCGCCCCGGGGGCCCAGACCCGGAGCTGCTTGAGGAGCGCGTGGAGATCCGTTGCTGCCATGCGCCGAGTATCACGCGGCCGGGCCCGCGGCACCGGCGCGGCAGGTCGGGACCGGCGGGTCGCGGCGGTGCGCGAAGTGACTCAGATCCCACTCAAATCCCTGCGGTCACAGTGGAGTTCGGCCCACACTGTCCGGGTCGAACAAGACGGAGGGGACATGAACACGCAGAGGACCGTAGAAGTGGCTGTCCGTCACATACTCAGTGACGTGGTCAAGGGCGGTGTCGTCACGCCCCGGACCCGTACCGTCACCTGGGCCTCCGGCCAGTTCCAGCTCGAACGGCCGGACGAGGGGCGGCACAGCGTCGAACTGGAGTGCCCCGTCTGCACGGCTTCCATCCTCGCCGAGGTCAGCGACCAGGCCCGGACCCGGCGGGTACGGGCCGTCTGGGCGGCCGTGTCGGCGCTCTCCCTCGCCGTCCTCGTCGCCGCCCTCGTCTACGCCTTCCACGAGGGCGGCAGGACCCTGCCCGAGGGGCAGTCGCTGCCGCTCCTCTTCCCGGTCAGCGTGGTCGGTGTCGCCGTCGGCTTCGTCATGGCCCCCACGGCCTGGCTGCGCAGCCGCAACCACGTCGGCGTCACCATGCTCGACGCCCCGAAACCCCGCCGCGGCCACCGCATCGTGCCGGTGCGCGGGTAGGGGCCGCGGGGCCGTCCGCCTCAGTGCCGGGTGAACTGCAGGCCGGTCTGCTGGACGGTGTCGGGGCGGACGGGCAGGGCGGGGACGGTGAGCTGTTCGCCGTAGATGTCGGTGAGGCGGATCTCGGCCCCGCAGCCGCTGCCGTTCTCGGAGAGGAAGTAGTTGTAGTCGGTGCGGGTCAGCGCCTGCCAGCCGCCGCCGGCGCGGACTTCGAGGCGGGCCAGCGGGTTGCGGTGGCCGATCGCCTGGATGCCGCACCAGTACTGGGTGGAGCCGGTCTTGTAGCGGATCGAGACGGTGTCCGAGGTGGCCGGGCTCAGCAGGCTCCAGGTGATCGCTATCCGGCCCGCCGAGAGCGGCGCGAGCTTGGCGAACGCCTGCTGGCTGAGGTCGAGTTGGCCCACCTGGCAGGGCGCCGGGCACTCGTTGGTGATCCGTACGGTGATCGACGTGCCGCTCGACGCGCGGACCGAGACGAACGCGCCGCACGCCTTCGCCGTCTCGTAGTCCGCGGTGTTCATCGCCGCGGTCATGACGTCGTCGGTGGGGCCGTAGGAGCAGGCGCCGTCGCCGTCGCCGACGTCGTAGGAGGTGGCGACGCCGGAGTAGGAGGCCCCAGGGCGGATGCGGCCGGCCGCCGGGGCCGTGGTGGTCGGGGTCCGGGTGGTGGCGGCGCTCGCCGCCCGGCGGGCCGGGGCGGTGGACGCGGACGCCGGGGCGGACGACGCCGGAGCCGTCGTCCGCCTGCCCGCCGCGGGGCTCGGTGACGCCGACGACGGCTCGGCCGAGGGGGCGGCGGACGTCCGGGACGGCGTCGCGGACGACGCGGCCGCGGAGACGGCCACGGCCCGGTCCCCGCCGGCGCCGGACGCGGCACCGGGCCGGAACGCCACGATCAGGGTCGCGACCAGGGCGACGGCCGCCACGGCGGCGACCGCGAGCAACGGGCCGCGCACCGGGCGCCATTCGAACTTCTCGTCCGGCTGCGGGCGACGGCGATGTGAGGAGGAGGCCACGGAGGGATCCTTACGCGAATCGGCGGTGCACGTCCTTCGAACGTCGAAGCTTCCGGTACGGCAGTGGCCGCCGGGGCCCGAAAGGTTGCCGCCGGAGCGGAAGAGGTTGCCGCCGGGCCCGGTTCAGTCCCGGCCCAGCACCACGGTCCCCGACGAGCAGAACCAGCCGCCCGTCCCCGAGGCCACCCCGAGCCGTGGCGGCCCGCCGTCCGGCCCGCGCCGCAGCTGCCGGTCGCCGGCCTCGCCGCGCAGCTGCCGTACCGCCTCGACCAGGAGGAACAGGCCGCGCATGCCCGGGTGCTGGGCGGACAGGCCGCCGCCGTCCGTGTTCACCGGCAGGTCCCCGCCCGCGACCCGCAGCCGGCCCTTCTCCACGAACGCCCCGCCCTCGCCCTTGGCGCAGAAGCCGAGGTCCTCCAGGGTGACGAGGGTCATGTAGGTGAAGGCGTCGTAGATCTGCGCGAAGTCCATCTCGGCGGGCCGCACGCCCGCCCGTCCGAAGGCCAGACGGCCGCTGACCGCCGCCGGGGAGACGGTGAAGTCCGCCCACTCGGACATCGTGGCGTGCGAGACGCACTCGCCGGTGCCCAGCACCCACACCGGGGCCGTCCGGCAGTCGCGGACGTACTCCTCGGCGGCCAGCAGCACCGCCGCGCCGCCGTCGGAGCGGATGCAGCAGTGCAGCTTGGTGAAGGGGTCGGCGATCATCGGGCCGGACAGCACCTCGTCGACCGTGACCGGGGTGCGGAACATCGCCTCCGGGTTGAGCGCCGCGTTCGCCCGGGCCTGGACCGCGACCTCCGCCAACTGCTCGACGGTCGTGCCGTGTTCGATCATGTGGCGGCGGGCGGCCATCGCGTACTTGGCGATGAGCGTGTGGCCGTAGGGCACCTCGAACTGGAGCGGGCCCCGGGAGCCGAAGGACAGGTTGCCCGTCCGCCGCCCGGCCCGGACGTCCGCGCGGGCCGTCGAGCCGTACACCAGCAGGACCGCGTTCGCGTGGCCCGCGGCGATCGCGTCCGCCGCGTGCGCGGCCATCACCTCCCAGGTGGAGCCGCCGACCGAGGTGGAGTCGACCCAGGTGGGGCGCAGGCCCAGGTACTCGGCCACCTCCACCGGCGCCAGGGTGCCCAGCCCGGCCGACGCGAAGCCGTCCACCAGCTCCCGGCCGAGGCCCGCGTCCGCCAGCGCGCGGCGGGCCGCCTGGGCGTGCAGGGCGTACGGCGTGGCCTCGTCCACCCGGCCGCAGTCGGAGAGGGCGACACCGACCACGGCGACCTTGCGGGGTCCAGTCATGAATCTGACGGTACATCAGATCCGCTGGACTCCGCCCCTGTGCATCTGCATCCGGCGGCCCTAGCATGACGGGCCGTCAGATCGTCAGGAGGTCCGGCCATGGACACCCGCTTCACCGACGAGCAGGACGAGATCCGGCGCGCCCTGCGGGAACTGCTCCACAAGCGCTGCGGCACCGAGGGCGTACGGGCCGCCGTCGGCCGGGCGGAGGGCCACGACCCCGGCCTGTGGACCGCCCTCAGCGGACAACTCGGTCTGCCGGGACTCGCGTTGCCCGAGAGGTACGGCGGAGTCGGCTGCTCCGTCACGGAAGTCGCACTGGCCGCCGAGGAGTTGGGGCGGGCCCTGGCGCCCTCGCCGTTCCTGGCCACCGCCGTGCTCGCCGCACCGCTGATCCTCGCCCTCGGCACCGCACCCCAGTGCGCCGAACTGCTGCCGAGGATCGCCGGGGGCACCCTCACCGCCGCCCTCGCCGTCCCCGGCCCGCTCCTCGGGACCGCCCTCGCCCTCACCGGACCCGGCGGCGGCGACTGGGCCGGCGGCGGCCGGGCCGGGGGCGTGCAGGCCCGGCGGTCGGGGGACGGCTGGCGGCTGTACGGGGAGGCCGACCAGGTGCTGGACGGGCACAGCGCCGGGCTGCTCGTCGTCCCCGCGCACGCCGGGGGGTACGCCCGCTCGCGCGTCCTGCTCTTCCTCGTGGCGGGCGACGCGGCCGGGGTCGTACGGACGCGGCGGACCGCCCTCGACCCGACCCGCGGCCAGGCCCGGGTCCAGCTGCGGGACGTGCCGGCGGAACTCCTCGGGTCCGCGGACGCCGACATCCACCCCGCCCTCGCCGCCGTCGGGGACGCGGCCGCCGCCGTGCTCGCGGGCGAGGCCGTGGGCGCCGCCGACCGGGCGCTGGAGCGGACCGTGGAGTACGTGAAGCAGCGCGAGCAGTTCGGCCGGGCGATCGGCTCCTTCCAGGCCGTCAAGCACCGGCTGGCCGATGTGTACGTGACGGTACGGGCCGCCCGCTCGGCGGCCTACTACGCGGCCTGGGCCACCGCGCAGGAAGCGGGGGAACCGCGGGAGGCGCGGGAAGCGCGGGAGGCGGAGGAAATGCAGGGGGTTCGGGAGGCGAGGGGGGCGGCGGAAGTGCGGGAAGCGCGGGCAGCGGAGGGAATGCAGGGGGTTCGGGAAACGCGGGAGGCAAGGGGGGTGGCGGAAGTGCGAGGGGTGCGGGAAGCGGGGGAGGTGCGGAGGGCGGAGGAAACGCGGGGGGCGGAGGAGGCGCAGGGGGCACAGGGGGTCCGGAAAGCGCCGGGTGCGGGAGGTGCGGCTCGGGGCGACTCCTCGCGAGGGCAGTGGCGGGCGGCGGCCGGGCGGGTGGGGGGACTGGCCCTCGCGCAGGCCTTGGAGGCGTTGCGGACCGCGGCCGGGGAAGGCATCCAGCTGCACGGCGGGATCGGGTTCACCTGGGAGCACGAGGCGCAGCTGTACTTCAAGCGGGCCGCCGGGGACGAGCTGCTGTTCGGGCCCGTGCACCGGCTGCGCGACCACGCGGCCGGCCGGGCGGGGCTGTTCGACGGGGCGGGGGTGGCGATGTGATCGGGGAGCGGCTGGTGCAGCGGGTCTCCGCCACCCGCGGGTTCGCGAAGGTGGCCCCGCACGTGATCCCGGCCCTGGACCGGGCCGTGCACCGGATCAGCCGGGGGAAGGTGCTGCTCAGCGCGCAGATGCTGCCGGGGGTGATCCTCACCGCCACCGGGGCGCGCAGCGGCCGGGCCCGCCGGACGCCGCTCGCGTGCATGCCGGAGGGCGACGGCTGGCTGCTGGTCGGCTCCAACTTCGGGCGGACCGGCCACCCGGCCTGGACCCACAACCTCCTCGCGCACCCGGACGCCGAGATCAGCTGGAAGGGGCGGGACGTGCCGGTCACCGCCCGGCTGCTGGCGGGGGAGGAGCGGGCGGCGGCCTGGCGGTCGCTGCTGGCGTTCTGGCCGCCGTACGCGGCCTACCAGGAGCGGGTGGAGCGCGAGATCAGGGTCTTCCGGCTCAGCCGCAGAACACCGTCGTAACGTTCGGCCGCGGAGCACCGTCGTAGCGCGCAGCCGCGGAGCACTGTCGTAGCGCTCGGCCGCCGAGCACCGATGTAGCGCTCGGCCGCAGAACACCGTCGTGGTGCTCGGCGGCGGCATGTCCTCGCGGCGTTCCACGGGCTCACAGCGCGTGCTGGGCCAGCAGCAGTGCGCCGATGCCGAGCATCGCCGCTCCCGAGGTGCGGGTGACCGCCCTGGCCGCCCTCGGGCGGGCGGACAGGAGGCGGCGGGCGAGGACGCCGACGGTGAGGTAGACGGCGGTGCAGCAGGCCATGTGCAGCGCGCCGAGGACCGCCGTCTGGAGGGCTATCGGCGGATGGCCGCCCCGGGTGACCAGGAACTGGGGGAGCACGGAGAGGTAGAGCAGCAGCGCCTTGGGGTTGAGGCCGCTGATCGCCGCGCCCCGCAGGAAGCCCTCCGGCGCCGCCTCCGCCTCCCGCGGCACCGCCGGACGGCGCAGCACGTTCCAGCCCAGCCGGATCAGATAGCCGGCCCCGGCCGCCGTCAGCACGGTGAGCAGCGCGGGCGACCTCGCCACCAGCACCGCGAGCCCCGCGACCGCGAGCGCGGTGTGCAGGGCGTAGCCCGCCATCAGCCCCGCCACGGCCCGCGCCACCGAGCGGCCGCGCACCCCGGCGGCGATGACGTACGCCCAGTCGGCGCCCGGTACGCACACCAGGAGCAGGTCGACGGCGAGGAAGGAGAGCAGGGGTCCGGTGTCCATGGAAGGGACATTAGGCGCGTATGACTCGAAAGTGTTGTCGAAATTTGCCCGTGACCAGGCCATTCGGGGGAGAATCTTCCCCATGGACGACGTGGACCGGAAGATTCTTGCCGAGCTCCAGCAGGACGGCCGGCTGACGGTGACCGAGCTGGCCGGGCGGGTACGGCTGAGCGTCTCGCCCTGTCACCGCCGGCTGCGCGAGCTGGAGCGGTCGGGGGCGATCAGCGGGTACCGGGCGGTGGTGGACCCGGCCGCGGTGGGACTGAGCTTCGAGGCGCTGGTCTTCGTGTCGATGCGGCAGGAGGACCGGGACACGGTCGCCGACTTCGAGCGGGCGCTCGCCGAGATCCCCCATGTGCTGGACGCCCAGCGGCTGTTCGGGGAGCCCGACTACCTGCTGCGGGTGGCCACCGCCGACCTCGCCGCCTTCCAGCGGCTGTACGACGAACGGCTCGCGACCCTGCCGGGCGTGCAGCGCCTCACCTCGACGCTGGTGATGAAGCACGTGGTACGGGACCGCCCGCTGCCCGCATAGGGGAACAGGCGGCGGCCCACCTCGTGTGAACCGCCGCCTGCCAGACAGGACCCAAGGGCACGTGCTACTTCGTCGGTTTCTTCCCGGTCACGCCCAGGTGCACCAACAGCGCAAGGTTCGGCTTGAGTTCGGCCTGCTTCACACCCCAGGTCTGGAAACCCCGCTGGTGCGCGGCGACGGCCGCGAGCATGGCGACCAGTGAACCGGCCACTGCCGCCGGATTCACGTCCTTGTCGACCTTGCCCTTGGCCTGCAACTCCGCGATGGAGTCGCTCAGGGAGTTGTTCACCGAGTTCAGGATCTTCATGCGGATCTTGTAGAACCGTTTGTCCCCCTCGGCGGCCCCCAGGTCGACCACGCGCAGGATCGCGTCGTTCCTGCGCCAGAACTCCAGGAAACCGTCGACGAGTTCCTGCGCGGTCGTCCAGCCGGCCTTGCCGACCCAGGAGCGTCCCGCGAGCAGTTCCGTCAACTGGCCGCCCTCGGTGGCCATGTGCTCGGCGATCTCCAGGACGGCGCCCTCGACGTCCGGGAAGTACTGGTAGAAGGTCGCGGGCGAAGTCCCCGCTTTCCGGGCGACATCGATGACCTTGACGTCCCGGTAAGGGGAGGAGCTGAGCATCTCGCTGAGGCAGTCGAGCAGCTTCTGCCGGGTCGCCTGCCCACGCCGGCCGGCCACGCGGCCGTCGACGGTACGCACTTGTCCTGTCATGCCGTCAGCTTACCGAGGGGTGATCGGAGCGCGATTCGGCCGACTGCAAATGGGGTGCGCGGGTGTATGGGGAGCGCTGCCCCAGGTGGTGCGGCTGGTCTGCGCGGTGCGGGCGGTGCGGTTACTTTGACGACATGGCCGAAAACAGGGCATCCGAATACACAGAGGGCGTCCCGTGCTGGGTGGACGTACAGCTGCCCGACGTCGAGGCGGGCAAGCGGTTCTACGGTGCGCTCTTCGGGTGGACCTTCGAGGACTCCGGCGGCGGCTCCGTGTGGGCCCGTCTGGACGGCGCCGAGGTCGCCAGGCTGGCGCGGAAGCGCGACGGCCGGATGCCCACCGTCTGGACGGTGTACTTCGCCACCCCCGACGCCCGGGACCTGACCCGGCGCGTCCTCGCGGCCGGCGGACAGCTGGTGAGCGACCCCGCGCCCGTCCGCGACCTCGGCACCGCGGCCCTCGTCGCCGACCCGCAGGGCGCCGTCTTCGGCCTCTGGCAGGCCGCGGCCCACCCCGGTTTCGCCGTCCGGCACGCCCCCGGCACCTTCGCCTGGGCGCAGCTCTACACCAGCGACACCGAGGCGGCCAACACCTTCTACGCCCACCTCTTCCACGAGGCCCTGTTCGGCGCGGGCGCCGACCCGGACTTCGGCCGCGCCCCGGTCACCGAGGTGTTCGCGGCCGGCATGCCCGCGCAGTTCGTCGTCCACTTCCGGACCGGGGACGTGGAGGCCGCCGTCGGGGCCGTGCTGCGGCTCGGCGGCCGGGTCCAGGCACCGCCTTTCGAGACGTCGTACGGAAAAGTCGCCGTCGTGACCGACAATCAAGGGGCGTCCTTCGCGCTGCTGCAACGCTGAGGAGCGCCGAGGGCCGTGAAAAGGCGGCTCCCGGCGGCTTTCGGCGGGTGAATGTCTCACTTTGTCATGAGGCATCCCGATTGGTCACCGGGTTCGCAACCTGTGCCCGGGCCAGGAAGAATCGGGGTGCGTGCCGCCACGGCGGTGCGAGTGGTGAGACGCTGCACGGGGTCGCGTACATATGTGGGTGGACGGGGCCCGTACGGGGAGGTGGCAGGCAAGTGGTGGATCAGCTGACGCAGCACGATCCGCGGCGGATCGGGCCGTTCGAGGTGCTGGGACGGCTGGGGGCCGGCGGCATGGGGCTGGTCTATCTCGCGCGCTCGGCGTCGGGCCGGCGCGTGGCGATCAAGACGGTCCGGACCGAACTCGCCGAGGACCAGCTGTTCCGGGTCCGCTTCACCCGTGAGGTGGAGGCGGCCAGGGCGGTCTCCGGCTTCTACACGGCGGCCGTCGTCGACGCCGACCCGCGCGCCGCCGTGCCGTGGCTCGCGACCGCGTACGTGCCCGCGCCGTCCCTCGAGGAGATAGTGAACGACTGCGGGCCGCTGCCGGCCCAGGCCGTGCGCTGGCTCGCCGCGGGCGTCGCCGAGGCGCTCCAGTCGATCCACGGCGCCGGGCTGGTGCACCGGGACCTGAAACCGTCCAACGTCCTCGTCGTCGAGGACGGCCCCCGGGTCATCGACTTCGGTATCGCGTCCGGCGTTTCGAACACGCGTTTGACGATGACGAACGTCGCCGTCGGCACGCCCGCCTACATGTCGCCGGAGCAGGCGAAGGACTCCCGCTCCGTGACCGGCGCGAGCGACGTCTTCTCGCTCGGCTCCATGCTGGTCTTCGCCGCCACCGGCCACCCGCCCTTCCACGGCGCCAACCCGGTCGAGACCGTCTTCATGCTGCTCCGCGAGGGCCCCGACCTCGAAGGCCTCCCGGACGAGCTGCGCCCGCTCATCGAGTCCTGCATGCAGATGGAGGCCACCTCCCGCCCCAACCCGGCCGACCTCCAGGCCCAGCTGGCCCCCCACCTCTTCGGCTCCGGCTCCGACGACAGCGGTACGGCGTCGGCCTGGCTGCCCGAGAAGGCGGTCGGGCTGATCGAGTCCCGCCGCGGCGGGAGGCCGGCCGTGAAGCCCTCCGCCGGCCCGTCCGGCGGACGCGGCGCCCGTCCGGCGGTCCCGCCGCCGCCCTCGTACGACCCCGCCGTCCCGGCCCCGGTCCCCGTCGGCGCCCCCGGCCCCGACACCGGCCCGGTGCGGCTGGCCGGCGCCCAGGTGCCCATCGGGCCCGGCCCGCGGGTCTCCGACACCCGCGCCGCCGCCGTCAAGGCCCCGCCGCCGGAGGCCGGACTGGTCGCCAGCTGGTCCCGACCGCACCCCGGCGTCAACGGCGCCGACCCCGGTGTACCGCCCGTGCCCGCCCAGCTGCCGGAGACCACGGCCGGCTGGCGCCCCTGGCGGTTCCGCATGTCGAACGACGTCTGGGGCACCCCGGCCGTCGACGGCGACCTCGTCTACGTCACCTCCTTCGAGGTGCACGCCCTCGACGTCGCCACCGGCCGCCGCCGCTTCAAGACGAGGGACGTCGCCTGGTCCATGGCGGTCGCGGACGGCCGGGTGCACGCCTCCGACGGCCCGACCCTGTTCGCCCTGGAGGCCCGCCAGGGCGGCGACCTGTGGCGGCTGTCCACGGATGCCTGGGTGTACGCGCTCAAGGCCGACCGCGGCACGCTCGTCACCGGCACCCGGGGCGGCGGGGCCCAGGCCTGGGAGGCCTCCAACGGGCAGAAGCTCTGGGAGATCAGCGGCTGCCAGACCGACTTCGAGTCCCCCGAGGCCGGGCCCTCCGTCCACGACGGCACGGTCTTCGTCTGGCAGGACGCCCGGCTGCGCGCGCTGGACGCCCGCACCGGTGACGAACGCTGGTCCTACCCCATCGGCGACGCGGCCTCCTGCGGCGGCGTCCCGGTCCGCCTCACCCACGCCCCCGACGGCTTCGTGTACGCCTGTGCGGGCACCCGCGTCATCGCCCTGGACAGCGCGACGGGGCGTGTGCGCTGGCACTTCGAGGCGCCGGCGGTGTTCCTCTCCCCGCCGGCGTTCGTGCCGGGGCCGGCCGTCGCGGGCGGCGGCATCTACCTCGCCGACTACCTCGGCACGGTCTACGCCCTCGACGCCACCGACGGCCGCGACCGCTGGCGCATCGCGACCGAGGCCCGGGCGTCGATCGAGCCGGTGCTGGTCGCCGCGGGCCACGTCCACGTGGGCAGCGGCAAGGGCCTGTACACCCTGGACGCGGTCACCGGGACACCCAAGTGGCGGTTCCAGGCGGGCGGCGACGTGGTGGGCGCGCCGGCGGTCGCCGAGGGCCGTATCCACTTCGGCTCCACCGACCACCTGCTGTACACGCTGAAGGCCGACGACGGCCGGCTGCGGTGGAAGCTGGCGACGGGCGGGGAGATCACCGGGTCGCCGGTGGTCAAGGACGGGGTCGTGTACGCGTGCAGCAAGGACCGCTGCGTGTACGCGCTCGACGCGGAGAAGGGCACGGGGACGGCGCGCACGCCGTGAGCGCCGGCAGGGGGTGCCCTGTCGGGTCACGGCGGCCGCCCGGTGGGGGTTGCCCGCGCAGTTCCCCGCGCCCCTGAGGGTGCGCGGAACTGCGCGACCGGCCACAGCGCACTCGCGGCCTAAACCCGACAGGGCCCCCGTCGGCGCTCAGCGGACCCGCGGGGCCGTGCGGGGGCGGTCGGCGAAGAGCTCGGTCTGCCGGTCCGTCGGCAGGTTGCCCAGGGTGATCAGGTGCGGGGCCTGGGCGAAGCCGCGCTCCCGGGCCGCCTCCTTCGCCGCCCACAGGGCCCGCACGCTCCCCTGGACGCCCTCGGTCGGATGACCGGCGATGACGGTCGCGCACCGTACCGCCGCCTCCAACGCCTGCCCGGCCGCGGTCACTTCGGAGACCAGCCCCACCTCGTACGCCCGGCGCACGCCCAGCCGCTCGGCGTTGCCCATCAGCACCATGCGGGCCACCTCGCCGTAGGGCATCCGCTGGGCCAGCAGCACGGACTCGTACGCGCTGACCATGCCGTAGGACGTGTGCGGGTCGAAGAAGGTCGCGGTCTCGTCGGCGACGACGAAGTCCGCCTCGCCCAGGAGGTAGAAGGCGCCCCCACAGGCCATCCCGGCGACGGCGGCGATCACCGGCTTCCACAGGTCGTTCGACTTCGGCCCGATCGCGATCAGCGGATCGTCCTGGCTGTACGGCGAGGACGGCTGCGGCACGACGGCGTCCCGGTCGAGGCCGGTGCTGAAGGCGCGCCCCCCGGACCCGGTGAGGACCACCGCGCGTACCGTGTCGTCGAAGCGCAACGACCTCCAGGTGGCGGCCAGTTCGGCGGCGAGCGGAAGGTCGACCGCGTTGAGCCTGGCCGGGCGGTCGAGGGTGACGACGGCGACCCCGGTCTCCTTGTCGGTGCTCAGGCCGAGGCTCACGGCCGTTCCAGGACCCACTGCGGACGGCCGTCGGCGAAGACGGCCTGGACGCGGGCGCCGATCCGGACCCGGTCCGGCGCGAGGGAGCCGAGCGCGGCCCCGGGCTCGCTGACCACGTTGCCCACCATCCGCACCCGGGGCGCGTCGTCGAGTTCCACGACGACCACGTTGTACGGGGCCTGGGCGGCGTACTCGGGCAGCAGCGGCGGGTGCGGGACGACGTACGACCAGACGCGGCCGCGCCCGCTGGTGGGCCGCCACTCGGTCGCGAAGGACTGGCAGTGCGGGCAGCAGGGGCGGGGCGGGAAGCGGGGTTCGTGGCAGTCGGCGCAGGCCTGGACGCGGAGTTCGCCGCGTGCCGCGTACTCCCAGAAGGGGGCGCCGTGGGGGTCGATGACCGGTTCCAGCATCTCAGCTCCTGTTGGTGAGGAGGAGGGCGGAGGTCGGGACGCCCTCGCCGGCGGTGACCAGGCAGCTGGCGGCGCCCGGGACCTGGGCGGTACTGGTGCCGCGCAGCTGCTTGACGCCCTCGGTGATGAGGTTGAAGCCGTGCACGTAGGCCTCGGAGAGCCCGCCGCCCCCGGTGTTGACGGGCAGCCGGCCGCCGATCTCCAGGGCCCCCTGCTCGGTGAACGCCCCGCCCTCCCCGCGTCCGCAGAAGCCGTAGCCCTCCAGGGAGAGCGGGATCAGGGCGGTGAAGGCGTCGTAGATCTGGGCGACGTCGACGTCCTGGGGGGTGAGGTCGGCGTGCTTCCACAGGTGCCGGGCGGCGGTCCAGGCGGGGCCGGTGAGGGGGTCGTCGTTCCAGTAGTTGACCATGCCGTGGTGCTGGGCGGGCAGGCCCTGGGCGGCGGAGTGGATGTAGACGGGGGCCTTGGCGCAGTCCCGCGCCCGCTCCCGGCCGACCACCACGCAGGCCAGCGCGCCGTCCGTCTCCAGGCAGTTGTCGAAGAGGCACAGCGGCTCGCTGATCCACCGGGAGGTCATGTACATCTCGCGGGTGAGCGGGCGTTCGTACATCACGGCGGCGGGGTTCTGGTTGGCGCGGTTGCGGCAGGCGAGGGCGACGTTGAAGAGGTGGTCGCGGGTGGCGCCGTACTCGTGCATGTAGCGGCGGGTGAGCATGGCGATCTCGTCGGCGGGGCGGAGCAGGCCGAAGGGCCGGGTCCACTGGGCGGGCGTCGGGAGCTGGACGGCGGTGTTGGTCCAGGGCCGGGGGCCGCTGCCGCGCTTGCGGGACCGCCACGCGACCCCCACCGTGGCCTGCCCGGCGGCTATCGCGCCGGCCAGGTGCGCGACGGTGGCGCAGGAGCCGCCGCCTCCGTAGCCGACCTTGCTGAAGAAGGTCAGGTCCCCGAAGCCGACCGCCTTCGCCAGCTCCACCTCGTCGGTCTCCTCCATGGTGAAGGAGGCGAGGGCGTCGACCTCGCCGGGGGCGATCCCGGCGTCGTCGAGGGCGGCGAGGACGGCCCGGCAGGCGAGGGTCCGTTCGTCCTCGCCGAGCCGTTTGGCGAAGGCTGTCTGTCCGATCCCGACGATGGCGGTGGCGTCCTGAATGCCTCTGAGACCGGCCATGTGCCCGCACCTCCACGGCTTACCCGGCTTGCTGACAGGCCGTCAGGCTACAGCTAATCTGACGGTCAGTCAGCTATGCGTCCGGGGAGGTCTGTTGTGCGCGGAGACATGGAGTGGGGGACCGTTCCGGGGCTGGTGCGGTCGGCGGCGGCACGGTACGCGGACGCCGAGGCGGTGGTGGACGGCCGCACCCGGATCACGTACGCGGAGCTGGGCGCCCGGGTGGAGCGGGCGGCGGCCGCCTGTCTCGCCGCCGGGGTGGAGACGGGCGACCGGGTGGGGATCTGGGCGCCCAACTCCCTGGACTGGATCGTCGCGGCGCTCGGCGCGGTGTCGGCGGGCGGGGTGCTGGTCCCGCTCAACACCCGCTTCAAGGGCGCCGAGGCGGCGGACGTGCTGCGCCGGAGCGGGGCGCGGCTGCTGTTCGTGACCGGCACCTTCCTCGGCACGTCCTACGTCGCCTCGCTGCGACGGGCCGCGGGGGAGGCGGCCGCAGAGCCGGCGGGGGAGGCGGCCGGGGGGACGGACGGCGAGACCGGCGGGCCCCTGCCGGGGCTGCCCGCGCTGCGGGACGCGGTGGTGCTGTCGGAGGACGCGCCGGCGGGCTTCCGTACCTGGAAGGACTTCCTGGCGGCCGGGGAGGGGGTGGGCGCCGCCGAGGTACGGGCGCGGGCGGGCCGGCTGGACGGCGGCTGCCTGTCCGACATCGTCTTCACGTCCGGTACGACGGGCCGCCCCAAGGGCGCGATGATCACCCACGCGCAGACCCTGCGGGCGTACGAGGTCTGGGCGGACCTGGCGGGCCTGCGCACGGACGACCGCTATCTGATCGTCAACCCCTTCTTCCACACCTTCGGCTACAAGGCCGGGGTGATCGCCTGCCTGATGCGCGGGGCGACGATGATCCCGCAGCCGGTGTTCGACGTGGAGACGGTGATGGCGAACGTGGCGGCGGAACGGGTGTCCGTGCTCCCCGGCCCGCCGACCCTCCACCAGTCGCTCCTGGACCACCCGGCCCGCGCCGCCCACGACCTCTCCGCGCTGCGCCTGGTGGTGACCGGCGCGGCCGTCGTCCCGCTCCGGCTGGTGGAACGGCTGCGCGGCGAACTCGGCGTGGAGACCGTCCTGACCGCGTACGGCCTCTCGGAGGCCAGCGGCATCGTGACCATGTGCCGCCGGGGCGACGACCCGACGGTGATCGCGTCGACCTCCGGCCGGGCGATCCCGGGGACCGAGGTGCGGGTGGACGGGGCCGGGGAGGTGCTGGTCCGCGGCTTCAACGTGATGCGCGGCTACTACGAGGACCCCGCCGCCACCGCCGAGACCCTGACCCCGGACGGCTGGCTGCGCACGGGCGACGTCGGTGTCCTGGACGACGCCGGGAACCTCCGCATCACCGACCGCCTCAAGGACATGTTCATCGTCGGCGGCTTCAACGCCTACCCGGCCGAGATAGAGCAGCTCCTCGGCCTGCACCCGGACGTGGCCGACGCGGCGGTCGTCGGTGTGCCCGACGCCCGGCTGGGCGAGGTCGGCAAGGCCTTCGTGGTCCGCCGCCCGCACTCGACGCTCACCGCCGACGACCTCATCGCCTGGTCCCGCCGCGAGATGGCCAACTACAAGGTGCCGCGCCTGGTCGAGTTCCTGACCGAACTCCCCAGGAACGCCGGCGGCAAGGTGCTCAAGGGCGAACTGCGGGGCCGCTGAACCGGGTTCGGGCGGTACGGCCCCGGACACACCTCGGCCGCGGCGGCTCCCCCTCCGCGCCGCCGCGGCCGATCCCCGTCCGGGTGTGGTCCGTCAGGCCTTCTCGTCCGTGGCGTGGAAGTCGGCGGGCGCGTTCAGGGGCTCCGACGTGGCGTGGAAGTCCTTGCTGGTGACGTCGTTCTTGCCGGTGGCCGCGGTGGTCGCGGCGTCCGCGGCGGGCTTCGTGCCGACGGCCGGGGCGGCCGCCGGGTCGAAGCCGGGCTTGGCGTCCACGACGAGGGCCGTCGCGGCCGCGTCGGCCGTCTCGCTCGTCGCGTGGAAGTCGTCGGGCTTGACGGTCCCGGTGTTGTCGGCCATGAGGTGCTCCTTGAGAACAGGACGTGACGAAGTGGAGGACGCCCGCCCGGTCACTCCCCCGAGTGTCACCGGGCGGGCATCGCACGGCCGCTCACCCTATGGGTGCGGCCTACGCACCGAGCCGTCTGCCCCCCGACGCGACGGTCCGGCACGACTGAGAGTGCCTGGTGGTGATAAACGAATGATGAACGCCCGTACGGCTTTCGCCCCTCGGCCCGCGGGAACGGACCTCAGCCCACCGGAACGGACGTCAGCAGCTTCCGTACGTCCGCCGCCTCCGGCGCCCCCGACTCCTCGAAGACCGACAGCGCCTCCTGCCAGCAGACCCGGGCCCGGTCGGTCTGGCCGATGCCATGCAGGCCGCGGCCGAGCGCCGTGAGGATGTTGGCGCGCCGCCATTCCCCGCCGATGCCGTGCAGCACGACCAGCGCCTGTTCCGCACAGGACGCGGCCTGGGCGGGGCTGCGGTCGGCGAGGTGGAGCTCGGCGAGCCGGAACAGGGTCATGCCGTGCCACAGCTGCTGCCGGGCGTCCTGGAACATGCCCAGGGCGTCGGTGAGCGTCTCCAGGGCGAGCCGGGTCTCTCCCGCGCTGGTCAGCGCCAGCCCCAGCGCGTACTTGCCGTTGGCGAGCCGCAGGGCCACGCCGGTGTCGGCGCGGGCGTAGATGGTGACCCCCTGCCGGGCCAGCGAGACGGCGCTCTCGGTGCGGCCGGTCGCCAGGTGGACCCGCGACAGGTTGCACAGGGCGCTGGCCTCCCCGGGAGTGTTCCGGTCCGCGCGGAAGGCGGTCAGGGCCTGGGTGAGGAGCTGCTCGGCCTCGTCGTGCCGGCCGGTGTAGAGCGCGATGATCCCCTGCTGGTTGGGCGCCTGGGCGCAGACCACCGGGTCCCCGGCGGCGAGCCCGAGCCGCAGGGCCGCCCCCGCCTCCCGGTCCGACTCCGTGAACTGGCCCGAGACGCCCAGCAGATGGCTGTGCATGAGGCGGGCCCGGCCCTCGGCGTAGGCGTCGGCGTGCTCCTGGGCCGCGGAGATCACCGCGGTGGCCGCCCGGACGTACTGGCGGGCACCGATCCCGGACTCCCCGAGGTCGACGGCCGCGACCAGCAGGTCGGCCGCCCGGCGCAGCCGGCCCGCCGTGCCCGCCTGCTGCACGGCCGCCAGCAGCCCGCTCGCCTCGGTGAACAGCCAGTCCAGCGCCTTGTCCCGGGCGGCGAAGGAGAGACCCGGGTAGGTGGTCCGGCTCAGATGGTCCAGCACACGCTCCCCGGGCCGCTCGATCGCGTACACCTCGGCCGCCGTCGCCAGGTAGAAGTCCAGCAGCCGCGACAGCGCCTCCCCGCGCTCGCTCGGCGGCTGCTCGTCGCGTTCCGCGCACGCACGCGCGTAGAGGCGGACCAGGTCGTGGAAGCGGTAGCGGCCCGGGGCGGCGGACTCCAGCAGGGACGTGTCGACGAGGGCCTCCAGCAGGTCCTCGGTCTCCTCGGCGGGGAGGGCGAGGACCGCCGCTGCCGCCGCCAGCGAGATGTCCGGGCCGTCCGCGAGCCCCAGCAGCCGGAACGCGCGCGCCTGGGCCGGCTCCAGCTGGCCGTAGCCCAGCTCGAACGTCGCCTTCACCGCGAGGTCGCCGGCCTGGAGCTCGTCCAGGCGCCGGCGCTCGTCCGCGAGCTTCGCCGCCAGCACCGAGACCGTCCAGGTGCGGCGGGCCGCGAGACGGGACGCGGCGATACGCAGCGCGAGCGGCAGGAAGCCGCAGGCGGCGACGACGTCGAGGGCCGCCTCGCGCTCCGCGGCCACCCGCTCCGCGCCGACGATCTTCGTGAAGAGCTGGAGCGCCTCGTCCGGGGACATCACGTCCAGGTCCACCAGGTGCGCCCCGGCCAGGTCGACCATCCGCACCCGGGACGTCACCAGCGCCGCGCAGCCCGCCGTGCCCGGCAGCAGCGGACGGACCTGTGCCGCGTCCTTCGCGTTGTCCAGCAGCACCAGGACCCGGCGGCCGTCGAGGACCGAGCGGTACAGGGCGGCGCGGTCCTCCAGCGAGTCGGGGATGGACGAGTCCGGTGTGCCGAGCGCGCGCAGGAAGGACCCCAGGACCGTCTCCGGCTCCGCCGTCCGCGAGCCGGTGCCCTGGAGGTCGACGTACAACTGGCCGTCCGGGAAGGCGGACCGGGCCTCGTGGGCCACGTGGACCGCGAGGGTGGTCTTGCCCACGCCGCCGATCCCGGCCAGCGCGGACACGGCCATCACCCGGCCCTCCGCCGACGCCAGCACTTCGCTCAGCTCGGTGACGAAGGCCGAACGGCCGGTGAAGTCGGGCACCGTGGCCGGGAGCTGGGCGGGCCGGACCGGGGCCGACGGGGGTTCGGCTGCGGGCGAGGAGGGCTCGGCCAGGGCCGGGTCGGCCCGCAGGATGCGCTGCTGGAGTTCGCGCAGGCCGGGGCGCGGGTCCACGCCGAGCTCCTCGGCGAGCAGGCGGCGGGTGTCGGCGTACACCGCGAGGGCCTCCGCCTGGCGACCGCTGCGGTACAGGGCCAGCATCAGCAGTTCGCGCAGGCGCTCGCGCAGGGGGTGGGCGGCGGTCAGCGCCGTGAGCTCCGAGACCGCCTCCGCGTGGCAGCCCTGCTCCAGGTCCATGTCCAGCCGGCTCTCCAGGAGTTGGAGGCGCAGCTCCTCCAGCCGGACCCGCTGGGCGTCGGCGTAGGGCCCGGGCACGCCGGCCAGCGGCTCGCCGTCCCACAGCGCCAGCGCCTGGTTCAGCGCCTCCCGCGCCCGCGGCAGGCCCCCGGTGCTGCGCGCCTTCTCCGCCTCCGCGGCGAGGTCCTGCGCCGCCGCCAGGTCCAGGGCGCCGTCGCCGAGCCCGCGCACCGCGTACCCGCCCGACTCGCTGACCAGGACCCCGGGGTCCAGGATCTTGCGCAGCCGGGACGCGTACGTGCGCACCGCCGCCAGCGCCTGCGAGGGCGGCTCGGTGCCCCACAGGGCATCGATCAGCTCGGCCGCGGTGGCCGTCCGGCCCTCGCGCAGCAACAGGGCGGCGAGCAGCGCGCGTTGCTGGGGGGAGCCGGTGTTGAGCGGCTCCTCCGCACGCCAGGCGCGCACCGGACCGAGCACACTGAAGCGCAACGCCGCCGTCTCCGCCGAGGAGACGGGACGCCGCTGCTCCGGCACCCGCGGTCCACCGTCCATGCCCGTCCCCCTAGACATCCCGATCCACCCCGTCAGTTTGCCTTGTTCACGGGGGTTGCGTCAGCCTGGCGAGACACCGATCACAGCGCGACACACGGTGGTCCACACACTCTTCACACGGCGGCGGCCTCCGCGAGCAGGACCAGTTCGTGCCGGAACGCCTCCGCCAGCAGGTCGGCGTCCTCCGCAGCGGAGTTGGTGAAGACGCTCAGGGTGTGGCCGCGGGCGCAGCCGCCCAGGGCGAAGGTGGCGGTGTCGTCCGGCGGCACCATGGGGACCAGGGTGACCCGGCGCAGCGGGCGCCCGGCCAGGGTCCGGCCGTTCTCGCGCAGGTGGACGTAGGTGCAGGCGGCCGGCGCGTACGCCGGGGCGAACAGCCGGCCTCGGGCCAGCGCCTGGGCCGGGCCGGGCAGCGCGGTGACGGCGGACTCGAACAGCCTCTCCGCCCGGCCGAGGGGGCGGGTCACAGTGGTGAGGAGCCCGGCGCAGGCCCGCAGCCGGGCCGCCGGGTCACCGAGCGCGACCGGCGCGGACAGCCGGACGTTGCAGAACGCGTTGCCGAGGAAGTCGCCCCGGTCCGCGGGGCGTTGGTCGACCGGCACGGACAGCCAGACCGGCCGGTCGGCCGCGAACGGGTCGGCGGTCGCCAGACAGGACCGCAGGACGCCCGAAACGGCCGCCAGGAACACGGTGTTGGTGGTCGCGCCCGTCCCGGCGGGGCCGCGCGCGGCCCGCATCAGCTCGGGCGGCAGCCGCAGGACCGAGTAGGCCGTGCGCCGCTCGCCCTTCCCGGGCAGCGGTACCGCGAGCCCCGCCGTCAGCAGGCCCGGCGCCGCGCCGGGCGCGGGGGCGCGGCGCACACCGCCGGGGCCGGCCAGGGAGGCTTCGGCGTCCACCGGCGGGCAGCCGTCCAGGAGGGCGCGCAGCAGGGTGGTCAGGGAACGGCCGTCCAGCAGGCTGTGGTGCATCCGGAAGAGCAGCGTGAACTCGCCCTGCGACGGGCCGCGCAGGAGGTGCAGGTTCCACGGCGGTTCGCCGTCCCGGAAGGGGGTGTGGAACCAGTCCCGTACGGCCTCCTCCAGCGCCTGCGTGCCCGTCTCGCGCACCTGTCGGGCCGGGTCGTGCCCCGGCTGCCGCTCCCAGCGGTGCCGGCGGGACCGGACCGACAGCGCCCGCCGCTCGGGCCGCACCAACCGCTGCGCCAGCCGGGGCAGATCGGCCCACCGCTCCCGCACCAGCGTCCGCAGCTCACCGAGTTGGGGCGGTGTCCCCGAGAAGTCGAGCGCGACCCCGGCGTTGGGCGGACCGAACGGCCAGCGGGCCATCCCCTCCTCCATGAAGGGCAACTGCGTTCCGGGCATGAGGCGGCTCCTGTCTGGCGACGATCCTCCACCGCCCCAACGCCCGCCCACGACCCGCGGTCACGCCCGGTCACGTGTCCCGGTCCCGCCCGCGTGTTCAACCCGGCGCCCCGGATGTCACCACGAAGGGGTTGTTTACCCGCCGTCGCCAGTCGCGTGGCGCGGGTCGGCGTCGTTGTACCGATGCCCGTCTCCACACACCCACGGCCCGCAACCGTCGGCGGGCGACCCGCAACGCGCCGTACAGGAACAGGAAACGCTCATCGTGCCTGGTACCAACCCCGCCCCGCTCCCGCGAACCCGTCCCGGCCCCGCGCACGTCGCCGTGGTCAACCTGCCGATGCAGGGGCATGTGAACCCGACCCTGGGCGTGGTGGAGGAGCTGGTGCGCCGGGGCCACCGGGTCACGTACGCCATCACCGAGGACTTCACGCACGCGGTCAAGGCGGCCGGCGCCGAACCCGTCCTCTACCCGGTCGAGAGCGACGGCACGGACGCGCCCGAGCGGCTCTCCGAGGGCTTCGCCCGCGCGGTGCACGCCTCGCTCGGCGCCCTGCCCGCGCTCACCCGCGCCTACGCCCACGACCGCCCCGACCTCGTCCTCTACGACGTCTACGGCTTCGCCGGGCTGCTGCTGGGCGCCCGGTGGGGCGTCCCGACCGTCCTGTGCTCGCCCACCCACCTGACCTACGACGGCCTGTTCCCCGAGTTCTTCGACGGCGCCGCCGGCCTCGCCGACCTCCCCGGGTACGACACCCTTGCCGCCGCCTTCGCCGAGAGCGGCCTCGACCCCGCCCGCCTCCACGAGGTCGAGCGCCCCGGGCACGCCATCGCCTTCCTGCCGCGCTCCTTCCAGCGCCGCGCCGACACCGTCGCCGCCGGCCGCGTCGCCTACGTCGGCCCCGCCCTCGGCGACCGCTCCTACCAGGGCTCCTGGGAGCCGCCCCGCCCCGACGTACCGGTGCTGCTGGTCTCGCTGGGCTCCCAGTTCACCCGCCGCCCGGAGTTCTACCGGGCCTGCGCCGAGGCCTTCGCCGACCTTCCCCACCACGTGGTGATGGCCGTCGGCCCCGATGTCACCGACGGCGAACTCGGCCCGCTCCCGGCCAACTTCGAGGTGCACGCGCACGTCCCCCAGCTGGCCGTGCTGGCCCACGCGGACGTCTTCGTGACCCACGCCGGGATGGGCGGCACGATGGAGGCCGTCCGGCACGGGGTGCCGATGGTGGCGATCCCGCAGATGGCCGAGCAGCGGGTGAACGCCGGCCGGATCGAGGACCTGGGGCTGGGCGCGTACCTGCCGCGCGAGCAGGTCACCGCGCGCTCGCTGCGGGAGGCCGTGCTGCGGGTGTCCAAGGACCCGGCGGTGCGGGCCGCGGTCGCCGCCCTGCGCGCGGAGGTCGAGCGGTCCGGCGGGGTGCGGGCCGCCGCCGACCTGGCCGAGGACGCGCTGGCCGAGGGCGTGCCGGGGGCCCGACGGTGAGCCACGCGACCCTGGCGGCCGTGCCCGCCCCCCTGCCCGCGCAGCAGCATCACCACCACCGCCCGCACCTCTACAGCCGCCCGGTCCGGATGAGCGACCTGGACCCGATGAACCACGTGAACAACGTCCGCCTCCTGGAGATGATCCAGGACGCCCACGTGGACCTCTTCTACCTCCAGGCCGGACAGCCCGGCCAGGCGATCCGGGTCCGGGTCATCTACGCCCGCCACGAACTCGACTACACCGAGGCCCTCGACCTGAGCCCGGAACCGGCCGTCATCAGCACCACCGTCAGCGGCGTCCGCCGCTCCTCCTTCGAGCTGACCAGCCGCATCACCCGTGGGGACCAGGTGTTCTGCACCTGTGTGAGCACCTGCGTCGCCTACGACCCCGCCGCCCGCCGCACCCGCAGGCTGGAGGACGACGAGCTGGCCGTGCTGGCCCGGCACGCGAACTGCGACTGCTGACGAACCGCCATCGCACTAGCTGACGGTTCGTCAGATCGGCGCTACCGTGAGCGCCATGGACACCCAGGACGGCACCTTTCCGCTGATCATCTCCGTCGACGACCACACCGTGGAGCCGCCGGACGTCTGGCAGTCCCGCCTCCCGAGGAAGTACCTGGACACCGGGCCGCGCATCGTCCGCGCCCCGCTGAGGGAGATGAGCTTCCTCGGCGGGCGGTTCAAGCCGGTCATGGGCAGGCCCGGGGAGGACGGCCCCGTGGGCGACTGGTGGATCTACGAGGACCTGCACCGCCCCCTCACCCGCCTCGACACCGCCGTGGGCTACAGCAGGGACGAGATCAAGCTCGAAGTGATCACGTACGAGCAGATGCGGCCCGGATCGTTCGACGTGCCGCAGCGGCTCGCCGACATGGACGTCAACCACGTCCAGTCCGCGCTCTGCTTCCCGACCTTCCCCCGCTTCTGCGGCCAGACCTTCACCGAGGCCAAGGACCGCGAACTGGCCCTGCTCTGCGTGCGCGCCTACAACGACTGGATGGTGGAGGAGTGGTGCGGCCCGCAGGCCCACGGCCGCCTGATACCTCTCATCCTCATCCCGCTGTGGGACGCGGAGCTGGCCGCCGCCGAGGTCCGCCGCAACGCCGCCCGCGGGGTCCGGGCCGTCGCCTTCTCCGAGATACCCCCGCACCTGGGCCTGCCCTCCGTCCACACCGACGACTGGGACCCCTTCCTCGCCGCCTGCGACGAGACCGGCACGGTCGTCGCCATGCACATCGGCTCCAGCAGCCGGATGCCCTCCACCTCCGCCGACGCCCCGCCCGCCGTCGGCTCCACCATCACCTTCGCCAACTGCTGCTTCTCGATGGTCGACTGGCTGATGAGCGGCAAGTTCGAGCGGTTCCCGAACCTCCGGGTGATGTACGCCGAGGGCCAGATCGGCTGGATCCCCTACATCCTGGAACGCGCCGACGTCGTCTGGGAGGAGAACCGCGCCTGGGGCGGAGTCGCCGACAAGGTCACCCGCCCGCCCTCCGAGCTGTTCGCCGAGCACGTCTACGGCTGCTTCTTCGACGACGCCTTCGGCCTGCGCAACCTCGACGCGATCGGCCTCGGGAACGTGCTGTACGAGACCGACTACCCGCACTCCGACTCCACCTGGCCCAAGTCCCGCCAGGTCGGCGAGGACCAGATGGGCCACCTCGCCCCGGACGTGGTGGAGCGGATCGTCCGCGGCAACGCGATCGACCTGCTGGGGCTGGGCGCCGACGGCCTGTGGGGCGGTCCCCGGTGAGCCTCGCCCACGGCATCCAGCTCCCCGTCCAGTCCCAGTCCACGATCTACGCCGAGGGCTGGGAGGCCGGCGCGGGTGCCGAGGACCTCGTGGAGATCGCGCGCGCCGTCGACCGGGCCGGCTTCGCCTACCTCGCCGTCTGCGACCACGTCGGCGTCCCGCACCGGCTCGCCGAGGCCATGAGCACGGTCTGGTACGACCCGGTGGCCACCCTCGCCCATCTCGCCGCCGTGACCGGGCGGGTCCGGCTGCTCAGCCATGTCGCCGTGGTGGGCCTGCGCCACCCGCTGCTGACCGCCAAGCAGTACGCGACCCTCGACCACCTCTCCGGCGGCCGCCTGGTCCTCGGCGTCGGCGCCGGGCACGTACGGGAGGAGTTCGAGGTGCTGGGGGTGGAGTTCGGGCAGCGCGGCGCGGTCCTCGACGAGGCGATCGACGCGCTGCGCGCCGCCCTCGGCCCCGACGAGTTCCCCACCCACCACGGCAAGTTCTACGACTTCGAGGGGCTCGGACAGCGGCCCAGGCCCGCCCAGGAACGGGTGCCGGTCTGGGTCGGCGGCTCCTCGCCGGCCGCCGTGCGGCGGGCCGCGCTCAAGGGCGACGGCTGGCTGCCGCAGGGCGACCCCAGGGACCGGCTCCCGGCCCAGATCGGACGGCTGCTGCGGCTGCGCGAGGAGGCGGGCGTCGAGGAGCCGATCACCGTCGGCGCGATCACCGAGCCGCTGTACGTCGGCACGCCCGGCTGGGAGGTCGGCCGCCGCACCCTCAGCGGTGCCCCGGAGGCCCTCGCCGAGTCGCTGCGGGCCTACGGCGCCATGGGCGTGCACCAGATCCAGGTGCGGTTCCGCAGCCGGAGCCGGGCCGAACTCATCGACCAGATCGACGCGTTCGGGGCCGAGGTCGCGCCCCGGCTGACCTGAGGAGAGCGCGGCATGGGCAAGCTGGACGGGCGGGTCGTCATCGTCACCGGGGCGGCGCGCGGACAGGGCGAGCAGGAGGCGCGGCTCTTCGTCGCGGAGGGCGCGCGGGTCGTCGTCGCCGATGTGCTGGACGACCAGGGCGAGGCCCTCGCCAAGGAGATCGGGGCGGCCTACGTGCACCTCGACGTCGGCGTGGAGGAGGAGTGGAAGGCCGCCGTCGCCGCCGCGAAGAAGGCGTACGGCCGGCTCGACGGGCTGGTGAACAACGCGGGCATCCTGCGCTTCAACGCGCTCGTGGACACGCCCCTCGACGAGTTCATGCAGGTCGTGCAGGTCAACCAGGTGGGCTGCTTCCTCGGCATGAAGACGGTCGCGCCCGAACTGGCCGACGGCGGGACCATCGTCAACACGGCCTCCTACACGGCGCTGACCGGGATGGCGGCGGTGGGGACGTACGCCGCCACCAAGCACGCGGTCCTCGGGCTCACCCGGGTCGCCGCGCTGGAGCTGGCCGACCGGGGGATACGGGTCAACGCGATCTGCCCCGGCGCGATCGACACCGCGATGTCCAACCCCGCGCGGCTCGACCCGGACGCCGACCCGGAGGAGATGACCCGCGCCCTGGACGAGCTGTACCGCAAGCTCGTGCCGCTGGGCCGGATCGGCCGGGCGGACGAGGTGGCCAGGCTGGCGCTCTTCCTGACCTCGGACGACTCGTCGTACATCACCGGCCAGCCGTTCGTGATCGACGGGGGCTGGCTGGCCGGGGTCAGTGTCATCTGACAGCTCGTCAGCTATTGACCTTTCTGACGGTACGTCAGAAAGTCTTAGGACTCAGCAGAATCACCTGGACTTGGGACGGTGAACCGCCGTGGAATTCGGGCTCTTTGTACAGGGATACGTGGGCAAGCGAGCCGAGACCGACCCGCTCGCCGAGCACAAGGCACTGATGGAGGAGACCGAGTACGTCATCCAGGCGGACAAGTCAGGCTTCAAGTACGCCTGGGCCTCCGAGCACCACTTCCTCGACGAGTACTCGCACCTGTCCGCGAACGACGTCTACCTGGGCTACCTGGCGCACGCCACCGAGCGGATCCACCTCGGCTCCGGGATCTTCAATCCCCTAGCCCAGGTCAACCACCCGGTGAAGGTCGCCGAGAAGGTCGCGATGCTCGACCATCTCTCCGGCAACCGCTTCGAGTTCGGCAGCGGGCGGGGCGCCGGCTCCCACGAGATCCTCGGATTCATCCCCGGTGTGACCGACATGAACTACACCAAGGAGATCTGGGAGGAGACCATCGCCGAGTTCCCCAAGATGTGGCTCCAGGACGAGTACGTCGGCTTCCAGGGCAAGCACTGGCAGCTCCCGCCGAGGAAGGTGCTGCCCAAGCCGTTGGGCAAGTCGCACCCGGCGATGTGGTACGCGGCCGGCTCCCCGCCGTCGTACGCCATGGCGGCGAAGAAGGGGCTCGGGGTGCTCGGGTTCAGCATCCAGAAGGTCTCCGACATGGAGTGGGTGCTGGAGCAGTACAAGACGGCGATCGTGAACGCCGAACCGGTCGGCGACTTCGTCAACGACAACGTCATGGTGACGACGACGGCGATCTGCGCGCCGACCCACGACGAGGCGATCCGGATCGCGGCGAGCGGCGGGCTGCACTACCTGCCCTCGCTGGTCTTCCGGTACCACGACACGTTCCCGCGGCCCGAGGGCTTCCCGGTGTGGCCGGAGACGCTGCCCGAGTACACGCCGGAGTTCGTGGAGCTGCTGGTCGAGGAGGAGCTGCTGATCTGCGGCGACCCCGACGAGGTGCTGCGGCAGTGCAAGCGGTGGGAGCAGGCGGGCGCCGACCAGCTGAGCTTCGGGCTGCCGGTCGGGGTGCCGAAGGAGGAGACGCTCCAGACGATCCGGCTGATCGGGGAGCACGTGATCCCGAAGATCGACACGGACCCGGTGCACCGGACCACACGGTTCCGTCAGGGGGCCTGAGGGCTCGTCGCCCCCGGGCAGGCAGTTCCGCCGCATACCAGGAAGTGATCCCATTGCTCGATCACGTCATCAAGGGTGCGACCGTTGTCGACGGGACCGGCGCACCCGCCTTCACCGCCGACGTCGGTATCCGTGACGGCCGCATCGCCGTCGTCGGAACCGTCACCGAGGAGGCCCGGACCGTCGAGGACGCCACGGGGCTCGTCCTCGCCCCCGGGTTCGTCGATCCGCACACCCACTACGACGCACAGCTCTTCTGGGACCCGTACGCGACGCCCTCCCTCAACCACGGGGTGACGACCGTCGCCGGCGGGAACTGCGGCTTCACCCTCGCCCCGTTGAACCCCGACCGGCCCGAGGACGCCGACTACACCCGCCGGATGATGTCCAAGGTCGAGGGCATGTCCCTGGTCGCCCTGGAGGAAGGCGCGCCCTGGAGCTGGAACTCCTTCGGGGAGTACCTGGACGCGCTCGAAGGGCGGATCGCGGTCAACGCCGGCTTCATGGTGGGGCACTGCGCGCTGCGCCGGTACGTGATGGGGCCGGACGCGGTCGGCGGACAGCCCACCGGGGAACAGCTCGCCGAGATCGTGCGCCTGCTGCACGAGGCCATGGACGCCGGCGCCTGGGGCTTCTCCACCACCCAGTCCAGCACCCACTCCGACGGGGACGGGCGGCCCGTCGCCTCCCGGCACGCGCTCCCCGCCGAGCTGCTGGCCCTGGCGAAAGCCGTCGGGGAGCACGAGGGAACGCAGATCGAGGCGATCGTCGCCGGATGCCTCGACCAGTTCAGCGACGCCGAGATCGAGCTGTTCGCCGAGATGAGCGCGGTGGCCGGGCGGCCCCTGAACTGGAACGTGCTGACCGTCGACGCGGCCGTCCCCGAACGGGTGCCCCGGCAGCTCCAGGCCAGCGAGCGGGCCCGGAAGGCGGGCGGCAGGGTCGTGGCGCTGACCATGCCGATCCTCACCCCGATGAACATGTCCCTGGGCACCTTCTGCGCCCTGAACCTGATACCCGGCTGGGGACCGGTCCTGGGCCTTCCGGTGCCTGAGCGCATCGAGCGGCTGCGGGACGCCGGCGTGCGCGCGGAACTGCTGGAACGGGCCCGCTCCAAGGAGGCCGGGGTCTTCCGGCGGCTGGCGGACTTCGGGCGGTACGTCATCGGGGACACCTACAGCGAGGCGAACGCGGGACTCTCGGGCCGGGTGGTGCGTGACATAGCACAGGAGCGCGGCCAGGACCCCTTCCACTGCCTGGTGGAGATCTGCGCCGCCGACGGGCTGCGGACCGTCCTGTGGCCGATGCCCTCCGACAACGACCCCGCCTCCTGGGCGCTGCGCGCCGAGACCTGGCTGCACGAGGACGTGATGCTGGGCGGGTCGGACGCGGGGGCGCATCTGGACCGGATGTGCGGGGCGCCGTACACCACCCGGTTCATCGGGGACTGTCTGCGCGGCCGCAGACTGCTGGGCCTCGAACAGGCCGTGAAGATGCTCACCGACGACCCCGCCCGGCTCTTCGGGCTGCGCGAGCGCGGACGGATCACCGAGGGCTTCCACGCCGACCTGGTCCTCCTCGACCCGGAGCGGATCGCCGCCGGACCGGCCACCCTGGTCCACGACCTGCCGGGAGACAGCCCCCGCCTGGACTCCAAGGCGATCGGGATACGGGCGGTCTGGGTGAACGGCGTCGAGGCGATCCGGGACGACGTGGTGAGCGGTGCCGTCCCCGGGAAGGTGCTGCGGTCCGGACGGGACACCAGGACGGTGAGGACCCGGTGAGCGAGGCGGCCGGCGGACAGCGGCTGTTCGTCGCGGGGCGGTGGACGGAGCCCGACGGCGGGCACTACGAGGTCGTCGACCCGGCGACCGAGGAGACCGTCGGCCTGGCTCCGGAGGCCTCGCGGGAGCAGGCGCTGGCCGCGTGCGCGGCGGCCCGGGAGGCGTTCGGGGCGTGGTCGCGGACCCCGGCGGGGGAGCGGGCGGCGGTGCTGGGGCGGGCCGCCGACATCATCCGGGGGCGGCTGCGCGAGTACGCGGAGCTGGCCCGCGCCGAGACGGGCGCGACCACCGGCACCGCACGGGCCATGCAGGTGGGGGTGGCCGCGGCCCGCTTCCGCCGGTACGCGACGGTGGAACCGGCCGAGTGGGCCGTACCGCCCCAGATCAACGAGGCCGGACCGATGGGGAAGGCCGGGGTGATGGGCGCGCTGGCCGTGCGCCAGCCGGTCGGCGTGGTCGGCTGCATCACGTCGTACAACAACCCGTGGGCCAATCCCGCGGGCAAGGTCGCGCCGGCGCTGGCCATGGGCAACACGGTGGTGGTGAAACCGGCCCCGCAGGACCCCCTCTCCGTCTACCGGATGGCCGAGGCGCTGGCGGAGGCCGGGGCCCCGGACGGGGTCGTGAACGTGGTCTCCGGGCAGGACGTGGGCGTGGGCGAGGC
The DNA here is from genome assembly GCF_055583825.1 of Streptomyces sp. NPDC104367. Classification (NCBI taxonomy): domain Bacteria; kingdom Bacillati; phylum Actinomycetota; class Actinomycetes; order Kitasatosporales; family Streptomycetaceae; genus Streptomyces; species Streptomyces sp. NPDC104367. The sequence goes on along the minus strand of NZ_JBVJND010000023.1, from coordinate 55,800 downwards.
CGTCGTGGCGTCACCGGACGTCGACATGGTGAGCTTCACCGGGTCCACGGCCGTCGGCCGGCGCATCGGGGAGGTGTGCGGGCGGGACATGCGGCGTCAGCTGATGGAGCTGGGCGGCAAGGGCGCGGCGGTCGTCTTCGCGGACGCGGACGTCGGCTCGGCGGTGGCCGGCATCGGAACCACCTTCTCCTTCTACAGCGGGCAGATCTGCACGGCACCCACCCGGGTACTGGTGCAGCGGCCGCTGTACGACCGGCTCGTCGACTCACTCGCCGCCTACGCCGCCCGGTTGAAGGTCGGGGACCCCGCGGCGCCCGGCACGGTGGTGGGACCGGTGATCAGCGCCGGACACCGGGCGCGCGTCGAGTCGTACGTCGAACTCGCCCGCAAGGAAGGCGCGACGGTGCTCACCGGCGGCGAACGCCCGCCACTGGAAAGGGGGTTCTACGTCAGCCCCACCCTCCTCGCAGACTGCGGCGCCGACATGAGGGTCGCCCGGGAGGAGATCTTCGGCCCGGTCGTCTGCGTCATCCCCTTCGACGACGAGGAGGAGGGCATCGTCCTCGCCAACGACTCCGACTACGGCCTCATCGACTACGTCTGGTCGGGGGACGTGGCCCGGGCCTTCCGGGTGGCGCGGCGGCTGCGGGCGGGCGGGGTCGGCGTCAACACGGTCGGCCGCAACATGGAGGCGCCGTTCGGCGGCTTCAAGATGAGCGGCGTCGGCCGGGACGTGGGCTCGTACGCGCTGCACGCCTACAGCGAGACCCAGGCCATCGTCTGGCCGGGCTGACGACCAACCGGGGCTGTGCTCCTGCCCTGGGCCGGATGTCGTGGACGACGGCTCCTCGACGCGGCGGGCGGCCCGCCCCGGTCGTCGGTCGCTAGTCGTCGAGGTCGACCCGGATCGTCAGCAACTGGTTCCCCAGCATCCGCACGGCCGCGCTGTTGCCCCTGGGCGGCGTGTGCAGCCGGGCGACCGGGTCGTCCTCGGGCAGCAGGTGGGCGGTGCCGTGGTGCCACCGCCCGCCGATCCTCACCCGGCCCCGACGGCCACGGCCAGCATGTTCTCCACAGTCAGTCCCCCCTCCTGTCGTACGGCAAGGTTCACATCGCGACAGCGTGCACGAGAAGTGTCCCGATGTGCCCGGGGTGTGGTGCGTCGAGTTCCTCCGCGTCGGCCGTGGCGAATCCGGCGCGGGTGAGCAGGCGTTCCCAAACGGCCGGGCGGTAGCTGTAGCGGTAGGTGAACATCGCCTTGCCGGCGAAACCGCCCTTGTACATGCCCTGTGGCCCGTACGCCCCCGGGATGGCCGGAGGCTGCGAGAAGACGAAGACGCCGCCCGGATTGAGACGTCGGCGGACAAGGGGGAAGAGGCGCTCGGGGGAGGTGAACCAGGCCGCTCCGAAGATCGAGTAGACGGCGTCGTACGCGACGTCGTGCGCGCTCAGGTACTCCAGCACCTCGGAGCAGACGAACTGCGCACCAGTGTCGGCCCATTTGCTGGTGGTCTTCTCGACCATGACCGGAGAGAGGTCAACACCTACGGTTGTGATGCCGCGTTGGGCGAGGTGGGCGAGGGCGCGGCCGGTGCCGCATCCGATCTCCAGGACGGAGCGCGGCTCACCGAGCAGTTCCGGACCGGGGCCGTGACCGGCGTACTGGGTCCAGCAGAAGCCCGGTTCCGCGTCGTCCTTGAAAGCAGACGCGGCAAAGGCGTTCCACAGCTCCGTCTCGGCGGCGATGTCGTGTCGTACAGGCAAGGAGGTTCCTCTTGGCAAGGGCCGGCCCCCGTCCTTCGGGGACCGAGGACGGGGGCCAGGGTAGGGCCGTTCAGTGGCTGTCGGGGACCTTGCTGTCACACGGCGAGCAGTCTGTGCCGTCGATCGCCCACAACTCCTCGTCGACGTCGAAGCCGATGGACTTCAAGAAGTCCGCGGTGCGCAGGCACAAACCGTCGCGGCGGCGCTCGACGAACGGGGCGTGGTGCTTGTACCGGCCCTCGTTGTAGACGCCGCAGAGGGCCCACCACACCGGTGTGTCCAGGATGAGCTGGTGAACACCGATGTCGACGAGCTTGCCCATGCCCAGGTGGATTTCGGGGTGTTCCATGCATCCGATGGTGTACATGACGGCGTTGCCGAGGACGCGCTCGGCCATGTCGCGGACCATCGTGTGGTCGCGCAGCAGCAGGGCGACCTCGCGGTCCCAGAGAGACATGCCGCTGTCCAGCACGTTGACCGTCAGGTGCTGGATGTGTGGCTGGGCGGCGTTGAGGAGTTCCTCCGGGTCCCGGCTGCGGGTGCTCGCGGGTCGGTCGAGGGTGACGGTCATGGACAACTCCTTCGGACGAGGGTGACACAGGCAGGTACAGCGACGGACGAGGTGCCCTCCGTGGACGCGATCACCCGAAGATGCCGCCGCTGCTGAACGAGTTCATGGCGCTGGTGCGCTCGGCCAGGGCTCTCAGTCGTTCCGCGTCTGTCGCCGGCCGGACGTGAGCGGGATCGGCATCCCACTCCCGGCCACCAGCCAACGGCCGCAACTGGACGTACGGCCCCACCCGGCCCATGACATGGCCCAACCGGTCGCGGGCGGTGTCGATGACCAGGGTGCGGTCCGGCTCAGCCCCCGGCTCGGCCACTCGCGAGTCCCCTGATTCAGTGCTTCGGCCAGGCGGACAACCAGGGCTGTGCGGAGTGTTCCTCGGTGCCATGAACCGAACGCTAGATCTGCGCGATCGGCCGGAACCACGCTGTTTTCTCGATTTTTCGCACGGAGATGATCGCTTGGCCCGATTTTTCTCACGAAGACGGCCGGACCGTATGGTCCTGGGCTCCGGCCCTGACAATCCTGTAGTGAACGGCCCCGCTGAAAGGATGCTGGTCATGGCCCGACGACTCCGCTTCAACGGCACGGGCAGCGGCGAGGGTGGCTGCCCTGCCGTGCACGAAGACCTCGACTCGGGCGAGATCATCGTCCACGGACCGCGCCTGACCGACCCCGAGGCCCTCGCCCAGCTCCAGCACCTGGGCGAGGGCGAGGTCCCGATCGTGGTGCCCCGCAACACCTTGGTCGACTTCGGGCCGAAGGAGCGCGACCCGGTGCCGCGGACCCTCGCTCCGGAGCAGTTCGGCAAGCTCTTCGAGAAGTTCCGGCACAGTGCCTGGCACCCGGAGATGCGCGGTCGCTACGCGTCCGACGAACTGACCCAGACCTACGACCAGTTCGTCCGGGGCAAGACGCCCGTCTGGGATCTGGACTCCCCGTGGAGCCGTACGATCCGTGCGAAGACCGAGGACGGTGCGTATGTCGGGCGGGTCCGGATCGTAGACAGTCCTCCGACCACGGGCCAGCTGTATCTGCTGGCCCATGGCGACAAGAACGCGGCGCTCGGCGAGGATGTCCGCAGCATGTGGCGCGAGGACGCCCAGCAGGTCGATCTGCCTGACGAGGATTTCTGGATCTTCGACGCACACCTCGTCGCCGTCCTCGTCTTCGATGATGATGACAACCTCACGGGTGCCGAACTGATCACGGAACCGGCGGCCGTGAACCAGTACAACCGACTGAGGGACGTCGCACTGCACTACGCCGTTCCTTACAAACAGTTCGCGGCGAACATGGCCGCGAAGGAGGCGTAGAGCAGGTGTGGCCCGGTGAGCACGGACTATCAGAAGGCCCGCGAAATCCTCGGAACCCGACTGAGGGAACTGCGGTTCTCGGCTCCTGACGGCCGACTCACCGGCACTGCCCTCGCCACGCGGCTCGGTTGGCCCGGCTCCAAGGTCTCCAAGCTGGAGCTGGGCAAGCAGACCGCCACTCCCGAGGACCTCCGGGCATGGGCCGAGGCGTGCGGCCAGCCCACTGCGTACGACGAACTGCGCTCCCGGCTCGCGGGGTTCGAGTCACACATCCGCTCATGGCGCCGACAACTGGTCGGCGGGCACAAGCCTGTTCAGGACGCCCACAACCAGGCGCAGGCCGGTTCGAATGTGCTGCTGGCCTGGGGGTCCTCGTGGATCGTCGGCGTTCTGCAGACTCCCGACTACGCCCGCGCCGTGCTCACCCGGTCCGCCGAACTTCACCGGTCGCCAAACGACATCGAGGCCGCCGTGCGCTCGCGCATCAAGCGTCAAGAACTGCTGTACAGCGGGGGCCGCAAGTATCACATCCTGCTCTGGGAACCGGTGCTGCGCTCCCTGATCTGTCCGCCCCCGGTCCTCGCCGCCCAACTTGACCGGTTGGCAGGCGTGATCGGCATGGACACGGTCGAGCTGGGCATCGTGCCGCTCGCGGCGGCGCTCAAGGTTCCGCCGGGGCCGGGTTTCTGGATCTACGACGATCGTGAGGTCGTCACCGAGACCTGGCACGCCGAACTGTGGCTCGACGACTCCGACACCGTTGCTCTCTATCACCGCACCTGGAAGACCCTCCGTGCGTCGGCCGTGTACGGGGCCGAGGCCTACGGCGTGATCAGGGGCGCCCGCCGTGCGCTGAACCCGGTATGAGTGCGGTGGGGGTCAGCGGCCCAGGAAGATCGGGTTGGTCAGGGCCGCCAGGGCGCCGGGGACCGTGCCGGCCGCTGTCTCGTGGCGGAGTTCCGCGCGGACGTACGCGGCGTACGACGGGGTGGTCCGCCATTCGACCGTGCCGGAGCCGGCCACCGGGAAGGGGTCGGTGGTGAGGAGGACGCCCTGGTCGGTGACGAGGCGGACCGTGCAGCGCGGGACGCCGGAGGCGTCCAGGCGGACGGTCACCGGGGTGTCCGCGCCGACCGCCAGGCGTTCGCCGATGCCCGCCCGCTCGCCGCGGCCGCCCGTCGCCGTGAAGCTCAGCGTCACGTTCTTCGACTCGGCGATGTAGGAGCGGCCCGCGCGCAGGCCCTCCTGGATCGCCTCGCGGGACAGGTCGTCGGCGAGGACGACCGTCTGCGGCAGGCCCACGGCGTCCGGGTCCCGGTGCGCGTCGCTGTTGCCCATGCCCGGCAGCCACTGCCCGCCGTCCCGCACCGAGGCCACCAGCGTGGCGTCCCACGCGGCCAGGGCCACCTCGTCGTCGGGCGTGTAGGGGCCGTTCCAGACCTCGACCGCGTCCGCCTCGCCGAACCCGAACTTCCAGGCGCAGCCGACACAGGTGGCGTGCGGATGCGCGGGTACGACCAGACCGCCGGCCCTGCGGATCTGCTGGGCGAAGCGGCCGAAGCGGTTGTCCCGGGCCCGGTAGCGCCAGTCGACGAAGGTCCCGGGGTCCGTGCCGAGGGCGACCACGTGCCCGTTCCTGGTCGTGACCTCCTCACCCAGCATGATCAGCAGGTCGTCGCCGGCCTGGTCCGCCCAGTGCGCGTGCGCCGAGTGCGTGTTGTGCTCGGAGGAGTTGATGAAGTCCAGCCCGGCGGCCCGGGCGAGGGCCGCGATCTCGGCGGGGGTGCGGCGGCCGTCGGAGTGCCAGGAGTGCAGGTGGCAGTCGCCGCGGTACCAGGCGCGGCCCCGGCCCTTGGCCCGGGAGGGCGGGTGGACCGGCCGGACCGGGGTGCCGGGCTCGCCGTACGTCAGCGTGATCGCCAGCTCGTACGTCAGGCCCTGTGGGGCGACCGTGTACGGGCCTAGCGCGACGTACCAGGTGCCGGCGCCGACGGGGCCGGGGACGTACCCGGGGGTGGCGTCGTCGGCGCGGACGAAGAACTCCGTGCGCGCGCCGCCCGACCAGCCCCGGAAGCCCTTGCCGCCGAGACCGGTGCCGTGCTGGTCGAAGAGGCCGATGTCGAGCGCGTTGCCGGCGGTGCCGGCCGGGACGCCGGGTCTGTCGTAGGTGTAGGAGACCCTGATCTCCCTCACCCCGGAAGGGACTTCGAACGGTACGTACACGAAGTCCGGGGAGCCGGGGGGCAGCGTGCCGCCCACCGTCGCCGTCTTCCGGGTGCCCGGGTCCTGGCCGTCCGCCGCCGCGAAGCTCACGCTTCCCAACGTAAGGGCTGTCGCCGCGCCCGTCACGAACAGCGCGCGCCTGCCGATGCCGTGCGTGTCCTCACACATACCGCCCACTGTGCCCTCCGGGGATGAACCCCACGGGAAGGGAACGGGGCGGGGCGGTGCGCGGGCGGAGGGGGAGGAGAAGAAGGGCCATGGCGAGGCCGCCCGTGCCCGCACCACCGGTCCGCCCGAGGCCACCCCCGCCCGCACCACCGGTCCGCCCGAAGCCTCCCCCGCCCGCACCACCGGTCCGCCCGAAGCCTCCCCCGCCCGCACCACCGGTCCGCCCGAGGCCCCCGTGCCCGCACCGCCGGTCCGCCCCGCCCGCACCGGGGTCTCCGGGGCCACCCCCGCCCCGGCCGAACCGGCGGAGTCCCTCCGTATGCTCGAAGAATGACGACTTCCGCGACCTCCGGAACCGGATCCACCGACCGCCCCCGCGGTACCGGCCCCACCGAGAACTCCATGCGTCGCGCCCTCAAACGCGCCCGGGACGGCGTCGCCCTGGACGTCGGCGAGGCCGCCGTCCTGCTCCAGGCCCGCGGCGCGGACCTGGACGACCTCGCCGCGACCGCCGCCCGGGTCCGTGACGCGGGCCTCGCGGAGGCGGGCCGCCCCGGTGTCATCACGTACTCGAAGAGCGTCTTCATCCCCCTCACCCGCCTGTGCCGCGACAAGTGCCACTACTGCACCTTCGTCACCGTCCCCGGCAAGCTCCGCCGGGCCGGGCACGGGATGTTCATGTCGCCGGACGAGGTCCTCGACGTCGCCCGCAAGGGCGCGGCCCTCGGCTGCAAGGAAGCCCTGATCACCCTCGGCGACAAGCCCGAGGACCGCTGGCCGGAGGCGCGCGAGTGGCTCGACGCGCACGGCTACGACGACACCATCGCCTACGTCCGCGCCGTCTCCGTCCGCATCCTGGAGGAGACCGGGCTGCTGCCCCACCTCAACCCCGGCGTGCTGACCTGGACCGACTTCCAGCGGCTGAAGCCGGTCGCCCCGTCCATGGGCATGATGCTGGAGACGACCGCGACCCGGCTGTGGTCCGAGCCCGGCGGCCCGCACCACGGCTCCCCGGACAAGGAACCCGCCGTACGGCTGCGGGTCCTTGAGGACGCCGGCCGCTCCTCGGTGCCGTTCACCTCGGGCGTCCTCATCGGCATCGGCGAGACGTACGAGGAGCGCGCCGAGTCGCTGTTCGCGCTGCGCCGGGTCGCCCGCTCCTACCACGGCGTCCAGGAGCTGATCATCCAGAACTTCCGTGCCAAGCCGGACACCGCGATGCGCGGCATGCCGGACGCCGAACTGGACGAACTGGTCGCGGCGGTGGCGGTGGCGCGGCTGGTGATGGGCCCGGCGGGCAACATCCAGGCGCCGCCCAACCTCGTCGACAGCGAGTACGCGCGCCTGATCGCGGCCGGCATCGACGACTGGGGCGGGGTCTCCCCGCTCACCATCGACCACGTCAACCCCGAGCGCCCCTGGCCGCGGATCGAGGAGCTGGCGCGGCAGTCGGCGGCCGCCGGCTTCACCCTGCGGGAACGTCTCTGCGTCTACCCGGAGTTCGTCCGCCGCGGCGAGCCCTGGCTGGACCCGCGGCTGCGCCCGCACGTCGCCGCCCTCGCCGACCCGGAGACCGGCCTGGCGATCCCCGACGCGGTGGTCCAGGGGCACCCCTGGCAGGAGCCCGAGGAGGTCTTCACCGCCTCCGGCCGCACCGACCTCCACACGGCCGTCGACACCGAGGGTCGTACGGCCGACCGGCGCGACGACTTCGACGAGGTGTACGGCGACTGGGGCGCCCTGCGCGAGGCGGCCGCCCCCGGCATGGCACCGGAGCGCATCGACACCGACGTCCGCGCGGCCCTGGCCACCGCGGCCGACGACCCGACGAAGCTCACCGACGCCGAGGCGCTCGCCCTGCTGCACGCGGACGGCCCGGCGCTGGACGCGCTGACGCGGATCGCCGACGACGTCCGCCGGGCCGCCGTCGGCGACGACGTGACGTACATCGTCACCCGCAACATCAACTTCACCAACGTCTGCTACACCGGCTGCCGTTTCTGCGCCTTCGCCCAGCGCCGCACCGACGCCGACGCCTACACCCTCTCCCTCGGCCAGGTCGCCGACCGGGCCCAGCAGGCCTGGGACGTCGGCGCGGTCGAGGTCTGCATGCAGGGCGGCATCCACCCCGACCTGCCCGGCACGGCCTACTTCGACATCGCGAGGGCGGTCAAGGAGCGGGTCCCCGGCATGCACGTGCACGCCTTCTCGCCGATGGAGGTGGTGAACGGCGCGACCCGCACCGGCCTGTCGATCCGGGAGTGGCTGACCGCGGCGAAGGAGGCGGGCCTGGACACCATCCCCGGCACGGCCGCCGAGATCCTCGACGACGAGGTCAGATGGGTCCTCACCAAGGGCAAGCTGCCCACGGCCACCTGGATCGAGGTCGTGACGACGGCCCACGAGGTGGGCATCCGCTCCTCCTCCACGATGATGTACGGCCATGTCGACCAGCCCCGCCACTGGCTCGGCCACCTGCGCACCCTGGCCCGCGTCCAGCAGCGCACCGGCGGCTTCACGGAGTTCGTGACCCTGCCCTTCATCCACACCAACGCCCCCGTCTACCTGGCGGGCATCTCCCGCCCGGGGCCGACGATGCGCGACAACCGGGCCGTGACGGCGATGGCCCGCCTCCTCCTCCACCCGCACATCCCCAACATCCAGACGAGCTGGGTGAAACTGGGCGCGGAGGGTGCCGCCGAGATGCTCCGCTCGGGCGCCAACGACCTGGGCGGCACGCTCATGGAGGAGACCATCTCCCGGATGGCGGGCTCGTCGTACGGCTCGTACAAGTCGGTCCGCGACCTGATCGCCGTGGCCGAGGCGGCCGGCCGCCCGGCGAAGCCCCGGACGACGCTGTACGGCGAGGTCCCCGAGGAGCGGCAGCGGGCGGCGCGGGCGTCCGACGGGCATCTGCCGGAGCTGCTGCCGGTGCTGGACTGAGCGGCGGGCGGCCGGGCGGCGCACAGTACGATGATCCGACCCCTGTGCGAATCGGTAGGGGGCCTCATAACGGAGGAGATGCGTACCCGTGGCTGCCCGACTGCTGCCCTCCTGGGTCTGGGTCACCGGTCTGACGGCGGGGGCGACGGTGGCCGTCGTCCTCCTGGCCGTACAGGCCGACAAGGGGCCGCACCCCACGGCCGCGACGGTCCGCCCGTCCGCGAGCGCGTCGGCGGGCGCCCACCCCTCGGCGTCCCCGACCCCGGCGGCGTCGGCCCCGGACATACCGGCGGCCTCGGGCACCGGCCGCCGGGTCGTCTACTCGCTCGGCGACAAGCGGGTCTGGCTGGTCGACGCGAGCGACAAGGCGACCCGCACGTTCACGGTGTGGCCGGGCACGGTGAGCCCCGACCCGGGCGCCTACACGGTCTCCAAGACCCTTGCGTCGACGACCGGTTCGGACGGCGTCCAGATCGAGCACATCCTCTACTTCGCGGCGAAGTCGGGCCTGTCGATCGCCTTCTCCAACGCCGTCGACGGCTCGTCCCCGCCGCCCGCCGCCGGCAAGCAGACCAGCGGCATCCGCGTGCACAAGGCGGACGGCGCGGCCCTGTGGACCTTCGCCACCGAACCGGACACCAAGGTCACCGTCGTGAAGTGACCGGCTGCCGAGGACCGGCTGCCGAGGACCGGCTGCCGAGGACCGGCGGCCGACGATCGGCAGTCGGCAGCCGACGGCCGGCACGTGACGTCGTCAGGAGATGGCGCGGAGTCTCGGGGAGCGGCGGAGTCGCTCGACGGCTCCGGCGCTCTCCTCGTCCGCGGGCAGGAGCACGACCAACTGCTGTGCGTCCTCGGTGATGTCGAGCGTCACGCGCCGCAGCCGGAGCCCGGCGCCCGAGGGGTGCCGCAGCCGCAGGACCCCCCGGGCCGGAACCGTGTGCCGGTTCATCCGGCGGGTGAAGTCGGCTCCGGCGACGGGCGCGAGCTCCGCCGTGAACCACTCGCTGTTCTCGGCGGACGGCCCGAGCCACAGGTCGAAGGCCTGCTCGTCGGCGACGGTGTCCCAGTCGGGGAAGAGGTCCCGGGCACGTGGGTCGGTGAAGACGTACCGGGTGAGATTGGGGACCTCGGGGTCCAGCAGCCCGCTCGCGCCCATCACCGCCTCGTACGCGGAGGTGCGGGCGAGGATGTCGCCGAGCCGGTTGGTCACCAGGGCGAGGCCCGGTTCGAGGAGGCGGAGGGTCTCCCGCACGGCCGGCCGCACCTCGCGCAGCGGCGGCGCGGGCTCGTGGCGCACGGCGCACTCACCGCCGGTGATCTTCGCGAGGTAGCGCAGATGGGCGCGTTCGGCGGGGTCGAGGCTGAGGGCGTCGGCGAGGGCGTTGACGACGGCCACCGACGGGTTGCGGTCCCGGCCCTGCTCGATGCGCGTGAGGTACTCGACGCTGACACCGGCCCGGTTGGCCAGGTCCAGGCGCCGCAGCCCCGGCGACCGGCGGCGGCCGCGCTCCGGCAGCCCGAGCGCCTCCGGCTGGATGCTGTCCCGCTTCGCCCGGACGAAGTCCCCCAGTGGTGAGCCCATGCCGTCGAGGATAGGCAGGGGCCCGGCGCTCAGCGTGGCCCTGCGGGGGCCAGCCTGGGCGCGGTCTGGCCGGCCGGACGGCCCCGCCGCAGGCTGAGGGCCATGGACAACGACACACACAAGCTGGTGATCCTGGTCGGCAGCGTCAGGGAGGGCCGGTTCGGCCCGGTGGTGGCGCGCTGGGTCGCCGAACAGGCCGCCGGGCACGGCGCCTTCGGCGTGGAGACCGTGGACCTGGCCGCGTACGACATCCCTCTCGCGCTGCCCGCGGAGTCACCGAAACACGCGGGCGAGGCCTACCCCCGTCCGTCCGGAATGGCGGGCCTGACGGCCGCGCTGTCGTCGGCGGACGCGTTCGTCGTCGTCACTCCCGAGTACAACCACAGCTACCCGGCGGCCCTGAAGGCGGCCGTCGACTGGCACTTCACCCAGTGGACGGCCAAGCCCGTCGCCTTCGTGAGCTACGGCGGGGCGGCGGGCGGCCGGCACGCGGTGCTGCACCTGGAGAACGTGCTCACCGAACTCCACGCGGTGACCGTGCGGGACGGCCTCGCCTTCCCCGACTACTACACCGGCTGGCGGGACGGCCGCCCGCTGGACGCCGGTGCGGCGGGCTACGCCAGGACGCTCCTCGACCAGCTCGCCTGGTGGGCGAGGACGCTCCGCACCGGCCGGGAGACGTCCCCCTACCCGGCCTGATCCCCGCGCTCCGTCAGCCGTACGACGACCAGGGCGATCCCGGTGAGCACCAGCACCCGGGTCGCCGCGTCCAGGCCGTTCCAGGTCTTCGACTGCCACATCGCGAACCACTCGCCGCCGATGGCGACGAACCCGGCGCCGAAGAGCAGCACCAGCATCAGCAGCCCGTACGTCGACAGCCGCCGCGCCCGCGCGTCGTCGTGCCGCAACCACAGCACGGTCCCGGCGATCAGCACCAGCGCGGCGAGGGTCTCCCACACGATGATCAGCACGTAGGCGGTGTTCTGGAGCCCCTTTCCGGTGACCGCCCGCCACATCAGGTCGTCGTCCTTGAACGTCGTGTCCATGGCCAGCACATGCTGGACGAACGCCTGGTTGGTGCCGAAGTCGGTGATGTTCCCGAGGGCGACGAGGGCGGTGTAGAGGGCGACGGTGCCGGTGAGCACGGCGGCGGAGAGCGAGAGCGCACGAGGCGAGCGGGAGGTGGACATGACACCCTCCTTCCCGCTCCCCGCCGCTCACACCCCCTCTGGGTGAGGAATGCCGCAGGCGTTGACCGGGCATACCTTCCGCCACGGATCGTTGAGCCCTGTTGGGGGGTAGGGCATGACCGGGGACGGGCATTTCATGTATTCCGCCGCGACGGCCGCGAGTCCGGGTTTTGTGGGCCGCTTGACGCTTTCCTTCGTGGTGATTCTGATCTCCACGGGTCTTCAGCTCCTGCTGAAGATTTCCTCGTCGGACAGTTCGGGGGCGTCGCCGATCGACAAAGAGGATGCCGTCCTCTGGAAAGACTGGTACGGCTCCGACTCCTCCGGTGTGCCGCACAAGTGGCGGGGGATCGTGATACCGAACGTGCTCAGTGCGATCAGCATCGTCGTGGCCATCGTCTTCGGCGTCAACTTCGCTCAGTGAGGCATGTATGCGTACGTCGGCCTTCGCGCCCCTGCTGCTCTGTGCCACCTACGTCGCGGTCTGTGTCTACGCCATATCCATCTACGCGGGAGCATTGCAGGCCCTCATGCTCATCGGGGCCACGGCGAGCCTGGCTGTCGTCTGCTCCGTCGCGTACGTGGCCCTGGTGAGGCATCATTATGTACTTGAGTTCATTCGTGTACGCAGAGCGGGACGCGAATCCTCCCCCGAATGGCAGGAGGCCTATTCCCGGCGGGCACTTCAATTCACTGAGCGTGAAAGGATCAAGCTGATCGCTTCCATACTCAAGAACCTTCATTTTCCGGGTGGCGAAGCCGACGGGATGGCTGAATGGATCGTCAATGCCGCCAGGCAGGAGAGTGACTTTCCGCAAGCGCAGATGCAAGCTATAGTCAGGCTTCTTGTCGAACGAGTAGGCCGACCTCGCTGATCACTGACCGTCAACGCCTCGCGAACGTGACGAACTCGGCCCACGGAGCGCCGCCGAACGCGAGCCGAGCGCCCTCCTTGTCCTTGGAGCCCCGGACGTGGACGGTGGTGTCGGCGGGGGATATGGCGAAGCGACTCCCGGGGCGTGAGAGCCTGCGCCCGGATCATGCCATAGCGCATTTCCAGGATCTGTACTTCCCGGGGATCGCTGATCATGCGACTGTGCAGCTGGGCCTCGGAGTGCCCCAGCGTCTTGCCGCCCGGGAGTTTCACCAACTGGAGCGAGCCGCCCATCCCTGCGTGGTCCTCGCGGTCCGTGGGCATCACGGAGATCGCCACGCTGGGTGACATGATCCGGAAATCTCTTCCCGAAGCACCCGCTCCCACATGCCACTTCACGGTCCAGTTGTCGTCGACACGAAGGGGTGCCCGACTTGCGCGACTGTTCACGGAACGCCAACTGGACGACTTGGGGCTGCCGCACGACGCGGCGACGCAGGTGGTGGCCGAACTGGCGTCCAATGCGGTACCGCACGGGCGCGTCGCCGGACGGGACTTCCAGCTCGGGCTGCGGCTGCGAGCCGACCGCACGCTCCGTGTCGAGGTGACCGACGCCCGTGGTGACCGGGTCCCGCGGGGTCCCGGCCGGGAGGCCGACGGCGCGGAATCGGAATCGGGGCGCGGTCTGCTGATCGTAGCGGCGTACGCGAGACGCTGGGGTGTGGCCGCGGCCCCGGCCGGCGCCAAGACCGTGTGGGCCGAACTCGCGCCGGGGCACGGGGAGAGGTGACCGGCGGCGACGGGGGCGACGGGGGCGACCATGGTCACCCGCCGGAGTGAATATGCCGAACTCGACCGGCGTGGGGAGTCAGTTGTACGACAGCGTCTGCCGAGTCAGGTCTGCACATACTTCGGCCCTGTCGGGACCGCCATCTCGTTACGAGGGCCTGATCGGCAAGGAAGCAGCTTCTTCCCGATGATCGCTGAGTGTATGAGTGGCCCCGCACCGAGAACTTCACCGAGTTACGTGACAAGCGCTGCCAAGGCGTCGTGCCGTCGGCTGTCCGGGTACCGTACGAGGACCGAGCCACCCGCACCGGAGGCCACCGTGAGCGCCCAGAACGACGGCCCGATCGAACCGCTGATCCCCATGCCCGAACTCACTCCGGACGCTTTGCGGGCGGCGGTCGTACGGATCGCCCCGAGTCGGGTCCCGGCTCTCACTCAGCACCTCTTCGAGGCCACGACGAACGCGCAGCAGACCCAGAGCCTCGCGCCACTGAGGGCTTTCGTGCACTCGTGGGCCGTGTTCGTGGCGATCCAGCGCCATCCGGAACGCGCCGCGCGTCTGCGTGCGCTGGAGCGGATCGTGGACGCGGGGGAACAGGACCCTGCGGCCGCCATCGCGGAGATCCGGGCCATCCAGGAGGCTGCCCGGGCGGAGGCCGGACTGTGACGGACTGGGCCTGGGACTACAACCCGAGCGCCGAGTACGTCATGGACGGGCTGCCGCCCGGAGTGGTGGCAGAGGTGGAGCGCCTCGCGACCGAGCTGGCTGACCTCGGACAGGACTCTGTGAAGGTCGGCAGGCCTCTCGACCGGGAGGGTGGGCTGCGTGAATTCGACATCCTGGGCGGTCGGGGATTTATCAGCTTCCTGCCGGTGCCACGCCACGAATGCGTCTGCGTCTGCAACGTCACCTGGTACGGCTGACCTTTTCCCCTTCGGCTGAAATCCGGTCACCCGGCAGCACACAACCCACACGTCGCCTACCTGACCGCACCCTGAACCGACCGTTCCCGGTCGATTACAGTGCTGGGCGGTCGTGCGTACGGACGGTGCCCGTGAGGAGGTCATGGTGGGTGCGACATCGGATGCCGTCTGGGGTCGAGCCGAGCAGCAGGACTTCCGGAGCCGGGTGCGGGGCGCGTTGCTGGGGGCCGCGGTCGGGGACGCGCTCGGGGGCCCCGTGGACGTGCTGACCCTGGAGGAGATCCGGGCGGCGTACGGCGCGGAGGGCCTCGTCGACCTCGGCTTCGGGTACGGGCGGCGCGGGGCCGTCACCCATCACACCCAGCTCATGCTCTTCACCGTGGACGGGCTGATAAGAGCCCAGGTGAGGAGGGACACGGGGGCCTGGCACCCGCCCACCGACCTGCACCGGGCGTATCTGCGGTGGGCGGCCACCCAGCGGGACTGGGGGCCCGACGAGCGGCGCAAGGACGACGGGTGGCTGGCCCGGGAGGAGTGGCTGTACGCCAGGAGACAGCCCACGAGGTCGCTGCTGCTGGGGCTCGGGGACGAGAACATGGGGACCCTGGAGTCGCCGAAGAACCCCGACGACATGGGCCCGGAGGCCGTCGCCCGGTCCGCGCCGTTCGGGCTGCTGGTCGGGTGGGAGCCGCAGCTCGTCGTCCAGTTGGCGGTGGAGTGCTCGGCGCAGACGCACGGGCATCCCACCGCCTGTCTGTCGGCCGGCGCGTACGCCGTCATCGTGCACGCCCTGGCCCGCGGCGACTCCCTCGACGGCGCGGTGCAGCGGGCGCTGGCGCTGCTCGCCGCCCGGCCCGGACACCAGCCCGTGTCGGACGCGTTGCAGCACGCGCTGGGCGCCGTACGGCAGGGGATGCCGTCCCCGGCCCGGGTGGAGGAGCTGACGGGGGACGGGGCCGCGGACGGGATGCTGGCGGCGGCCGTGTACTGCGCGCTCGTCGGCGAGGACGTACGGCACGGGCTGTGCCTGGCGGTGAACCAGGCCGGGCCCTCCGCCGCCGCCGGGGCCCTCACCGGCGGTCTCCTCGGCGCCCTGCACGGCGAGACGGCCCTCCCGCCGGCCTGGGTGGCCGAGCTGGAGGGCCGTCCCACGATCCTGGAACTGGCCGACGACTTCGCGATGGAGATGACCCAGGGCCCGGCGCTGCACGGTCCGGCGGGCGCGGCCCCGGGCTGGCTGGCCCGCTACCCACGCGGCGCCTGAGCCACCCGCCGGGCCCGTGCCGCCCGTCGCGCCTGCGGGTCGCCCGTCGCGTCCGGGCGGGTCAGTCGTGCAGCACCCCGTCGCCGCCCGTCTGCGCCTGGGCCGGGACCGGTACCGCCGCCGCGCTGCCGCCGTCCGTGTTGACCGTCTCGATGATCGCCAGGCGCTCCGGGGTGTCCTCGGGCTTCAGGAAGCCGATGAGGACGTAGAGGACCAGGGAGACCGCGAGGGGCACCGAGACCTGGTACTGGAGCGGGACCCCGCCCTCGACGTTCCAGTTGATCGGGTAGTTCACCAGCCAGAAGGCCAGCAGGCCCATCGCCCAGCTGGTGAGCGCGGCGGTCGGACCGGAGCGGCGGAACGGGCGCAGCAGGCCCAGCATCATCGGGATCGCGATCGGGCCCATCAGACCGGCCACCCACTTGATGACGACGGTGATGATGTCCTTGAAGGTGGGGGAGTTGACCTGGGTGGCGACCGCCATGGACAGGCCCAGGAAGACGACCGTGGTGACGCGGGCCGCGATCAGCCCCGAGCGCTCGTTCCAGGCCCGCGCCCGCCGGGACACGACCGGGGCCACGTCACGGGTGAAGACGGCGGCGATCGCGTTGGCGTCGGAGGAGCACATCGCCATCGTGTGGGAGAAGAAGCCGACGATGACCAGGCCCAGCAGGCCGTGCGGGATGAGCTGTTCGGTCATCAGGCCGTAGGAGTCGGAGCCGTCCGGCTTCTGGGCGTGGACCAGGAGCGGGGACATCCACATGGGGAAGAACAGGACCACCGGCCAGATCAGCCAGAGCGCCGCGGAGAGCCGGGCGCCGCGCTCGGCCTCCTTCGGGCTGTTCGTCGCCATGTAGCGCTGGGCCTGGTTGAGCATGCCGCCGTTGTACTCGAAGAGCTTGATGAACAGGAACGCCAGCAGGAAGACCGTGCCGTAGGGGCCGACCAGCGGCTTGCCGTGGCCGTGCAGGGCGGGCTCGTTCCAGGCGTCGAAGAAGCCGATGCCCTTGTCGTTCAGTTTCAGGACGACGGCCACGAACATGGAGATGCCGGCGAGCAACTGGATGACGAACTGGCCGAGTTCGGTCAGCGCGTCCGCCCACAGGCCGCCGATCGTGCAGTAGACCGCCGTGATCGCGCCGGTGATGAGGATGCCCTGGCTGAGGGAGACGCCCGTGAAGACCGACAGCAGGGTGGCGATCGCCGCCCACTTCGCGCCCACGTCCACGATCTTCAGCAGCATGCCGGACCAGGCCAGCGCCTGCTGGGTGGGGAGGTTGTACCGGTTCTTCAGGTACTCCAGCGGGGACGCCACGTTAAGGCGGGAGCGGAGCCGGTTGACGCGCGGTGCGAAGAGCTTGGAGCCGATCGCGACACCGAGCGCGATCGGGAAGGACCAGGTGGCGAACGACGTCACGCCGTAGGTGTAGGCGATGCCCGCGTACCCGGTGAACATCACCGCGCTGTAGCCCGACATGTGGTGCGAGATGCCGGACAGCCACCAGGGCATCCGGCCGCCGGCCGTGAAGAAGTCGCCCACGTTGTCCACGCGTTTGTGCGACCACACGCCGATCGCGACCATCACGCCGAAATAGCCGATGAGCACGGTCCAGTCGAGCCCGTTCATGCGCCACCCCTTCCAGGGTCCGCCTTGTGAACTCCGCTCAGCTGGATGGCACTTCGCATAAGCGGAGCCTGGACGGGGAAGGCCGCGAAGTGCCCGCTCATCGTGGGTTCGTTTACGCGGGCACGACAAGCGGGCGTAGGGTCAAGGGGCGGTAAAATCGTTCGCCTTGCTGACCTTGATTCATGTGTATGAACGAATTCCGAGTGGCCCGGATGGCCGGAACCGATCCCTCAGCGCATCAGCTCCCCGGCGTTCACCAGCAGCGACTGCCCGGTGATGGCCCGCGCCCGGTCCGACGCCAGGAACACCGCCGCGTCCGCGACGTCCCCGTCCGTCGCCAGGTCCGGCAGCGCCATCCGCTCGGTCAGCCGCCCCAGCACCTCGTCCTCCGGCACGCCTTCGGTGTGCGCCGTGAACTGTACGTACGCCTGCACCGGCGGCCCCCACATCCAGCCCGGCAGTACGGTGTTGACCCTGATCCGGTGCGGCCCCAGCTCCCGCGCCAGCGAGTACATCGTGCTGGTCAGCGCGCCCTTGGAGGCGGCGTACGCGGCCTGCCTCACCTGCGAGGGCGCGGCGACGGCGGACTGCGTGCCGACGAAGACCACCGCACCGCCCCCCGCCGCCTTCAGCTCCGGCAGGCAGGCCCGGGTCATCCGCAGCGTCCCCAGCAGGTTGACGTCGATCACCGCGGCCCAGGTCGCGAAGTCCGCGTCCTCGACCCCGCCGAAGTAGGAGTCCCAGGCGGCCACGTGCACCACCGCGTCGATCCCGCCGAACCGCTCCCGCGCCAGCGCCGCCAGCGCCTCGCACTGTCCCTCGTCGGTGATGTCGGTGGCGCGGTACGCGGTCCGGCCGCCCTCCGGATCGATCCCGGCCGCGCTCTTGGCGAGGTTCGCCCCGGTCCGCGCGCCCAGCACGGCGTTCCCGCCGTCCCGCACGACCGCCGCCGCGACCTGATGGCCGAGCCCGGCGCCCACTCCCGACACGACGACCGTCTTGCCCGCGAGCAGTGACATCGATGACCTCCCGGCTCTGGCGCTTTATCTGACGGAGCGTCAGAGTATGGGCGAGTGCAGACGGACGGAAGGGAAGGCGCATGAGCGAGGACACGCGCAGCGATGTGTACGCCGAGCTGGCCGCGGTCGGCCCGTACGGCGTCCGGCCCGGCCATGCCCTCATCACCATGGTCGAGCCGCACCCCGGCCACGAGTACGCGTACAACCGCTGGTACGAGGACGACCACTACTACGCGGGCGCCATGGCCATGCCCTGGATGTACGCCGGCCGCCGCTGGGTGGCCACCCGGGACCTCCAGCTCCTGCGCTACCCGGAGAAGTCGGCCGTCGCCCAGCCGGCCACCGCCGGCTGCTACCTCTCCGTCTACTGGGTCACCGACGGCCGCTACGCCGACCACATGAAGTGGACGGTCGGCATCAACAAGCGGCTGAACCGGGACGCGCGCGTCTACCAGGACCGCACCCACGTCTTCACGGCCTTCCAGGACCACGAGGCGACCGTCTACCGCGACGGCGCGGCCGGCCCCCGCGACTTCCACGCCCTGGACCACCCCTACGCGGGCCTGGTCGTCGAGGTCGTCGACAGCGAGTCGCCCGAGCAGCGGGCCGAACTCCTGGAATGGCTCCGCTCCCGCCACCTCCCCAGGCGCCTCGCCGGCTCCCCCTCCGCCATGGTGACCGTCTTCCGGCCCACCCCCCTCCCCGGCGACCGCATGACCTATGTCAAGCAGGTGGAAGGCGTCGACACCCGCCTCACCCTGCTCTGGTTCCTGGAGGCCGACCCGAGGGACTGCTGGCCCGCCCGCTTCACGGGTCTGGACGAGGACGTCGCGGCCTCGGGCCTGGGCCGAGTGGAACTGGTGGCACCCTTCATACCGACGGTCCCGGGAACGAACCGCTACGCGGACGAACTCCGCTGAACCCTCCGGCGGGGGCGGCTGCCGGGGACCCCGCACCGTGACGAACAGCCCTCGGGCGAGGACGAGACCTCGCCCGAGGGCTGTTCCGCGACCACGGGACAGCTCCGGCGAATCCGTACCGCCGCCACGCCGAAGCCGTAGGTCACCGCGCCGCCGGGCCGAACGGATCTGGTGACGAAAGCGTACAGAAATGGCGACTCCCGAGACGCCCCTTCCCTCATCCTTGGGGGCACTCGCGATCTCCAAACGGGCGTGAGGGCAAGCGAGTTCGGAACAGAGCCAAGGAGGCCGGCCATGAGTTCCGGTGCCGTGATCGGGCTGGCGCACGTGCTGGGCGTCATCGTGTCCGTATGGGTTCTGACCCACCGGACCGGCTATTCGGGATGGCACGGGCTGCCCGTGCGGATCCTCCTGATCAGCCCCGAGTGGTTCGCCGTCACCCTGGTGAAGTCGTTCATATGGGAAGCCGTGCTGGTGTACTGGCTCGCCACCGGCCGGCCGGCCTCCCGCTGGGGCGTCCCGCGCGACAGCCGCAGCGGCCGGATCGTCCGGGGCCAAGGGGAGAAGGACGAGGAGCCGTCGGCACGGTCGTAGCCGGGCAGAAGGCGTGCGCCCCCCACGAACCACAGACCGCACCACCGATGAGAGGCACCGGCACCGATGGGACTGTTCGACCGGCGCAAGGCGCCGCCACCCACGCGCCACGGATACCGGCCGCCCCAGGGCGCCGTGGGCCTCCGGTGGATCTGCCCCTCCGAGGAGTGCGGGCGCGGCGGTCCCGACCATCCCTCGGACCGCTGGCCCCGTACCTGCCCCGGCTGCGGCACCGCCGTGGTCACGTTCTCGCTGGCCGAGCCCTGGCAGCACGAGGCGAAGCGGGTGGAGCTCGACGCCCGGCTGAACGGCTCGCCGGAGTACGGCGACCCGGACCGGGCCCGCGCCGAGGACCTGCTGTGGTCCGCCGCCGACGCCTTGCGAACGGGGCGCCCGGACCGGGTACCGGAGATCGCGGCCCAGCTCGCCGGCCTGCTCGACGCCGGCCGTGCCGCGGGGCGCGCCCACGGGTACGACCAGCTCTTCCACCTCGTACGGCTCCTCGGCGCGGGCGGCGAGTGGGCGTGTGCCGCCGACGTCCTGCGCCGGTGGCGGCGCGCGGTCCGCCATGACGACCTGACGGACAACGACCAGCGCACCGAGGCCCGTATGTGCGCCTCGTCCCTGATCTTCTACCTCGAAGAGGCACCCGTGGCGTTCGCCGCGGACCGGCAGTCCGTCTGGGAGGCGTTGCGGGAACTCGTCCCGGTCATCGAGAGCGTCACCACCGCCGACATCGACCGCTCGTGGAAGCGCCTCCAGCACACGATGGCCGGCCGGCGCGACCCGGACGGGGCCGCCGCCGCGGCCCTGGAACGCCTCGCCGCCCAGGACCCGGCCCGGCCCGCCCGCGGGATGCCGCCGGAGACACCGCTGCGGATGGAGATCCTCGGACGCCACACCGCCAAAGGCCCCGACAGCACACTGGACGCGTCGCGCATCTGGAGCGTCTGTCTCCAGCCCTACCTGAACGTGACCCCCGAGGAGCTGGCCGCGGCCGTCCTCCCGGTGGGCGGCTGGACCGTGTACGGGGCGTCCCGCTGCCTGCGGGAGCTGGGCACGCACGACGAGAACGGGCCGGCGTACGGGGCCGTCTGGGATGCCGGTCTGGAGTTCTACCGGAGCACCGGCGTCCCGACGGCGCACCTGTCCTTCCACGACCTTGGGCGCTGGGAGCTGCGGCACGGGCCGGACAGCTGGTGAGGGTCAGCCGAGCGCGACCCGCGGGACAGCGCGTTCGAGCACGGTGCCCTGGAAGCCCTCCGCCCCGCGGAACGCCGGCGCGGCGACCGCCGTCCCGCGGCGCGGCCTGATCACTTCAGCTCGTCCGGGCACGGGGTACCGCGGGGCAGCTGGTAGGGGGCCGCGAGGCGGTAGGTGCCGGCCTTGGGGGCGAGGAGCATCGTCCACTTGTCGCCCTTCGCGTCCTCCGCGGTCTCCGCCAGGCAGCCGTTGACGTTCACGTAGCTCTTCGGCTCGCCGTCGGGGCGGTTCTTGGAGGCCTGGGTCTCCTGCGGCGCCTTGAGGCTCTTGCCCTCCGCGTCGACGATGCTCAGCCACGGCGAGTACGGGATCCGGATCAGGATCCGCCCGGCCTTGCGGACCTCGATGGTCAGCTCGCCCTGCTCGGCGCTGTCCACCACCGCGTTGGGCTCGGCGAGCGGCACCGCGTCGGTCACCTTGAACAGCTGCCAGTTCGCGTCGCCCCAGATCTGCTTCAGATACGGCATCCCGCGCTGGACCAGCGCCCGCTCCCGCTCGCCGCCGTCGCCGTCCGGTTCGTCCTTCGGCAGGACGACGAAGTGGACGGCCCAGCGCTGGAGCCACTCGTGGTAGTTCGCGGAGTTGAGGGTGTCGTCGTAGAAGAGCGGATTGCGCTCCATGTCCGCCTGGCGGTTCCAGCCGCGGGCCAGGTTGACGTACGGCGCGAGCGCCGACGCCTCCCGGTGCGAGCGGGCCGGGATCACCTCGACGCGGCCCTTCTCGGCGCCGACCTGCTGGAGCTGGTGGACCAGCGGGGCGAGCTCACGGGCCCAGGACGCGGCCGGGGTCGTGTGCAGGATGTCGTCGACCGACTTGAAGCCGATCCAGCCGACGAAGCCGAGGAAGGCGAGGATCGTGACGTAGTACTTGCGCGAGCGCGGGACCGTGTACGGGAGGGCGGCGATCAGGGTCGCGCCCGCGAAGAGCATCGGCAGCCGCGAGATGTTCGAGCCGATCTGCGAGCTGACCAGCCACACCAGCACGACCGCGAGGCTGTACACGGCCGCCGTCAGCCGGACCGTCTTCCACTTCTTCGGGACGAGGAAGAGGCAGAACAGGCCGTAGGAGAGCGGCATGACCACCGAGCCGAAGCCCATCGGCTGGGTGCCGGAGAACGGGAACAGCCAGGCGGAGACGGCGACCACGGCGGCGGGGGCGAGGCCCAGCGCCCAGGCGCCCGGGCGCCGCTTCTGGAGGAACAGCGCGACCGCGACCAGACCGACGAAGAGCCCGGCCACCGGCGACGACATGGTGGCGAGGGCCGCGAGCGGGGCCGCGACCAGCGCCTTCGCCCAGCGTTTGAAGCGCCAGCGGTGGGGCCAGCAGAACACCGCGCCGACCGAGGCCAGCGCGAACGCCGTGCCCAGCCCGAAGGTGACCCGCCCGGACAGCGCGTTGCATATGAGCGCGAACACCCCGGCGAGCGAGGCCCACAGGGGGTTGCGCACCATCCGGCTGCGGATGAGGACCAGCGTCAGCAGCCCGGCCGAGGCGGTGCCGGCGATCATCAGCGTCGTACGGACGCCGAGCACGGACATCAGATACGGCGACACCACGCTGTACGACACCGGGTG
The DNA here is from genome assembly GCF_055583825.1 of Streptomyces sp. NPDC104367. Classification (NCBI taxonomy): domain Bacteria; kingdom Bacillati; phylum Actinomycetota; class Actinomycetes; order Kitasatosporales; family Streptomycetaceae; genus Streptomyces; species Streptomyces sp. NPDC104367. The sequence goes on along the minus strand of NZ_JBVJND010000023.1, from coordinate 33,198 downwards.
CATGCCGCCGTACCAGGCGAGGTTGTACGCGGAGTCGGGGTGGCGGCCGACGAACTCGGCCCAGGCGTCCTGCGCCGCGAGGTCGCCACCGCTGTTCGCGAACGTGAAGAACCAGATGATGTGCAGGACGCCGGCGAGGGCCGTGACCGACAGCACCGGGTGCCGCAGCATGCGCAGGCGCAGCGGCTCGGCGGCGCGCAGCAGCCGGGCCAGGCGGCCGTCACGTTCCGTGTCGGCGGGCGCGTCCGGCTCCGCCGTCTCCGCCGTGTCACCGTCCGCGCGCGCGTCCGGATCCGCCGGCGGCACGGCTATTCGCGGGCCCGCCACCGGGCCCGGGTCGGCGTCGTCGGCGCGTGTCGGCTCCGCTGTGGCCACCTGTCGGTACTCCCCGTGTCCCGTCTTCTGTTCTCGGCCGCGTTCCACGGTGTTACCGGCCGGTTCCCGTCCAGTTCGCGGCCGTGTCCCGACGGTCGGCGACCTGCCCCGATTCGTGACGCTAGCACGCACCCCGCCGCGGGGCCCCGGGGCGGGGCGCCAATCGGCGGGGTGCGTGACGTAATGCCTGCTATGGGTTTTGCGAGGCTCAGCCCAGACGGGTCAGCTTGCTCGCGAACCCGGGTTCGGTCAGATCCTTCTCCAGCGCGACCGGGACCTTGACGGCGGAACCGGAGCCGTCACCCACGGTGAGGGTGCCGACGTCGGTGCCCGCCTTCGCGGTGTGCGGTACGTCGTCGGCCGCGAAGGACAGCTTCACCTTCAGCCGCGACCAGCCGACGGCCGTGACGTCCTTCGTCGCGACGACCGGGGTGCGGCCGCCGAGGCCGTCGTCCACGTACCCGACGACATCGCCCTTCTTGAAGATCGTCGCCGACTTCAGCGCGCCCTGGGCGGCCCGGATCAGCTTGTCGCCGCCGGTGAGGGCGGCGCTCAGGATGGTGTTGTCGGTGCCGCCGGCGGGCTGCCGGATCACCGCGCCGATGATCGTGCGGGTCTCGCCGCCGACCGTCTTCTTCGCGGCGAACACCAGGTTGCCGAGGGCGGAGGTGGTGGTGCCGGTCTTGATGCCGACGACGTCGTTGTGGCCGACCAGCTGGTTCCAGTTGGAGTGGTTGACACCCTTGTAGTCGTCGTACGACATCATCGTGGCGACCTCGCGGAAGGCCGGCTCGCTCGACATCGCGGCCTTCGCCAGCTTCACCTGGTCCACGGCCGTGGAGACGGTGGAGTCGGTGAGGCCGGAGGGGTCGGTGTACGTCGTGTTCGTCATGCCGAGCTTCTTCGCGGTGGCGTTCATCTTCGCCACGAACGCCTTCTCGCTGCCCGCGTCCCAGCGGGCCAGCAGACGGGCCACGTTGTTGGCCGACGCGATCAGGATGCTCTCCAGCGCCTCGCGCTGGGTGACCGAGTCGCCGGCCGTCACGTCGACGGTCGACTCCTGGCCGGCGTTCGCCTGGTCCTCGGCGGCCTGGTCGATCTTTATCTTGGGGCCGGCGGCACCGCTCTTCAGGGGGTGGTCGCGCAGGATGATGTACGCGGTCATCACCTTGGCGACGCTGGCGATCGGCACGGGCTTCTGGGAGCCGGAGGAGCCGAACGAGCCGATGCCCTCGACGTCCAGCGCGGCCTGGCCGTCGGCCGGCCACGGGATGTCGACCTCGCTGCCGTCGAAGGTGTACGTGTCCTTCGCGGTCAGGTCGAGGGTGGGCTGGGGGAGCGGGCGCAGACTCTGTACGACCGCGAAGACGATCAGCAGGACGATGACCAGGGGCGTCCAGATCTTGACCCGGCGGAGGATCGTCCGGACCGACGTCTCCGGCGGCGGGGGCGTGTTCGTCAGCTCGGCGAGCAGGTCCAGCGGGGGCTTCGGGGGAAGCGGCTGCTGGGTGGTGCGCTCGGGGCCGACCTGGGGGAAGGCCGTGGTGCGCGTGGTCGAGGCGGGCTCGGTCCTCGGCTTCGGCGCCGGCTTCGCGTCCGGCTGCTGTATGTCCGACTTGAGCGCGACGAACTTGCTGGGCCGCTCGGGGGTCTTCGGCGGGGTCTTCGCCGGGGTCTTCGGCAGGCTGCCCAGCTTGAGCATGGTGGTGGGCTGGTCGACCTGGGGCTTCGGGCGGGGGGCCTTGAGGGTGGTCGTCGGCTGATCGACGCCCCCGGCCACCGCGCCCCCACCGGTGCCGCTGCCGCCGTCGGCCTCCGGCTTGTCGGCGGGCGCGGAGTCCCGGGGGCCGACGCCGGTCTTCGGCGCGGAGTCCCGGGGGCCGGTGTCGCTCTTGGGTACGTCGGCGGGGGCCGCGTCCTCGGGGGCCGCGTCCTCGGGCTGGGCCTTCTCGGCCGCGGCGGCCTCGGCGTCGGCCTTCGGTCTGGCGTCCTGGGGTTCGGCGGCGGCCTTCGGCCCGTCCCCGGGCTCCGAGTCCTCCGCCGCAGCCTCCGGCTCGGCGTCCTCGGGCTCCGCGCCGGGCCGCGAGACGTTCGCGGGGGTGGCGTCCTCGGGCTCCGAGTCCTCCCCCGAGGCCTCGGGCCTGGCGTCCTCGGGGGCCGCGTCCCCGGTCCCGGTCTCCGTCCCGGCGGTCTCGGCGCCGGCCTTCGGGGCGTCCTCGGTCCCCGCGGCCCCCGGCGTGGCGGCCTTCGGCTCGGCGTCCTGGGGTTCGGTGTCCGCCTTCGGCGCGTTCGCGGAGACGGTGTCCTCGCGCTGAGAGTCCTCGGCTTCGTCCTTCGACGCGTCGGCGGGAACGGCGTCCTCGACCTCGGCAGCTCCGGCCGCGGCCTCCGGCTCGGCGTTCCGGGGGTCGGCGCCGGTCTCGGGTGCGTCGGCGGGGGCCGCGTCCTCGGGCCGGGCCTTCTCGGCCGCGGGGGCCTCCGGCGTGGCGGCCTTCGGCTCGGCTGCCTGGGGTTCGGCGGCCTGGGGTTCGGTGGCAGCCTTCGGTCCGTTCCCGGGCTCCGAGGCCTCCGCCGAGTCCTCCGCCGCAGCCTTGCGCCCGGCGTCCGCGTCCTCGGCGGCAGCCTTGCGCCCGGCGTCCGTGCTCCCGGCGGTGGTCTTCGCGGTGGCCGGGGCCTCTCGCTCGGTGGCGGTTGTCGGCTCTGTGGCGGGCGCGGGGCGCTCGGAGGGCTCCTGGGGGGTCGTGGCGCTCTCGGGGGGCTCAGGGGCCCCCTCGGGCGTCCTGGCGGCCTCGGGAGCCTCGGGGGGGTCCGTCGGCGTTCCCGGTCGTACCCAAGCCGCCGCCGCCTCGCGGGGCTTGGGGCTGTCCTCGCCCGCCGCCGTCTCCTTCACCGAGAAGACCCGGGTCGCGGTGTCCACGCCGCCGCCGGTCTCCTTCCCGTCGGCCACCGCCAGCCGCGGGTCGCGTGCTTCGGGAACCGAACCCTCGCTCCCCGACGTCGGTTCTGCCGACGACTCGCGCTGCTTCGACCTGTCGGGGGACTCGCCCGCCACCGATGCCTCCTCCACGCTTCGCACGTTGCCGTGCGTTGTCCGAACCATGTACCAGTGTCCTGTGTGCGGGCTTAGCCCCTGCGGTAGACGAGAACGACATACCTCCCGGTTCCCTTACAAACCGGTCACGCACCCTCGACAGACCAATGTGAGAGGGGTCACCCTGTCATTCATCCACGCGGGGAGGCATGGATGGGCAGGAGCCGCAGAACAATTCCGGAGGAGCTTCTGCTGCTGGCACTGGACCCGGCCACGGGTACCACTGCGCAGCCGCAGTCGCTCGACCTCGGTCTGGCCGGAGCACAGCTAGTGGAGCTGGCGCTGGCCGGACGGATAGCCCCAGACGGGGATCGTATCGCCGTGGTGCAGCCACGGCCGACTGGAGATCCGACTTTGGACTGCGCGTTGGAGTTGCTGCGAAGGCGTGGCGCTCCCGTGCGGGCTGTGAACTGGATCGGCGGGCCCCGGCTGGGGCTGCGTCAGGTCTATCTCTCGCATCTCGAACGGTGCGGCATGGTCGCCGCCGTGGCGGGGCAGATGTGCGGGGTGTTGCCGACAACTCGTTACCAGGCGACGGACAACGCCATCACCCGGGAGATCCGTGCCCGGCTGGATTCGGCGATCCGCACCGGCGTACCGCCGGACCCGCGGACCGCCGCGCTCGCCGCCCTGGCCCACGCGGTCGGACTCGGCAAGCACCTGTACCCGGGGAACGAGGGACGCTCCTCTCGTTCCAGGCTGCGGGACTTGATCCGGCACGACCCCATGGGTGGGCTCGTCGCCCACGCCGTGATGGACGTGCAGAACGGCGCGGCCGCCCAGCCGCGCCGCAACCCGGCCCAGGCCCCCGCGGGCCGGCCGGCCGGACCAGGCGCCAGGCCCGGTGTGCCGGAACCCGCCCGTGGTGTTCCGATGCAGCCGCGGCGGGGTGCGATGGCTCGCGCCGCGGTGCACTGAGCCGCAGCCGCGGCGGCAACGCGCCAACTCTCAGACCCGGTTCGGGAGCCGCTGGTCCGAGCGGGGCGGTGAGGCGTACGCAGTACGCGCCTCGCCGCCCCGCTCGGCCGTCCCCGGCCCCGGAGTCCGGAGGATCCGGAACGTGCCCGAACTGACGCGTACGCGCCGCATATCCAGTGTTTCCCAGCGGTAGGAAGCACCTTGGTGGCAATCTGCTCAACAGCAGATACGCAAAGTGGTAGTTACAGGCAGGCAGCCGGAGGTGCACGTCCCGTGGCGTCCAATGTCAATCCCACCGTCAGGCGGCGCCGGCTGGGCCAGGAGCTGCGCAGGCTCCGGGAGCTCAAGGGCATGACGGCGGAGGAGGTTGCGGAGCGGTTGCTCGTTTCGCAGTCGAAGATCAGCCGTCTGGAGAACGGCCGCCGGAGCATCAGCCAGCGCGACGTCCGTGACCTGTGCGGGGTGTACGAGGTCGACGACCAGCGGGTCGTCGACTCCCTGATGGAGATGGCCCGGGATTCGCGCCAGCAAGGCTGGTGGCACGCGTTCGGGGACATCCCGTACAGCGTCTACATCGGCCTGGAGACGGACGCCGAGTCGCTGCGGGTGTACGAACCCCAGCTGGTGACCGGGCTGTTGCAGACCCGCGCCTACGCCGAGGCCCTGGTGCAGGGCGCGCTGCCGGAGACCTCCGCCGCCGACATCGACAAGCGGGTCCAGGTCCGGCTGCGGCGACAGGAACGTATCACCGCCGAGCACAACCCGCTCCGGCTCTGGGCGGTGCTCGACGAGGCCGCGCTGCGCCGGCTGGTCGGCAACAGACTGGTGATGCGCGAGCAGTTGGAGTACCTCCTGGAGATGTCCCAGCAGCCGCACATCACCGTGCAGGTGCTGCCCTTCGAGGTGGGCGCGCACCCCGGCCTCAACGGCCAGTACGCGATCCTGGAGTTCACCGACGCGGCCGACTCCAGCGTCGTCTACCTGGAGGGCGTCACCAGCGACCTGTACCTGGAGAAGGCCCACGACGTGCAGAAGTACGCCGTCATGTACGAGCACCTGCGCGCCCAGTCGCTGAACGTCGAGCAGTCCCGGCAGTTCATCGCCGACGCGGCCAAGGAGTATGCCCGCTGAGCCCGTTCCGGTGCTTTCCGGGCTGTGGGCGCCGGATACTACACGGATGCCACGCTCCAGTGGAAGTCTCACCTGGAATATGCCACCCGGTCGAGTGAACGAGTCCTCCGGGCGGGGGAGTTCGCTAGTAGCGTCGATCACGCCAACCCGTCAGAAGGTTGGCGCGAATCGCACCACAGCAAGCACCACAGCAACTCGCTACAGGAGTGGACATGGCACTGCTTCAGGGCGCCACGGAGACGTGGACGAAGTCCTCCTATTCCGCAGGGAACGGGGCGTGCGTCGAGGTGAAGTCGCCGACGACCGCGGGACTCGCCGTACGTGACTCCAAGGTCCAGGAAGGCCCGGTCCTCGCGTTCCCGGCCGGCGCGTGGAACACCTTCGTGGCCTCGGTCAAGGCGTAGGGGGCATTCGCTGACCCACCGTTCACGCTCCCGACGACGACAACTTCACAAGCACCATCAAGAGCCCTCTCGACCGGCCCGCCGTCCTTGCCGAGGGGGCTCGGCTTGTGCCCGCCGGCTACCGCGACGGCGCCGGGTCCTGCGCCCGGTTCCGCACCGGGAACGCCACATCGCACACCGGGTCCTGCGGGCCCGCCGTGTCCCAGTCCGCGAAGTAGGTCTCGCGGCAGGGCCCGTCGTGCGCCAGGTCGTCCCGGCCCGCGATCCAGTGCTCCACCGCCTCGAAGGCCGCCAGGATCTGCGGATGGGCCACCTGGGCCCTGCCGATGCGGGTGCGGGCCAGGACACGGGCCGGTTCGACACGCACCGCCGTCTCCCGGGGCCGCCCCTGCCGCCCGGCCCAGGCACGCGCCGCCGCCTCGTCGGCGACCGGGACACAGGCCTCGGCGGGCCCGTCGCTCTCCATGGACACCTCCGAGTGGTAGACGACGAACGGCGCCCCGCTCACGCCCCCGCACTCCCCGGCCGCCGCCTCCAGACGGCCCAGCGCGGCACCGATCCAGGCGGGCAGCTCGTCCGCCAGCGTGTGCCGGGTCTCGGTGATCACCACCTGCGCGGGGACCTCGACCGTCTCCACCACGAACGTCTCGTACATCTGTGAACTCCTCCCGGACAGCCGTCCACGGAGGTATGCGGCGAGCGTCCGCTGCCCGGCGAACCGCCGCTCGGCGTCCGCCCAGTACCCGGCGAGCAGCGCCTCCGCCCGCGCGCCGTCCGCCGCCTCGACCACCTCGGCGATCCGGGCCAGCGGCATGTCCAGCCGGCGCAGCAGCGCCACCAGCCGGGCCCGCTCCACCTGACCGGCGCGGTAGTAGCGGTAGCCGGTCGACGCGTCCACGTGCGCCGGGGCCAGCAGCCCCAGGCGGTCGTACCGGCGCAGGGCCTTCGCCGAGAGCCGGGACCGTGAGGCGAAGGCGCCGATCGTGAGCAGTTCCCCGTCGTCCACGGCCACATCCTCCGTCACCGGGCGGATCCGTTCCACCCGGTGACCGGGAGACTCGTCCCTGCCCCGGGGGCAAGGTCAAGGCGGTTCAGGCGAGGGCCGCCTCCACCGCCGCCACGACCTCCGCCGACTCCGGCTCGGTCTGCGGCGAGAACCGGGCGGCGATCCGTCCGTCCCGGCCGATCAGGAACTTCTCGAAGTTCCAGCGGATGTCACCGGCGTGCCCCTCGCCGTCGGCGAACCCGACGAGCCCGGCGTAGAGCGGGTGCCGGCCCTCGCCGTTCACCTCGACCTTCTCGGTCAGCGGGAAGGTCACGCCGTACGTCGCCGAGCAGAACTCGGCGATCTCCTCGGCGCTGCCGGGCTCCTGCCCGAGGAACTGGTTGCAGGGCACCCCGAGCACGGTGAAGCCCTGCTCCGCGTACCGCTCCTGGAGCCGCTCCAGGCCGGTGTACTGCGGGGTCAGGCCGCACTTGGAGGCCACGTTCACGATGAGGACGGCCTTGCCGGCGTAGCCGCCCAGGCCGGCGGAACCGCCCCGCAGCGCACCGATCTCGACGTCGAGGACGGAACCGTTGTTCTCAGGAGTCGTCATGAGCGGATGCTAACTCCGCCGGGCGGACGGCCGGCGCCCGGCCTCGGCCGGCGCCGACGAGCACGTCCCCGGCCGCCGTCCGTGAGTACAGCACCGACCGGCCGGCCCGCCGCCGCGCCACCAGCCCCGCGTCGAGCAGCACCTTCAGATGGCGCCCGACCGAGCCCAGCCCCTGCCCGGTGACCGCCGTCAACTGGGTCGTGGAAAGCGGCGAGTTCAGCAGGACGAGGACAGCGGCGCGGGCGGTGCCCAGCAGCGTGCCCAGCGCCGTCGGCACGGCCCTGCGGTCGGCGGCGGTCAGCACACCGTCGCAGGGGTAGACCACGGCGTACCGCTTCCGCTCCTCCCACGCCACCCACCCGGTCTGCGGGGTGACCGGCACGAAGACCAGCTCGGCGCCGGAGATCTCGCGCGGCGGGTACGCGTGCAGGTTCACCTGGAACCGGCTCTCGCCGAGCCAGCGCGTCCCCGGCCGCAGCGAGTCCAGGACGGCCGCCCAGCCTCCCTGGCTGACCTGCGCGGTCCGGGCGACGACATCGGCCTCCAGGACGCGCCGGCGCCGGTCCCAGGACGGCTCCACCGCCTCCGTCCAGACGTACTCCAGGAGCCGGGCCGCGCGCTCCGGCAGGTCGTCCCGGTCCAGCTCCGCGGGGAGCGGCCCGGCCAGGGAGACCCGCAGATGGGCGCGGGCCGCGTCGGGCGGGACGGCCCGGACCCGCCCGACGCCCTCCTCGAAGGTCTCGCCGTCCCGGGGCGCCGGGGTGAGGAAGTCGGCGATCCACCGCCGGCCCAGCCCGGCCCGCACCAGCCGCGCGGTCACCGGGTCGGCCCCTAGCAGGCTCCGGTAGCCGGACAGGTGCCCGTGCAGCCAGGCCCGCTCGCCCGGATGCCGGCCCGCACCCGCGTGCAGCAGCTTCAGGGCGGCGAAGGTCTCGGCGAGCGGGGAGAGCACGAAGCGGCTGCGGGCGAGCGTGTCCGCGTCCATCTGCCACCAGCCCACGGGAAGACCCCCGTCCTTCGTGGTCCCTCGCGCGAGGCCCCTGCCTTTCGCGCGTGCGCGAAACAGTAACCTCCGGGTGCCGTCCGCTCCGAGACTCCGTCCATGCGCAGCTACCGAGAGCTCTTGCGGACCCCCGAGTTCCCTCCGTTACTCCTGACCTTCGCCGCCGCCAGCGCGGCCCAGACGATCGGCGCCCTGGCGCTCGGCACGCTGGTCTACCGGCTCACCGGCTCGCCCCTGCTGTCCGCGGTGAGCATGTTCGGACCGCAGCTCGCCCAGGTGGTCGGGGCCACGCTGCTGCTCTCGGGCGCCGACCGGCTGCCCCCGCGCGCCACCCTCACCGGTATGAGCCTCGGCTTCGCGGCCGCCACGGCCGCCCTGGCACTGCCCGGCCTGCCGGTCACGGCCGTCTTCGCGGTGCTGGTCGCCCAGGGCCTGGTCGCCTCGCTGGGCGGCGGGGTGCGCGGCGGACTGCTGACCGAGATCCTCTCCAAGGACGGCTACGTACTGGGCCGTTCCGTGTTCAACATGGTCAACGGGCTGATGCAGGTGACCGGGTTCGCGCTCGGCGGCCTCCTCCTGGCGCTCCTGTCCCCGCGGTCCTGTCTGCTGCTGGCGGCCGCGCTCTACACCGCGTCGGCGCTCGGCACCCGCTTCGGCCTGACCGCCCGGCCGCCACGCGCCGCCGGCCGCCCGTCCGTCGCGGCGACCTGGCGCACCAACGCCCTGCTGTGGTCCTCCCGCCCGCGCCGCCTCACCTACCTGGGCCTGTGGGTCCCCAACGGGCTGGTCGTCGGCTGCGACTCCCTCTACGTCTCCTACGCCCCGCACGCCGCCGGCGCCCTGTTCGCCTGCGGGGCGCTGGGCATGTTCGCCGGCGACGTGGCCGTCGGCCGGTTCGTGCCGCCCGCGCTGCGCCCCCGGCTGGACGTCCCGCTGCGGCTGCTGCTGGCCGCGCCCTACCTGGTGTTCGCCCTGCACCCGCCGCTCGCGCTCGCCGCGGTCTGCGTCACCGTCGCCGCCGTCGGCTTCGCGGCCAGCCTGGTCCTCCAGGAGCGGCTGATGTCCCTCACCCCCGACGAACTCAGCGGCCACGCCCTCGGGTTGCACTCGGCCGGCATGCTGACCATGCAGGGCGTGGGCGCCGCGCTGGCGGGCTCGGTGGCACAACTCACCTCGCCCGCAAGCGCGATGACACTCGTCGCGGCCGCGTCGCTCGCCGTGACGCTGGCGCTCGCTACGGCCGCTCGGCGGGATCGGCCGGCTCCGCTGCCGGTTCCCTCGGGGCCGTGAGCCCCGCGGCCGGCCCGAACCTGTCGGCCACGGCGGCGATCTGCTCGATCCCGGCCCTGAGCCCCTCACCGAGCCCAGCGCCGAGGCCGTCCCCGGTGGCGTTCCCGTCGCCCCCGCCGGGGCCGTCCGCGCGGCCGTCCCGTCCGCTCTTCTCGATCTCGTTCTTCTCGACCTCCTGGTCGAGCCGCTTGGTCGCGCGCTCGAAGTAGCGCAGCAGCTCGACCGGGAAGGGCATCACCAGCGTGGAGTTCTTCTCGGCGGCGACCTCGACGACGGTCTGGAGCAGCCGCAGCTGCATCGCCTCGGGCGAGTCGGACATGATCCGGGAGGCGTTGGCGAGCTGCTGGGCGGCCTGGAACTCACCGTCCGCCGTGATGACCCGGGCCCGCCGCTCCCGCTCGGCCTCGGCCTGCCGGGACATCGACCGCTTCAGCGACTCCGGCAGCTGTACGTCCTTGATCTCGACGCGGTCGATGTGGATGCCCCACTCGGCGGCCGGGCTGTCGATCATCAGGGCGAGCCCCTCGTGCAGCCGCTCGCGGTCGGTCAGCAGGTCGTCCAGGTCGCTCTTGCCGATGATGGAACGCAGCGAGGACTGGGCGACCTGGCCGACGGCGAAGACGTAGTCCTGCACCTCGATCGCCGCGCGGATCGGGTCGACGACCCGGAAGTAGACGACGGCGTCCACCTTCACCGACACGTTGTCCTTGGTGATCCCCTCCTGCGTGGGCACCGGCATCGTGACCACCTGCACGTTCACCTTGCGCATCCGGTCGGAGAAGGGGACGAGGAAGGTGATCCCCGGCTGCCGGTGCTCCGGCAGCGCCTTGCCCCACCGGAACACCACCCCGCGCTCCACCTGGTTGACCACCCGCATCCCGCTGCGCAGCACCAGCAGGGCCAGTACGACCGCCAGTACGACCCCTACGACGGCGCCGTCCATGAGCACACACTCCGTTCTCGACGTGATCCGGACAAGAATCCGGACCAATGAGGAGGACACCGGCCGACGCCGCCCGGATGCGGGACCGGCGTCAGGAGTGCGTAAAGAAAGCCGGGGCGCCGCGTATGGGGAATCATGGCGGTGAGGTGACGTCGGCGGGGGAGGCACGGGTGACTTCAGCGAGCGGGCCGGTCTTCATCGACCATGCCCGGCCGGACCGGATCTGGGCGGAGTGGGCCGCCCGGCACCTGCGGGAGGCCGGTTACGAGGTGGTGGCGGACGCGGCGCCGGACAGCGCCGCCGTGGTGCTGGTGCTGCTCTCCCCGCACCGCTACGGCCCCGCGCACGGGGCGGGGGCGGAGCCCACGGCGGAGGAGCCGGCGAGGAAGGAGCCGACCGGGGCGGAGCGGACGGCGGACCGGTCCCTGCCCGGCGGTCTCGTCCCGCTGGTGGTCGAACCCCTCGACCCCGCCCGGCTCCCCGCCGCCCTCGCCCTCCCGGCCCGGCGGGAGGTGTACGGCCTGGCCGAGCAGGAGGCCCGTACCGTCCTGCTGGAGGCGGTCGCCCGCGCCGCCGCCGGACCCCCGGTGCCGCGCGGACTCCCGGTCCCGCCCGCCGGCGGTGCCCATGGCCACCCGGTCCCGCAGCCGGCCGTCCGCCCCGGCGAGCCGCCCCTCTTCCCCACCTCCGCGGAGAAGGCACGGGCGAGGGACCTCGCCAAGGCACCCCGACGGCTGGACACCCCCTAGGACGGCCCGTCCTCAGGAGCCGGGCGTCGGAGAACCGGAGTCGTGGGACGTCCTGGGCGGGGCGGCGGCCAGTCCGAACTGGGCGGCCTCCAGGGTCCCCGTGCCGGTCCCGGAGGCGCGGTGGCCGGCGATGTCGAGGTCCAGGTCGTTCTCCGTGGCGTACCGGGTGTACCAGATCTCGTCGATGCCGAGCTGCTCCAGCGCGGTCCGCTGGGCCTCGCTGGGCTCGGTCAGGTACTGCCGGGAGACGATCCTCCGGTCGGTGTCGGTGAAGGTGAAGTCGCCCCGGTCGGCGCCGTCGCGGTAGGCCCAGTGGACCTTGCCGTAGTAGTCCCGCGGATAGGCCGGGTCGTCGTAGGGCACCGGGTCGGACTCCGTGGCCGTCACCTTCTCGGTGCCGTACGCGCCGGCCAGGCGCCTGCCGCTCCCGGTGTCGTCGACGAGGAAGACGGGGACGACCGCGGAGCCGTACTCCTCGCGCAGGTGCAGGTCGGCGCCGATCACCGAGTACGCGCCGACGTTGCCGCGGCCCCAGCGCCAGTGCTCGACGCCGTACGGGAAGGGCCGGTTGCCCCAGTTGCGGTCGTGGTAGCCGTGGCCGGAGAAGGACCGCTGCTCTCCGTCGACGGTGACCGTGCCGGTGGCGGTGCCGGACGGCACCACGCACAGCCAGCCGAAGTGGTGGTCGGTGTCGCCGAAGTAGATGAGGCCGGTGCCCGGCCGGAACGGCTGCACCAGACTCGTCAGCGTCAGGTCCACACCGACGTCGCCCGAACGCCCCTTCATCCGGTACGTCTTCAGGTCGCCGCTGAAGGTGAAGGGGCCGAGCCGTACGTCGCAGCGGTCCACGGCGGCGGCGAACTCGCTCCACTCGTGGCTCTGCGTCCCGCCGTGGCTGGTGCCGTCGGGGTCGGTGACGATGACGGCCGACTTGGGTCTGCGCCCGGCCTCGCCCGGTTCCGGGACGAAGCCGTCGTCGTGCCGGGTGCTCAGGGTGAAGGAGACGACCGTGCCGTCGTCACCGGTGAAGTCGGAGTACCACCACTCGAAGACGTCCGGGTCGTCGTTGCCGGCGGCGGTGCGGAAGCCGTCCTCCCACTGCTGGACCCTGCCCGGGGTGAGACCGGCCCGCGCGTAGTCGGCGTCGGTGTGCCCGTAGCCGTTGGCGGTGAGGCCACCGCCGCCCGCCGGGGCGCTCGCGCCGGGGGTGGCCGCCCCCGGACTGGCCGCCGCGGCCCGGGTCTCCTTCGCCCCGGCACACGCCGAGAGCGCGAGTCCCGGTACGGCGGTGACCAGCCCGGCCGCGGCGGACCGGCGCAGGAACGCGCGCCGTGAGGGGGCTTCTCGCATGAGCGCTGCCTTCCGTCCGTACCTGCACTCCCAGTGCACCGCGCACGCCCGCCCCGGGCATCCGCAAGGGGCCGGACGGGTGCCGGAGTTTCCCCGCGACCCCGAAAACCGCGTCGAATCTGTAGCGATCATGACAAATTCGGGTAGTCATGCCGACATGCGCTCACGCCGATTACGCCGATCACGTTCGGGAATCAAACGCTTCGCGCTCCTCGCCGCGGCGGTGCTGGTCCTGGCGGGCTGCGACGGCGGCGGCACCTCGCGCTCCGGGACCGGCCGGCAGGAGCTGACCGTGGCCGCGCTGCCGCTCGCCGACTCCGCCGCCCTCTATCTGGCCCGGGACCGCGGCCTGTTCGCCAAGGAGGGCCTGGAGGTGCGCATCCAGCCCGTGCAGCAGAGCATCCAGGCGCTGCCCGCACTGCTCAAGGGCCAGGTCGACGTGATCGCGAGTGCGAACTACGTCACCTATTTCCAGGCGTACGAGAAGGGCACCCTGGACCTGCGCATCCTCGCCGAGGGCGTGCGGATCGCCCCGCACATGATGGACGTCCTCGTGCCCGGGGACTCCGCCCTCAGGTCGCCCGCGGACCTCGCCGGCAAGAAGGTCGCCGTCGCCGTCCTGAACAACATCCAGTCCCTGACCCTGAACGCGATCCTCGACGCCCTGCACGCCGGGCGCCCCGAGTACCGGCAGATCCTGTTCCCGCAGATGGGCGCCGCCCTGGAGCGCGGCCAGGTGGACGCCGTACACGCCGTCGAACCCTTCGACACGGCCATCCAGGGCGAACTGGGCGCCCGGGTGCTGCTCGACGGCGACTCGGGACCGGCGAAGGGCCTGCCCGCCAGCGGGTACGTCACCACGGCCGCGTTCGTGAAGAAGCACCCGAAGGCGGCCGAGGGCTTCCGGCGTGCCGTCGAGGCGGCGTCCGAACTGGCCTCCGGCGACCCCGCGGTCGTACGCGCCGAACTGCCCGAGTACACCAAGGTGACCGCGGACCAGGCCAGGTCGATCCACCTCCCGGCCTATCCGTCGACCGCCGATCCCGCCGCCCTGCGCCGGCTGATCCGGCTCATGCGCGGCCAGGGACTGCTGACGAAGGACATCGACCCGGCACCCCTGCTGGTGAGATGAGACCGCGCGACATGACCCGACGCCAGGAACTCCTGCTCGGCCTGCTCGGCGCGGCGGCGGCCTTCGGGATCTGCGAGGCGGTGGCCCGGGCCGGGATCGTCCGGCACAGCTATCTGCCGCCCGCGTCCGAAGTCCTGCTGCGCGCCGTGCGGTTGGCGGGCGACCCGGTCTTCCTCGACGACGTGGCGGTGACCCTGCGGGCCTGGGCGCTCGGCCTCGCGCTCGCCTGCGCGCTCGCCGTGCCGCTGGGGCTGCTGCTGGGTGCGGTGCCGGTCGTGGAGGCCGCCGCCCGGGCCGTCGTCGAGTTCCTGCGGCCCATGCCGTCCGTCGCGCTGATCCCCCTGGTCTCGCTGCTGCTCGGGTCGGGGGTCCGGACGGAGGTGACGCTGATCGCGTACGCCTCGCTGTGGCCGGTGCTGTTCAACACCGTCTACGGCCTCGGCGATACCGACCCGCTGGCCGGGGACACCCTGCGCGCGTTCGGGTTCGGCCGGCTCGCGGTGCTGCTGCGGGCGGAACTGCCGGCCACCGCCCCGTTCATCGCCGCAGGCGTACGGATCTCGGCCGCGGTCGCCCTCGTCCTCGCCGTCGCGACGGAGATCCTCTCCGGTTTCGGCCAGGGCCTCGGCATCTTCATCGCCCAGGCCCAGAGCGCGACCGACGGCACCCGCGACGTACTGGCCGGAGTGGTCTGGGCGGGCGGCCTCGGACTGGTGATCAACAGCGCGCTGGTCGCCCTGGAACACCGGCTGTTCGCCTGGAACCACGAACCCGCACGGGCGGGGACGGGGGCGGGGGCAGGGCCGGGGGCGACGGCGCGGGCGAAGCCGTGGCGGAGCCGACCATGACCCGGACCCCGGACGACTCCCCCCACGACGCCTCCCACGACGCCTCCCACGACTCCCCCCACGGCCCTGGTCACGGCTCCCCCCACGGTCCTCGCCACGATTTCCATCACGGCCCTGGTCACGGCTCCCACCACGGCCCTAGCGACGACTTCCATCACGGTCCTCGCCACGGCTCCCACCACGGCCTTCGCCACCGTCTTCGCCACCGCCACCGCCTTCGCCCCGGGGCGGCCCCCGTCCCGCTCCGGGGCGCCGCCGTGCCCGTGGTGCTGCGTTGGGCGGTGTTCCTCGGTGCGGTGCTCTGCTGGGAACTGGGCGCCCGGGCCCGGCACAGTGTGTACTTCCCGCCGCCGCTGCGGATCGCCCGGCACGCCCGCGACCTGTGGTTCTCCGGCCCCGCCGGCCACCTGTTCCTCACCCCGGACGCCGTCGCCACCATCCTGCCGAGCCTGGGCCGGATGGCGGCCGGGTTCGCGCTCGCCGCCGTCACCGGGATCGCCCTGGGGATCGCGGTGGGCCGCTCACCCCGGGCGTACGCGCTGTGCAACCCGGTGCTCCAGTTCGCGCGGGCCGTACCGCCGCCCGCGCTGGTGCCGGTCCTCGTCGTCGTCCTCGACGTCGGCACGCCCATGCAGGTCGCCTCGATCGCGCTCGGCGCCGTGTGGCCGGTGCTGGTCAACTCGGCCGAGGGCGCCCGGTCCACCGACCCGCTGCGGCTCCAGGTGGCGGCCGTGCTGCGGCTGACCGCACCCGAACGGCTGTGGTTCCTCGTCCTGCCCTCGGCGCTGCCCCGCGTCTTCGCCGGGCTCCGGCTCAGCCTGTCGCTGTGCCTGATCCTGATGGTGTTCTCGGAGCTGCTGCCGGGCGGCGCCGACGGCATCGGGTTCACGCTCACCGACGCCCAGACCCGCTCCGACCTGCTCACGGTGTGGTCGGCGCTGCTGCTGCTGGGCGCCCTCGGGTATCTCCTCAACACCGGACTGCTGGCCGTCGAGAGACGTCTGCTCCGAGGGAGGACGGCATGACCACGGTCATCGGCAACCCCGGCTCCACGGAACCGCGGATGTTCCGCGACCGGCCCGACGACTTCACCCGCGTGCTCGGGAAGGCCGACCGCTGCGGGCACCGGGCCGGGTGACGGATGCTGCGCCTCGACTCCGTCAGCCGCCACTTCGGCGACCAGCACGTCCTGGACGACATCAGCCTCACCGTGCCCGACGGCCAACTGCTCAGCGTGGTCGGGCCCTCCGGCTGCGGCAAGTCCACGCTGCTGCGCACCATCGCCGGGCTGCTGCCCGCGCAGGAGGGCACGGTCACGGTCGACGGGACGCCCGTGCGGGGTGTGCCGGAGCGGCTCGCGGTGGTCTTCCAGGAGTACGGCCGCTCGCTGCTGCCCTGGCTCACCGTCCGCGACAACGTGGCGCTCCCGCTGCGCCGCCGGGGCCTCGCCCGCGCCGCCCGCCGGGCCGAGGCCGAGACCATCCTCGAACGCGTCGGACTGCACGGTGTCGCCCGGCGCCGCCCCCGGGAGCTGTCCGGCGGGATGCAGCAGCGCGTCGCCATCGCCCGCGCCCTGGTCTGCCGGCCCTCGCTGCTGCTCATGGACGAGCCCTTCGGCTCGCTGGACGCGGGCACCCGCGAGGACCTGGAGGACCTGCTGCTCCAGGTGCACCGCGCCGACGACACGACCATCGTCTTCGTCACCCACGACATCGACGAGAGCGTCTACGTCGGTGACCGCGTCGTCGTCCTCTCCCCGGGCCCCGGCTCCCGCATCACCCACGACCTCCCGGTCGCCCTCCCGCGCGACCGCGACCAGATCACCACCCGCAGCTCACCCGCCTTCGTCGCGCTGCGCACGCGGGTGGGCCGGGCGGTACGGGCCGGGCCCCGGGGCGAACCGGAATGACCGCCGGCCGCCACCTCTCGCACGCCGGGGATCGGAACCGGATCGGAAGCGGTCGGTGGGTGTCCGCGGAAGCGGACGCGATGGTCCCGTGGGGAGCGGTGGGGCCGGGTGAAGCGGCGCGAGGCGCGGACGGCGGGGTGACGCCGCGAAGGGGGAGCCGAGATGCGGAGCAGCCCGCCGTCCCGGGGAGCGCGCCCGGTCCTTCACCCGGTCCCACCGCCGCCGTCAGTCCGCCGCGCGCGGCCCGGGCACCAGGTCCTGGAAGCGCCCGACCACCGGGGTCAGGTCGGTCTGGGCCAGCTCCTCGGGCCTGATGACGATCCGGAGTTCGGGGGTCAGCGCGGGGTGGTGGCGGCAGGCGTCGATGAACGAGTCCACGATCAGGTCGACCAGCTGCCCCCGGTCCAGATCGGTGACCCGGGCCAGCCCGGAGCCGATCAGCGGCACGGCGACCGGCTTGAACATGCCGTGCACCGCCACCGACGCCCACAGACTCTCCAGGCTCAGCCGCAGGTCGGTGTGGTTGGAGCGGGCCACCAGGTCGTTGCCGAGCCGCGAATAGGCGGTGGCGAACACCCGGCGGCCGTCGACCGGCACCACCACGGTCGTGCCCACCGGATACCGTATACGCCGGCCCAGCGGCTTGGCCCGCACCCGCTCGGTGCCCACCGGCTTCACCGTGCGCAGCCCGGCCCGCAGCCGGTCGTCCAGCAGGCGCCGCCGCCCGGCGAACAGCCGCTCGACCAGCTGGCTCTGCACGCTCTCCCGGCTGATCACGAGGTCCTCGGCGGTCTCCGTGTCGAAGGTGTCGGAGAACCCGATCACCAGGTTGGAGTCCGCCTGCTCGAACAAGTCCCCCCGCACCAGCACCACATCGGCCCGCTGGCCGGGCAACGGCACCCGGTAGCGCAGCAGTTCGTCACCGTGCCGGGCGCGCAGCTCCGCCCGCAGCGCGTCCAGGACCCGCGCGGCCTCGGGGTCGTCGGGACGCTCATGGACGATCAGTTCGGCGACCGGCAGCGCGAGTTCGGGCCGCCCCAGGTCGGCCTGCACCCGGACGAGTTCACGGCGCGCGGTGTCCTGGAGGACGGTCAGACGGCGGATGAAGGGCACCGCGAACCCCTCGCCGTCGACCTCGGCCAGGGGCCGGCCCCGCACCAGGGACAACGCCTCGGCGAGCCGGTGCGCGGCGGTGGCCGGCGGCGCGAGCAGGGCGCCGCTGACGATCGCGGTGAACCGCGCGCTGTCCAGTTCCTCGGCGCGCAGTGCCAGCCGGTAGGCGGTCTCCGGGCCGTGCACGGTGACCTGCTGTTCGGTGCGCAGGACATGCGTTCCCACGCCGTCCTGGCCGGGGGCCAGCGCCCGGCGCAGTTCCAGGACCCGTTTCTGGACCTCGTTGCGGTTGCGCTGGTCCAGGTGGCGTGGCTCGTCCGCGAGTCCCCACACGTCGCGGCGCAGCTGCCGTACCGGCACCGCCTCGCCCTCGGCCGCGACCAGGCGGACCAGCAGCCGTACGGTCAGCGGCGTCAACCGCACTGGTACACCGTCGACTTCGAGCTGGACCGGGCCGAGTACCTTCACCTGGATACGCGCTCTCGCACCGGCCATCCGCGTCGCCCCCCGGCGGTTCTGCGTCACTCTGCGTCAGCCTCAGTGACCGTCAGGTTACCATGATGCTCTGGGGAAACCATGCGTTCGGGTGATTTCGGCCAACTGGTTCGGCTGCCGAGGGGTTCGCGCCGTGCCCAGCAGGTCTTCGTGCGCGACACGATGGTGGCGTTCGGCGGACTGTCCGCCGTCCTCCAGGTCGTGGGACCGTTCGTGCCGCACAGCGGGTCCGGTGCGGCCGTCGGGCTGTCGGTGGGGGCGTGCCTGGCCTGGGGGCTGCTGCGGGCCCGGCCGCAGCGCCGGGTGCGGCAGGTGTTCCGGCGGCCCGACATCACGGTGGTCGTCGAGACGGGCGACGTGTTCGACCAGCCGGCCCACCTCGTCGTCGGGTTCTGCGACACCTTCGACACGCTGTCGGCCGGCGGCCGGGTCATCAACGGCGACAGCGTGCAGGCGCAGCTGCTGGACCGCCTGTACGACGGCGACGCGCACCGCCTCGACGCGGAGCTGGACGCGGCGCTCGCCCCGGCGGAGCCCGTCGCCCGGGAAGCGCGCGCGGACAAGCCGCTCGGCAAGCTCGACCGCTACCCGGTCGGCACGGTGGCGGTGCTGGGCAGCCGGCCGCGGCTGGTGTTCGGCGTGGCCTACAGCCGCATCGGCAACGACTACGTCGCCTCCTCCGGCGTGGAGGACCTGTGGCAAGGGCTCGGCGGACTGTGGGCCGCGCTGCGCACCCACGCCCAGCTGGAGACGGTCGCCATGCCACTGGTCGGCTCCGGCCTGGCCCGGCTGGGCCACCTCGACCGCGACAGCCTGCTCCACCTGATCCTCATGTCCTTCGTGGCCTCGTCCCGCGAGTCCGCGATCTGCCGCGAACTCCGCGTCGTCATCAGGCCGGAGGAGACGGAGAACATCAACATGCGCGAACTGGCGGCCTTCCTCTCGACCCTGGCAACGGAACCGCCGAACCGGTAGGAGGCCGGCCGCGAGGCCGGCTGCGAGGCCGGCCCGAGCGCCCGGCCATCCTTCCCCGGCCATCCTTCCCGGCCTTCCCGTCCTCGCCCCCCCGCGGGCCCCTTGCGCCGCCGGCTTCCCCCCTTCCGTCAGGCCAGGCGGTGGTAGGCCGCCAGGTTGGTGAAGGGGGAGGTGTCGCGCCAGTCGGGGCGGGTGTCGTCGAGGTCGCACTCGGCGCCCTTGAGCCGTTCGACGATCTTCGCGACGGCGGCCTCGGTGCCGTCGAAGCGGATCACGTTGCGCCCCGCGAGATCCGCCGCGGGCCGCACCTGGCCGACCTCCACGATGATCGTCCGCTCCGGGAAGGCCATCAGCGCCATGCCGAGCTCGATCAGCACGTTCTGACGGGGCTGGCCCGTCAGCCGGGTCTCGTAGGGCTGCTCCCGCTCGCCCAGCAGCTGCGGGTGCAGCTTGGCGACGTCGTCCGGGGTGAGCAGCACCAGCGCCGCCTGCGCCTGCGACGGCGCCTTCGCGACGACCTCACCGAGGAACGGCGCGGTCCCGCCCGTGGCCCGCACCAGCCGCTCCCACTCCAGCGGGCGCAGATCGAGCCGCCGCAGCAGCCCGAACATCGCCGTACGGACCTGCTCGTCACGGCCGTGCACCACGAAGACGCTGCGGCTGCGGCCGTAGTCCGCGCGGGCCTGCGCGGCGCGCGCGGCCTCCCGCTCCGCGGACCGGTCGTCCTGCTGCGGGGTGTTGTACACGTTGTACCCGAACCCGCTGTTCTGGCCGCCGGACACGATCTGGTTGTTGTCGCCGGCATTGGTCTGGCTCATGGTCACGCTCCCGCCTTCCCCGATGAACCGCCGCTCTGCGGCTGGTAGTTGTATCCGAAGTTGCTGTTCTGGCCGCCGAAGATGTTCTGGCTGTTGTCGCCCAGCAGGATGTTGGTCTGCGCGCGGTCGTGCTCGGCGAGGTCCACGTCGTGCTCGTCGAGGAACGCGCGGATGTTCTGGAGCAGCCGGCGCTCCACGATCTGCATGTACTTCACCGCGTCCGACTGCTGGAAGAAGTGGTGGTACGTGTCGCTGGTCGCCAGTTCCCGGACGCTCGCCAGCGCACCGCAGTTGAGCCAGCGGTTGACGTAACGGCCCAGCCGCAGCTCGCTGGTGTCCGTCACCCGGTTCGCCAGCAGCATCGCGATCGCGTTCCGCCTGGCCTTCCTGACCCGCCAGGGCCGGGTCCACCGGACCACCCACGTCGGCAGCAACCGCTCCGGGATCACCAGCAGCGGCAGCAGCCACAGCATCGCCCACCAGCGCACCACGCCCACGCACATGTCCCACGCCACCCGCACCGCCAGCCGCCCGTCGACGGCGGCGGGCAGCTGGTCCACGAGGTGGAAGTCCTCCACGAGCGGCCCGAGCACGTACGTGTAGAACTCGGTGTGCAGCGTGTTGCCCTTGAGGTCGAACCCGACGAAGATCGAGGTCACCAGCTCCTCGTTCCACGACCCGACGCGCACGCACAGGTATTCGCGGGCCGCGTCGTAGTCCTCCCGCCAGTGCACGCCGGGCAGGTCGTCCACGCTGGGCAGCCGGGACCAGCCGGCGCCGGTGGTGCGGTCGTTGGTGCGGATCGCGGTCGTGTAGCGGCGCTGTTCGACGGTCAGCCCGTCGATCCGCTCCTCGGGGCCGACCTCGTCGCGCAGGTCGGCCGCCAGCCGGGTGGCGACCTCACTGGTGATCTCGTGCACGGTGAACGGCACGACCTGTCTGCGCTCGACGGTGTCGAGGTCGGGCGGTTCGCCGTCCGCGCTCTTGCGCGCCATGATCCGGGTCTTCGGGGCGCCGAGCAGCAACTGCGCGTTGGACCAGTCGCGCAACGGCAGGCCCGCGCCGACGAACGGGCGGTAGCCGCCGTAGAAGACCAGTCCGCTGCGGCCGGCCTGCTCGTGGTCGATCTTGCGGGCGAGTTCGGCGGTCAGCCTGGCGTGCGACGGGCAGGCGCCGTCGAAGCCGCCGTCCTTGCCGCTCTCCCGCACCCGGGTCATCAGGACGTGCAGGGTGACGATCCGGCGCAGGTACGACGCCGCCCACGGCACCCAGAACAGCAGGACGACGCCGACGGACGGGTTGAGCACCCCGTTGCTCAGCAGCAGGATGTCCACGACCGTCGAGCCCGCCGCGACCGCCCACTGGATGCGGCGCAGCCGGCGCGCGGCGAGGGCGTGGGCGAGCACGGACACGGCGTCGTAGCCGTAGGAGGGCGCGACGACCCGGAAACGACGGTGGAGCAGTTCCCGGATGACGGCGCGCCGGTAGCCGGGGTGGAGGTAGGTGCCCGCGGACAGCAGCCGGGTGGCCCTGGTGCGCGCGTAGACGCGGTGCTCCGGCGGTTCCTGAGGTGCGGGGCCGGAGGATTGGGGATCGAGTACCTGTGTGGCCATGGTGGTTCAGCGCTCCGCTCGTGCGGGTGGGTGTCAGCCGGTCCGGGTGGCCGTGCCGCTGGTGATCACGCCGTCCTGGACGGTGTAGGTGGCGTCGTACGTGCGCGTCGTACCGTCCGTCTGGAGGGCGTCGAGGGTCAGCCGCACCTCGGCGCCGGTCACGGAGACGATGCCGATGGTGTCCTGCCGCGTGGTGGCGAAGCCGGAGACGAAGCTGTCGTAGTCGGAGTCGAGGTTCTTGCCGCCGAGGGCCCAGGCGGTCTCGTAGTCCCGCGCGTCGATCGCCGCGAAGTAGGCGGTGACGACCTCACGCGGCCCACCGCCCGTGCCCGTGCCCGTGCCCGTGCTCGTGCCCGTGCTCGCGCTCTCGGTCGCGCTCGGGATGGCGGAGAACAGGTCCGTCGAGTCGGTGTACCCCCCGGTGGCGGTCGCCCCGGCCGTGTCGGTGCCGTAGTACGGCGACGTGGCGGTCGCCGTCGCGGTCGGATAGTCCGGCTCCTCGGTCGTCGTCCCGCCGCCGTCCGAGCCCGAGACCCCCGAGCCGAAGTAGCCGGCCGACCCCGAGGACCCCGACGATCCGGAGCCCCCGCCCGAGCCGCCGACCAGGCTCAGGATCAGGGCGAGCAGCAGGGGCGCGGCGATGACCACGAACCCCCAGGTACGGGCGGGGCCGCCGGGCGGTATCAGCCCCGGAGGGCCGTAGGTGGGCGGCGCGCGATGGGTGGACAGCGGGTCGGGACGCTCGGCGGGCGGCGTCAGCCCTGGATCGGTCATGGAGTTCTCCAGCGGTCACGGCAGTGCACCGCGCCCGCCCTCACGGCGGCCCGCCCGGTACGGGAACGTCACGGGCCGGAGGTGAACAGCGGGACACGGAAGCGCGATTGACGCCTCCGATGCGACCAGCGCGCCCGCTTCCGCGACCAGAACCGACCTGCTTCCGATCCGCTTCCGGCCCGGTCGCCGCACGGCTTCGGCACCGACGCCTCAGCGGAGACCGAACCCCGGACGGTCACTACGGCTCACATGGCTCACGCCGCTCCCGCGGCTCCCGTGTTCTCCTGCGGTGCGGGGCGCTCGAAGTACTGGGAGAGGCCGCCGGCCGCGAAGCACAGCGCCCCGAGGAGGGTTCCCCAGTCGGCGACGGCGGTGTTCAGCTCGCTGCCGGTCACCGGGCGGGTGAACGCGGCCACGGCGGAGACCAGGAAGAGCCACGAGCCGAACTGGTTGACCGCGACGATCCACCAGCCGAGGCTCCGCGCCCGCAGACAGGGCCACGGCCATGGCCAGCCGTGGCAGATCTCGCCGAAGGCGAGGTGCCCGGAGAGCAGGAAGAGGGCGCAGCCGATCAGGTCCGGGGCCCAGATCAGCCGGTTGATCTGCTGGACGGTGAGCCCGTGCAGGAAGGAGTCGAGGAGATTGACGCCGAAGACGAGTGTTCCGGCGAACAGGGTGAAGGCGCTCAGCCAGTCGATGCGCTGGGGCTCGTAGCGCCACCATCGCCACGCGCGGGTCAGCAGGGCGCCGTGGTCGGCCCGCCGCGGCGCGTTGACCACCTGCAGCAGCGACGCGTAGCCGCCGGTGGTGAAGAACAGCCCCCCGACGAAGTAGACCGAGGCCGTCGTCGTGGCGCTGCCGGAACCGAACCGGGAGAGGCCGGCCCCGAGGGCGAACAGCAGGCCGCCGACGCAGAAGGAGACCGCCGCGACGGTGTTCAGCCTGCGCAGCCGTACGACGGACACGTGGTCCGCGGTGCGCGGGCGTCCCTCGGCCGTCCCCACGGGGCGCACCGTGAGCGTTCCGCGCTTGCGTGCGGCCCGCGACTCCCAGACCGCCGTACCGCCGCCGGGCAGCTCCCACCTGAGCCGCGTCGTGAACGGGCCCGCGCCCTCCGCGCGCCGGCCGTCCCGAGGCGTCATCCGTACCGTGGTGCGGCGGGGGCGCCCACGGGATGGGCGCCCATGGGATGGGCGGCTGCGGCACGGGCTCCCGCGGCACGGGCGGCCACGGGATGCACGGCTGCGGCACGGGCGGCCACGGCATGCACGGCCGCGGGGGGCGGTGGCGCGGACCCGCCGACCGCGAAGACGAACCCGTCCATGTCGATCATGCCTCCGTCCCGGCCCTCCGTGATCGGCGGCGCGGCGCGGCGGTCGGGCACTGCGTCCATGGTGCCGGGTGCGGGCGCACCCCGCGCGCCGTGGCCGGCTCGAGATGCGGTCACGCGCACCCGCTGGATACGCTCGCTGGGTGGTCGGGGGACGACGGTCCAGGGCCGGGCGCCGTAGCAGCCGCCCCGCCCCCGCCCGACCGGTTCGACGACTTCCCCACTCAGACCTCTGACCTCTGCAGTTTCACGCCTCCACGGGAGGAAGGTTGCGATGAGGTTCACCCGCATGCGTACAGCGAAGGCCGCCGCGGCGGCCGTGCTCGCGGTCCCGCTCGCGCTCGGCGGCCTGGCGTCGCAGAGCCAGGCGCAGGACGCCTCCCCGAGTCCTTCGGGGACGTTCGGTCCCGACTGTTCGGGGCTCGCCCAGAAGATCGGCACGGCCAGGGACAAGGTCACGGAGGCCGCGGCCGCGTATCCGCAGCTCAGCCATCTGGTGTCCGCCCTGGTCAGGGCGAACCTGAACGGCGACCTCGACGGGAAGCCGGACATCACCGTCTTCGCCCCCAACGACCAGGCCTTCCAGAAGGTGACCGTGGATCAGCTCGCCTCGCTGCTGGGCAACCAGGGGGAGCTGAAGAAGACGCTGACCTACCACGTCGTGGACCAGCGGATCACCCCGGACCAACTCTCCAACGGCTCCTTCAAGACCGTGGAGGGCAGCAAACTGACCACGTCGGGCTCGGGCACCGACTTCAAGGTCAACGGCACGGCGAACATCGTCTGCGGCAACATCAAGGCAGCGAACGCCACGATCTACGTCATCGACGCAGTCCTCCACCCCCCGTCCTGACCCCCCAGGCCCAGGAGCCAGGCAAACACCCAAGCTCCACCCCTCCAGAGCCGGGAGCGAGCCCCCCACGCTCCCGGCCCTGCCCTGCCCCTCACCCACCTCCCCTTCACCCCGCGCCCCTTGCGTTTTCTTCCCTCCGGTCCTCCCCGCCCCCTCGCGATCCCTCGCCCTGGCCCCCGTTCCTGGCCCCGTTCCTGACCTCCGGCCCTTCACCCCGGCCCCGGACTCGGCCCGCGACATCGACCCTCGGCCCCCTCGCCCCCCTTCACGCCTGTCCCTCCGCCCCTCCCTGCCCCTTTCGCACCCCGCCCCCTTCGCGTACGCGTCCCCTTGCTCCCTTCGCGGCCTCTTCCCTCCCACCCCCACCCTCCGGCCCTTCGTCCCTCCCTCCGGTCCTCGTCCTCCCTCCGGTCCTTCGTCCTTCCCCTCACCCCCACCGGCTCGACTCCCTCACGGCGTTGGGGAGAATGGGGCCGGGTGGTTCGGAAGCGGCGAGGTGGGAGACGGGCATGGCGGGCGACGGCGGTCCGGTGACACTGCGGGGGATCGCGGACCGGCTCGGGCTGCACGTCTCGACGGTCTCCCGGGTCCTCAACGGCCCCTCCGGCGAGCAGGGCCGCGCCGCGTCCGGCGAGACGGCCCGGCGGATCCGCGAACTCGCCGACGAACTCGGCTACCGCCCCAACCCGCACGCCACCAGCCTGCGCACCCGGCGCAGCAACCTCGTCGGCGTGCTCTTCCCCCGCCTCTCGGAGGTCGTCGTGGCGACCATCTACGAGGGCATGGAGGAGGAGGCGACCCGGCGGGGCATCTCCACCTTCGTCACCAACACCCACGACGATCCCCCCACCCAGCGCGAGCGGATCGGCATGATCCTGGGCCGCCGGGTGGACGGCCTCGTCATCGGCGACGCGCACCTGGACGGCGCCGCGCTGACCGACCCGGTCCTCGACGGCACCCCCTTCGTACTCGTCAACCGCCGTACCGACACCGGGCACCCCGCGGTCACCTGCGACGACCCGCTGGGCGGCCGCCTGGTGGCCGAGCACTTCCTGGCCCTGGGCCACCGCCACGTGGCCGTCATCGCCGGCGAGCCCTTCGCCAGCACCGGCACCGACCGCACCACCGGCTTCACCGACCGCTACCGCGAGGCCGGCCTCCCCGTGCCCGCCCACCGCGTACGGCACTGCCGCTTCGACGCGGCCGGCGGACACGGAGCCGCCGTCGAGCTGCTGAGCGGCCCCGACCGCCCGACCGCGATCTTCGCCGTCAACGACCTCGCGGCCATCGGCACCATCGGCGCCGCCCGTGACCTGGGCCTGCGGCTGGGCCAGGACCTCGCGCTGGCCGGCTTCAACGACACCCCCCTCGCCGCCGAACTGCCCGTGCCGCTCACCAGCGTTCACTCACCGATGGCCGAACAGGGCCGTCGTGCCGTACGGCTGCTCCTGCGCCGTATCGCGGGCGAACCCGTCGCCTCGGAGGCCCTCACCCCCGACCTCGTGGTCCGGGCCTCCACCGGCATCCCCGTCGGCCCCGGCCTCCGGTGAGACCGCGGCCGTAACACCCCGCCCCCACCGCCCGGTTACTCATCGGCCAGGCCGCTCGACCCCGACCACACCTCATCCGACCACCCCGCCCAAACGGTTGGCCCAAACGATTGGCGCAAACGTTTGGGCAAGGCATACTGGCTCCTCGGCACGCGTCCGGCTACGGCCAACGGGGAGGCTCGATGAAGTGGTTGGGCAGACAGCGCGAAACGCCTCCGGTGACCGGCGAGTCCGTCGCGGCGCTACGGGAGGGCGGCGCGGCGGCCGAGCGGATCGGCCACGAGGGCGACGCGGAGCAGGCCGCCGAACGCTACGCGCAACTGGTCGACCGCGCGGACCGCCCACTGGGGCGCGAGGACCCGAACACTCTGGCGCTGCGGCACCAACTGGCTCACTGGACAGGGGAGTCGGGCCGACCCGAAGCAGCGATCCGGCTGTTCGTAGGCCTGTTGACCGACCGGGAGCGCGTCCAGGGACCACGCCACCCGGACACCGAGCTGGCCCGGCACCAACTCGCCCACTGGCACGGCAGGTCGGGGCGCCCGGAGGAGGCCGTACGCCGCTACGAGGCCATGCGCCGGTCCGCCGAACGCGAGAACCGCACCGAGACCGCCCTCACCCTGCTGTGCGAGGTGGGTTACTGGCAGCAGAAGAGCGGCGACAACGCGGCCGCGCTCCGGGCGTTCTCCCAGATGCTCCAGACCGCCCAGCGTGAACTCGGCCCCGCCCACCAGCTGGTCAGGATCGCCCGCCAGCGCTACGCCGAGGTCGCCGGCGTCCTGCCGTTCGGGAACGAGGGCGGCCAGGACGGGCTGCGGGACCTCCTCGCGACGGCCGCCGCGGTCGAGGCCGCCGGGGACTTCCCGCGCGCGGTCCGCATGTACGGCCACATAGCCGAACGGTCCGCGGAGCTCTACGGCCCGGCCGGCTCCGAGGTCCTCTCGGCCCGCGTCGCCCAGGCGAAGGCGGCGGTGGCGGCCGGGGACCACGCGACGGCCGTCGACTGCTTCGGCCAGGTCCTCGCGTGCATGGAGCTCCAGGGCCACATGCCGGGCTCGTCGCAGGCGTACGACGCGCTCCGCGAGCAGCGCGACGAGCTGGCCCGGACGGCAGGCCGCACCGTCCTGCGCGTCGCGGCACGCACCGCGACGCTGCTGGGGGAGACGGTGCAGGCGGCACCGGAGACGGCCTGCACGGTGCTGGCACGTGAGGCAGGCGCGGCCGAGGCGACCTGCCTGGCCCTGGTGAACGACGGTACGGAAGCGCCCACTCGGCGCACCTGGACAGCGGGCCGCTGGCAGCGGACCCTCCGTCCCCTGACCCGTCGGGGATACGAGCCGACCGCCCTCTGCTTCGCCCGCGCCGACCTGCGCCCCACCCCCGAAGAGGCCGCCATGTGCGCGGAGTTGGGCCTCCCGGGCGTCTACGTCTCCCGCCTCGGCGACGCGAACGTACAGATGGAGGCGTACACGTTCGAAGACGGTGTACAGGCCGCGGCGCGGATCGTGGTCGTGGCGGACGACCAGCCCGCGACGGCGGATCGGGACACGCGGAAGCGGCTCCCCACCACGGCCCAGGACGGCAGGATCGCGCTGCACGCGCAGGCCGCGGCCATCGGGACCTGGCGGGAGATGGAACGGGCCCGGCCCGGTGCCGGTGCCGCCGCCGACACGGACGGGCCCCAGGCGTTCGACGCGTACGAGGTGCTGGAGAGCGTCGGCGAGGGGGGCTTCGGGCGGGTCTACCTGTGCCAGGACGCCGACGGGCTGATGGTCGCGGTGAAGACGCTGCACGCGCACCTCGCGGCGGCGCCCCCGATCAAGCAGGGCTTCGCCCACGAGGTGCGGGCGGCCCAGCGGGTCGACGGACGGTTCACCGTGCCGGTGATCGCCGCGGACACCGAGGGGGCGACCCCGTGGATGGCGGTGCCCTACGTGGCCGCCCCCTCGCTGCAGGAACTCGCCGAGCGCTGCGGCCGCCTGGACGCCGACCTGGTGCGCACGCTGGGGGCGGGCATCGCCGTCGCGCTGGGCGCCATCCACGCCGAGGGCATCGTCCACCTCGATCTCAAGCCGGCCAACGTGCTGCTGACCGAGGACGGCCCGCGCGTGATCGACTTCGGCATCGCCCAGATCGAACGGCTCACCGAGCCACGGCGCGGCTTCGCCGGCACCTACGCCTACGCCTCGCCCGAGCAGCTGCGCGAGCAGCCCACGTTCACACCCGCGAGCGACGTCTTCTCCCTGGGCACCGTCCTCGCCCGCCTCGCCCTGGGCCGCAGCCCCTGGGGCCGGGACACGCCGTCGGTGGTCGCCGCGATCAGGGCCGGCACCCCCGATCTCACCGGGCTGCCGCGGGACCTGGCGGAGGTGGTCCGGCGGTGCCTGCGCCCCGACCCGGCCCGACGCCCGACGGCCGCCGAGGTGGCCGAGGCGCTGGTGCCGGGAGCCGCCGCCGGCAGCATCGGCCCGCCGCCCCTGCCCGACCGGGCAAGGACCCTGGTCGCCGAGCACGCCACCCGCCGCGCCGAGACACTGCCGTACACGCAGGTCCGAGCCGCCGACGAACTCACCACCAGGGTCCTCCACTGGGAGCGAGACCAGGAACGGCAGGGCAGCTCCATGGCCCGGACGCGCGACGGCTGCGCCTCCTTCCTCACCGAGGCCCGGACCGGGCTGGGCGAACACCATCCCCTGACACTGCGCCTGCGGGTCTCCCACGCGATGCTCGGCTGCGACCGGCCCGGCGGGGTCGCCCACGCCGGGCAGGTGCTGGACGAAGCCGCCGTTCACCTGGGCGAACGCCACCCCACCGTGCGGGACGCCCGCACCCTGCTGGCCGCACTGAAGTCGGCGGGCGCGGGCTGAGCCGTCCGCGCAGATCCTGTTACTCACTTTCGGGTGACGCCAGACCGCCCGGGGCCCATGACGACGTCGGCTCGACCAGGGTGGATCCCGTACGCCGCAACGGACCAAGGAGACGACAAGCCGTCAACACGGCGCATTCACCCCATACATGAACCTTACATACAAGGGTCATGGAAATATCCAGAAACAGTCACGACCTACGCGTAACCACCACAACTTCTTCGGGTGGTGGGCAAGGTGTGGGTGTGCGGCCGACCGGTCGCCGACCCGCCCGACACCCCGGGTGACCTGTGGCCCAGAGTCGCCCACCGGGGGTGCCCGGCCCGAGAAGGGGGACCTCGTGTCCGTATCCGCATCCGCCCGTCGCCTGACCGCCGTCACCGCCGTGGCCGCCGCTGCCGTGGGCGCGCTCGCGCTGCCGGCCGCGGCCGCCGGCCAGTACCCCGTCCGCCCGCACGGCGACGTGTTCATCAGCGCCGTGCACAACGACTCCCCGGGCCGCGACGACCACTCCAACCGCGCCCTGAACAAGGAGTGGGTGGACGTCTCGAACACCTCGCGCCGGGTGGTCAACCTGGACCACTGGACCCTCTCGGACGACGCCGGCCACACCTACACCTTCCGCCACGTCCGGCTGCAGGGCCGCGCCACGGTCCGCGTCCACACCGGCGAGGGCCGCGACAACGCCACGGACCTCTACCAGGACCGCCGCCACTTCGTCTGGCACAACGGCTCCCACACGGCCACCCTCCGCAACGACCACCGCCGCGTGGTCGACCAGGTCACCTGGGGCCGCCACCGCTCGGACGACCGCGACCACCGAGGCACCGACAACCGCGACCACCGCGGCACCAACGACCGCGACCACCGCGGCACGGACAACCGCGACCACCGCGGCACCAACGACAACCACCGCGACGAAAACCGCAACCAGCCGGCCCCCCGCCACTGACCACCCCGATGGGGCCGGGAGCCCACCCGGCCCCATCGCAGGTGCCGTGACCAGGGCGAGTCGCTGAAAACCCACCCGCCTCGCCGAGGCGATCGCATCCACGCAACACGCTTCCCGCGAAGCCACCCAGCACTCCCGAGCCCGCCACCTGACGACGACACGCTCCCCTTCATCCCGCTTCATCCCATTTCATCCCACGCAAACCAGAGGGCCCCTCGGAGACCACTCCAGAGGGGCTCTTCCGGCGTCCGGTGGCACCCGCTTCAGGGACGGGGCTGGTTGATCACGCCCAGGGTGTTGCGGCACGAGAGTGGCACGGTCATGCCTCCTGCCTGAGGCACACGAACTCATGAGCGGGAATGACGGGTTCCCCGGGCGTGGGATCGACGGCTCCGATCCTGACGGCCACCCGCTCGACTTCGATCGGGCTGTACGCGGCCTTCCGGCTCGTCAGCCGCCAGCGGTGCTTGGGGGGCACCTTCTTCGCGGGGAGTTCGAACGTGGCCAGTTCAACCCAACGGTCATAGTTCGTCGGGTAGCACCGGACCGGAGCATGGCAATGCCGGCATGTGCGAGGCTCGACCCATTCCACGTCATCCGGATCGAACTCGGGGTCGGGCGCAGCTGTGGCGCCCTCGCTCAACGCAAGCTCGTTGGCGACCTGGTTCCAGCACCTGTCGCAGAGTTCGGCGCACAGGGGAATGATCCGTCCGCGTTCGCGAACGTCGGGCCCGTTCGAGGAGCACAACAGGCACTCAGGCCGGCTGACACTGTGGAGGACCGCCATTTTCCGAGTGTGAGTGGCCGCTACATCACTCAAACAGGGTGCATTTCAGCCTTATTCCGCAAAGTCGCACTTCAAGCGCCTGATCGATGCACAACTGCCACTGCGACCTCAATCCACCCCCGCCCCGGCTCCCATCCGTGGAGCGCGCCACGGTCGTTCGGACCTTGAACCAGTAGGGGGAAAGCCATGACTCACTTGCTGGCATGGGCGCTGCTGCAGGGCATGGGTGACGCGTTCGGCTTCAGGGCCTAGGCAGATCTCGCATCCGCCTCGACACCGTCCTCATCCCCGGTGGCATCGTTGACGTTCAAGCCCCGGTGGTTGTGTAGGCACTCGCTGCAGGCGAGCATGCCCGAGGTTCAATCCCAGGGTGAGGAGCCGCACCCTAGCGGCCCGGCACGCGCATCACATGGACGATCCGGTCGACCGTCCAACCACCACCGACCGACCGCAATGACGTCGAACTCTCATTCCGCGCATACGCCTTCAAGTGCATACACGGGGTGCCCGGTTCCACTCGACCGCCCCTCCCAGTCGAGCCGCGCACCCTCTACCGCTCCTTCACCCACGTCACCGAGCCCGCCGGCCTCCGCACCATCCGACTGCACGACGCCCGCCACAGCACCGCCACCCTCCTCATGGCGCCCGAGGTCGCGCCCCGCGCCATGATGGGGATCCTCGGACACCAGATCAGCATCACCATGGACGCGCACACGCCGCCCAGGACGCCCAGCACGAAGCCATGAGCCACATGGACCGGCTCCTCCGGGCGATGCGCCCCAGCCGGGACTGACCGCCCGCAAAACCGGACGTCGAAGACCCCGGACCATGATCGGCCCGGGGTCTTTTGCCCGGTGCCCCCGGCAGGATTCGAACCTGCGACACCCGCTTTAGGAGTTCGATCCACGCCCGCCTCTGGGGCCGTTGGCTGCTGATCCGACGGTCGTGCGGGGGTGCTGCTGTATGCCGCCGTCCGGCCTCGTTGATGTCAGCCGTGGATGTCAGATGTCGGCCTCTGACCTCGGCTAACGATTGATCGGGATCTCATAGACGATCTCGCAGTGAGCCGCGGGCACCACGATGTCCGCCGTCTCCACGGGCCGCCCGTCGTCGCTGTAGTACGTCCGCCGGATGTGCGTCACGAGCGCGGCCTTCTGGATGCCCAGTAGCGACGCCTCCTCGGCGGTCGCCTGCCTCGGCTCCGGCTGCTCCACGGCATGGCTGACCGTGATCCCGATCGCGGCCATGCGGTTCACGACCCCGGTGCCCGCGTGGGGCCCACCTTCGGGCAGTACGACGAGGGTGCCGGCCGTGAGGTCGTACGGCTCCCAACTCGTCGACAACTGCACCGGTCTGCCGTCCGCCAGGAACTCGTAGGTCGTCCGGACGCACAACTCGCCCTCGGCGATGCCGAGTCGCGCCGCGATCTCCCTCGGCGCCGGCACCTTGGCGTCTGTCCGGCTCTCCCAATCCCCTTGCCTGCCGACGGCCTTCATGTCGGCCCGGAACGGCGATCCGCTGGGCTGCTCGCGGGCGGTTGACCGGACGACCCGGACCCGCTGCCGGGGCTCGGCGACGTAAGTGCCCGATCCGGCGCGGCCTTCCAGCACACCTTGGGAGATCAGCAACTCCTGCGCCCGGCGGACCACGTTCTCACCTACGCCGTACTCCTGGCCGATCTGGGCGCGGGACGGCAGACGGTCCCCCGGCTCCCATACGTGCTCCGCGATGCGCTGCCGAAGCTCGTCGGCGATGCGGAGATAGGGCGGCTGCTCAGGCATATGGAAAATCTAGTCCACTAGCTCTAATCTAGTTAACTAGCTTCACTCAAAGTGATCGCCGGTGACGGAGGCTGCCCTGTGCCCGCTTCGGGAGTTAGCGCGGCGGCCATCGCCGCCCGGCTGTCCGCTCTCGGGCTCCTCACGCGGGTGGAGGAACACCCCCGACACACCTCGGTGGAAGCGGAGATACCGGAATCAGTCTCTGCCGAGACATGGCGGGAGGTCCTGGACGTGGTGGCCGAGGCCGATCGGTTCGGGCTCCTTGCCACCAGCTTGAACGGCCGCACCCTTTGGGCGGTCGTACGCAAAACGGCCCCCACGACGGGCGATGTCGGGGGACCGGGCCATCAGCGATAGGAGCTGAACAGCGTGCTCAACCGTATCCGCCGCGCCGTCTCCCTCACCAGAGTGCGGAGCGTCCCGAAGGGCAGGCACCGCCGCCCCTTAACGCCCGTGTCGTTGCTCCCGTAAGAATGACCCCCAGGTGCTCCCGCAGAATTAACCCCCCTTGATGATCTGGAGGGTGCTGAAAGTGGAGGACTGGGCCGA